>NZ_JAFIBW010000001.1:1200000-1500000 GCF_017833295.1 Methylobacterium sp. PvR107
CGGCGAGATGACGTTGCCTTCCAGGAACTGGCCGACGAGAAACACGCCGACGGTCAGGCCGAGATGCAGCCAGTCGGCGGACGGCCAGAACTGGACCAGCGCGACGCCTACCGAGAGCAGGAAGCCCGTCAGGGTCCCGACATACGGGATGAAGGTCAGGAACCCTGCCATCAGCCCGATGAGCACCCCGAAATTCAGGCCCACCAGCCAGAGGCCGACCGCGTAGAAGGTCCCCAGGATCAGGCAGACCAGCGTCTGGCCGCGGACATAGCCGGTGACGGCCCCGTCGATCTGGCGCGCGAGGTCCCGCACCGTCGCCCGGTGCCGCGGTGGCACCCAGCCGTCAATGGCGGCAACCATCCGGTCCCAATCGACCAGGATGTAGAACGCGACCACGGGCGTCACGACCAGGAGTGACGCGATCGAGATCAGCGCCTGGCTGCCCGACCAGAGCGATTTCAGGAAGGCCAGGAGCCAGGTCCCCGCCTGGGTCGCGAGGGTGCCGACCGAGGATTGCAGCTCGCTCAGGACATTCGCGCCGCCGATGCGCTCCAGCAGGCTCCCTGAGCGGTCGGCGATGATGGCCTGAAGCCGCGACACCATCCCGGGCAGGGCGTTAACGAGCGCCACGATCTGGTTGGCGGTGAGCGGGACCAGGATCAGCAGCGTCACGATCAGCGCGACGACGAACAGCGCCAGGATCAGCAGGCTGGCCGCGAGCCGCCCGAGGCCGAGCCGCTCCAGCCGGTCGGCCAGCGGATCGAGCAGATAGGCCAGCGTGATGCCGGCCACGAAGGGGAGCATCACCTCGCGGAGCAGGTAGATGACGAGTCCGAGGGCGACGAAAGCGGCCAGCCCGATCACAGCCCGTGTGCGCACGATGACGCTTCCCCCGCAGCACACCTCGCCACTCGGCAGAGTGGGTATGCGGCCTGCGCCGATCAAGGCGCCGCTGCGGCGACTCGCGCACCACGCGGTAAGCCGCTAGAGCGGAGCCTGTATTGAACGAGGTGGCGCGGGCATGACGGCCAGGGACGGCAAGGAGCCGAAGACGGGGCTGACCTACGCGGCGGCGGGCGTCGATATCGATGCCGGCAACGCCATGGTCGAGACGATCAAGCCGCTGGTGCGCTCGACCCGGCGCCCGGGCGCCGATGCCGAGATCGGCGGGTTCGGGGGCCTGTTCGACCTGAAGGCAGCAGGCTTCCGCGACCCGATCCTGGTGGCGGCCAATGACGGCGTGGGCACCAAGGTCAAGATCGCCATCGAGACCGGCCGCCACGACACGATCGGCGTCGACCTCGTGGCGATGTGCGTGAACGACATCATCGTCCAGGGCGCCGAGCCGCTGTTCTTCCTCGACTATTATGCCACCGGCAAGCTGGTCCCGGGTGTCGGTGCCGACATCGTGCGCGGCATCGCCGAGGGTTGCCGACAGGCCGGCTGCGCGCTCATCGGCGGCGAGACCGCCGAGATGCCGGGCCTCTACGACGGGTCCGACTACGATCTCGCCGGATTCGCGGTGGGCGCTGCCGAGCGCGGCACCTTGCTGCCGCGGGCGGGCATCAGGCCCGGCGACGTGGTGCTGGGCCTGCCCTCGTCCGGAGTCCATTCCAACGGCTTCTCGCTGGTCCGCCGGATCGTCGCCAAGAGCGGCCTCGGCTGGGACGCGCCGGCGCCGTTTGCCTCCGGCCTCCGCCTCGGAGAGGCGCTGCTGGAGCCGACCCGGATCTACGTGAAGCCGTTGCTCGCGGCGCTGGGCGCCACCGACGGGATCCGGGCGCTGGCCCACATCACCGGCGGCGGCTTCCCCGACAACCTCCCCCGGGTCCTGCCGGACGAGGTCGGCATCGCGATCGACCTTGACGCCGTGACCCCGCCGCCGGTGTTCGGCTGGCTCGCCCGGGAAGGCGGTGTCGCTGAGGCGGAGATGCTGCGCACCTTCAATTGCGGGATCGGCATGGTGGTGATCGCCGCCGCCGACGCGGTGGACGACGTCGACGAGGCCCTGACCCGGGCCGGCGAGACACCGGTGCGCCTCGGGCGGATCACCGCGCGTGGCCCCGAACCGGTGACCTTCAGCGGGCGCCTCGCTCTCTGATGGGAACCGCGCGCAAGACCCGCGTCGCGATCCTGATCTCGGGACGCGGCTCGAACATGGTGGCGCTGCTGGAGGCCGCGAAGGATCCTGCCTACCCGGCCGAGATCGTGCTGGTCCTGTCGAATCGCCCTGAGGCCGCGGGTCTTGCCCGCGCGGCCGAAGCGGGCATCCCGACGCAGGCCATCGACCACAAGGCCTTTTCCGACCGCGCCGGCTTCGATGCCGTCCTCGACGCCGCTCTGCGGGCGGCCGACGTGGACTTGGTCTGTCTCGCGGGCTTCATGCGGATCCTGACGCCGGGTTTCGTGGCGTCCTGGGCCGGCCGGATGCTCAACATCCATCCGTCGCTCCTACCCCTGTTCAGGGGGACGCACACGCACCGGCAGGCCCTCGACGCCGGCGTGCGCCTGCACGGCTGCACGGTCCATTTCGTCGTGCCGGAGCTGGATGCGGGCCCGATCGTCGCCCAGGCGGCGATCCCGGTCCGCCAGGACGACGATCCCGACAGCCTCGCCGACCGGGTGATCGTGCAGGAGCGCCGCCTCTACCCGCAGGTCCTTGCCCTGGTGGCGAGCGGCCGCGCCCGCCTGGACGGCGAACGTGTCGTCATCGCCGATGCGGCGCCGGACGGGGCGCTGTTCAGCCTCTAGGACCGCCGTCGATCCGATTCAGGTCGCGCATCCGGTGCCGACCTCAACGCGATCCCCTTGTCTGTGCGGGTGTACGGACACGGGATCGCATGTCTAAAAAAGCTAGGTCTTCGAGACGTAGGCGTTTTGGTTGACCCACCCACGTCGTTCGAGGGCCGTGCTGCCCGAAGCAATCCCGCGGGCTTGTCCTCAGACCGGGCGCTGCAGCTTGCAGCTGTCCAGCGCCGAGAGCGCCTTCGCGCGGGCGGAATCGTTGAAGTAGCCGGTGGTCCGGTAGGCCTCAATCTCGGAGGCGTCGAGGCTGCGGAGCGTCTGCCGGGCGTAGCAGCCGCAGGGGCGCTCCAGGGACGCCTCGGTGGCGCTGGTCAAGCGCGCCTGGACGACTGTGCAGGCGTGGCGGACGCGGCCTTCGAGATTGGACTTCGTGGCGGTCTTGAGGGCCGGGTCCGGCTCGTATTGCTGGAACGGGGCCGAGGATCCGCCCGCATAGGCGGCGGTCGCGCCGAGCGCGAACAGACCGGTCGCGATCAGCAGGGGCAGGCGGCGCATCGTCATGGTCGTGGCGGTCCGGAGGCTGAGATTGGATAAGCTCGGCCGTTGGACGCTTCCGGGCTCCGTTCCGTCAAGGACGGTCCGGACACACGAAGCGGCATTCCCCACGCGGCCGGGTGCCGCGCGCGACAATGGCGGGTCGGTGTGCCCAACCCGCCACCGCTCCTCGCCTCACGCGGCGATGTCGGAATCCTGGAAGAATTGTGCGATCTCGAGCTTCGCGTTCTCGGCGCTGTCCGAGCCGTGCACGGTGTTCTCGCCGACCGACTCGGCGAACTTCTTGCGGATCGTGCCGTCGGCGGCCTGAGCCGGGTTCGTGGCGCCCATGACCTCACGGTACTTGGCAACCGCGTTCTCGCCCTCGAGGACCTGCACCACCACGGGGCCGGAGGTCATGAAGGTCACGAGCTCGCCGAAGAACGGGCGCTCCTTGTGCACCTCGTAGAATTTCTCGGCCTGCTCCTTGGTCATACGGATGCGGCGCTGGCCGACGATCCGCAGGCCCGCCTCCTCGATCACGGCATTCACCGCGCCGGTCAGGTTCCGCCGCGTCGCGTCGGGCTTCAGGATCGAGAAGGTGCGCTCGGTGGCCATGGTATGTCCGGTCTGTCTGTGGAAAAGGCGTGCGACGCGCCGGCTGTCCTGACGCGCCGCGGCAGCGAGATTTTCGCTTCGGCGCCGGGCTTATAGCGGGCGCCCTCCGGGGCCTCAAGCCGCGCGCCGGCCGTCTCCGCGGCAAGCGCGGCCGTGGCGCTGCCGCAACACCGCCGAAAAATCGCCCGATTGCGGCGGCTCTCTCACGCACCACCCGATTTCGTCCACCCCTCGGGCATCCGCGATGCCTCATCCCCGGAGACGAACCATGCGACTCGCTCTCAGCGCCGCCCTGCTTCTCACCGGCCTCTCCGCCGCCGCCGCCGACACCGGCAAGGATCCGTCCGGGACTTGGCTTACCGGTGATGGCCGCGCCAAGATCCGGATCGATCGCTGCGGCCCCGGTCAAAAGCTGGTCTGCGGCAAGGTCGTCTGGCTCAAGGTGCCGACCTTCGACAACGGCGCCCCGCGCACCGACCTCAAGAACCCGGACCCGAAGAAGCGCGCCCGGCCGGTGATCGGCCTCCAGCTGATCGAAGGTCTGAAGCCGGATGAAGCAAAATACACGGGCGACCTTTACAATATCGAGGAAGGCAAGATCTATACGGTCAGCCTAGAGCGCGAGAGCGAGGCCGAACTCAATGTCTCGGGCTGCATGCTCAAGATCCTGTGCGGCTCGCAGACCTGGACACGGGTGCCTGACGTGAACCAGCAGGCCGCGAACAAGAACTGAGCGGTCCGTCAGTCAGATCGCCGCGAGGCCGCGCTGCACCGCCGGCCTCGCCAGGATGCTCTCCAGCCAGCGGGCCACATTGGGCAGGGTGTTGATGTCGACGCCCTGCTTGAAATTCAGCTTCGCCCACGTGAACGTCGCGATATCGGCGACGGAATACGCGTCAGCCAGATAGGCGCGGCCTTCCAGGCGCCGCTCCAGGACGCCGTAGAGTCGCTTGGCTTCAGCGGTGAACCGGTCGATCGCGTATGGCACCTTCTCGGGCGCGTAGATCTTGAAATGGTGCGTCTGGCCGAGCATCGGGCCGAAACCCGCCACCTGCCAGAACAGCCACTCGTCGACGGCGACGCGGGCGCGCTCGTCTGCCGGATAGAACTGGCCGGTCTTCCGGCCGAGATATTGAAGGATCGCACCGGACTCGAACACCGAGATCGGCTGCCCGCCGGGACCGTCGGGGTCGACGATCGCCGGGATCTTGTTGTTGGGTGAGATCGCCAGGAAGTCGGCGGCGAACTGCTCGTTCTTGGCGATATCGACCGGTACGATCCGATACGGGAGCGCGCACTCCTCCAGCATGATCGGAATCTTCCAGCCGTTCGGCGTACTCCAGGTATGGACGTCGATCGGCCGCCCGGACACCGCTGCCATGCTTCGCCTGCTCCTCGACCGAACTGTCGGCGGCGCGGTGGTCCTCCGCCGAGTTCGCACACCTCCGGCAGTGAAGACGATTTCCCCGCCGCGCTCAAGGGCAACGCGATTGCGCAGCTCACGATTCCGAGATGCGCGGTCCTGCTTGTTGGCAGCGCCCGCCGCGGACTTGCCGGCGCCGCGGCCGAGCGGCGAAACTCCCGCTCGTGCGTCGAGGCGACGCGAAAAGGGGGAGTTTGTCCGATGGTCGACCGTCTCGTAAGAATCGCGGCCCTGCTTGTGCCGCTTCTCGCCGTGCAGCCCCTTCTCGCCAAGGACGCACCAGCCAAGGCGCCGGCCACATCCGAGGCGCCGGCCACAACGCCGGCCGCGCCTGCCACGAAACAGCCGAGTGCTGGCCAGACCGCTGCCCGGGATCGCCAGAAGAAATGCGGCGCCGAGTGGCGCGGCCTCACCGATGCGCAGAAGACCGCCCAGGGGCCGAAATGGCCGCAGTTCTGGAGCAAGTGCAACAAGCGGCTGAAGGGCAACGACAAAGCGTGAGTCGCGTGCGAACCGCAGAGCGTCCGCTTCGTTACTTTGCCTGAACTGCGGATCGCCGGGGGGCGTGGGATGATGACGGCGCAACAGCGGCGATCCCGTTCGAGACCGATCCGGCATGGCTGAGGCCGCCGCCAGCGCGGTCCGACCGTCCGGATCGATCGTCGATCGTGCCGTCGACGTCCTGGATGACTGGGTGCCCGGGCCTGCGGCCTGGGCATTCGCCCTGCGGATCTGGATCGCCATGATGCTGGCCCTCGCGGCCGCGTTCTGGCTTCAGCTCGACAGCGCCTCCTCGGCCGCGACCTGCGTGGCCATTCTCGCTCAGCCGAAGCGCGGGCAGGCGATCTCCAAAGCGATCTACCGTCTGCTCGGCACGCTGATCGGCGCCGCCGTGTCGATCGTGGTGATGGCGCTGTTCGGACAGGACCGGGTCCTGCTGTTCGTCTCATTCACGGCTTGGCTCGGCCTCTGCGTGTTCGTCGCGCAATACCTGCAGGACACCCGTGCCTACGGGGCGATGCTGTCCGGCTACACGGTGGCGATCATCGCGCTCGGCCAGATCGACAATCCGCAGGGCACCTTCGACGCCGCCGTGTCCCGCGTTGCCGTGATCGTGCTCGGCATCGTGGCGATCACCTTCATTAACGATGCGCTGGCCTCTCCCAGCACGTGGCGAGCCCTGCTGCCGCAGCTCCGGAACGCCTGGGACGGGACGCGGGCCTACGCCCGCGAAACGCTGGCGGAGGGCGACCTCGGTGCCACGCGGACCGCCGCGCTGATCCGCACCATCGCGCCGATGCGGGCCGATGCGAGCGCCATTGCCGGGGAACTCGACGACGGCCGCTTCCGGGCCGCGGGCGCGCGGAGCTGTATCGCGGCGCTCTACGTGATGGCGGCATCGGTCCGCACGGCGGCGGCTGCCGCCGCCCATCTGCGGAACCCGAGCCCGGCCGTCGCCGAGGCCCTGGCGATCTGCCGGCGGGTCGCGGACGCGCCGAGCCTCGATGCCCTCGACCGGGACGACGGGCGTCTGCGCGACCTCGTCGACGCGGCGATCCGCGACGGCAACCGGCCCCTCGACGAGGTCGTGGTGCTGCAGCGGGCGCTGGATTTCGTCTGTGCCGCGACCTTCGCGCAGGACGGCATTCGCGCGGTGGCCGACGGACATATGCCGCTGCGCGATGCCAGCCTGCCGACGCACCGGGACTTCCCGGTGGCCCTGCGCGGCGCTGTGCGGGTGGCGCTCGCCTTTGCCGCCACGGCCGCCACCTTCGTGGCGCTCGGCCTCCCCCAGGCTTCCTTCGCGCTGGTGCAGGTCGCGGCCACCGCGGCGCTCTCGTCGGTCACGCCCGACCCGAAGAAATTCGCCAACGGTGTCGTCATCGGCATGACGATGGCGGCCACCTTCGCGGGCATCGCCCGTTTCGCGCTGCTCAACGGCGTGCAGGGCTTTCCGATGCTCGCGATGGTGATGGCGCCGGTGATCTTCGTCGGCTGCTTCCTGACCCTCAATCCGAAGACCTTCGGCATCGGCTTCATCGTGATCGTGTTCTTCCCGGTTCTGCTCGGCCCGTCGAACCCGCAGACCTACGACGCTCTCACGTTCCTGCTGAACGCGTTTCTCGTCATCGTCGCCGCCGTCATCCTGTCGATCGTCGTGCGAATCCTGCTCCCCGTGACGCCCGCCCAGCAGCGGGTCTTCGCCCTCGATTCGGCGCGGCGGACCCTGGCCGACGCGCTCGTCGGCGAGGGCGGCGACGCCACCACACGCACCAGTCTGAATGCGGACCGCCTGTTCCAGTTCGCCGGCTACAGCTCGGGGAGCAGCGCGGTGCGGCGGGCGAGCCTGTCCCATGCCTTCGCCCTCGCCCGGCTGGAAGCGGCTGCCGCCCGCTCTCACGCGGAGCTGCGCCGGCTGTCGGCGGTCGGGGCGCTCCGCGACGCGATCGCACGTGCCCGCGCCGGGCTCGCGGCCGGCGACGACCGCGCCCTTGAAACGGCCGCGCGCGATCTGATCCGCGCCGCATCACGGCATGATCGACAGGTGCGGCTCACCACGGCGCGCGCCGCCAGCGATCTGATTAGCGCGGCGCGTACCATCACGCGCCACCGGCGGTTCCTCCACCGCCTCGACATTGCGCTATTCTGACGAGCGGATTTTCGAAGGACGGCCATGTACGAGGACATTGATATTGGCGGGGTTCTGATCTCCTCGTTCGTCGCCTATGCGCTCGCCGCGTTCGTGATTCTTCTTCTCCTGCGCTGGTTCTTCGCCCGCATCCGCTTCAGCCGCTACGTTGCCAACTCCCCGCTCGCCGAGGCAGGCATCTACGTCTGCGTCCTCGCTCTGCTCATTGCGTTGGTCTGAATGCCTGAAACGACTGCCGACGAGGATGATCCCAAGACGCCCGCCCGGACGGGCAAGGCGAACCGGGCCGATCCCCTTCCGGTCGTCCCGCGCCGCGGCCGCGCTGCCAAGATCTTTCGGCTGGCGGCCACCGGGACGATCCTCCTGGCTGCGTTCGTCGCGGCCGCCTTCGTCTGGGAATTCTACGTCGCGGCACCGTGGACGCGGGACGGGACCGTCCGCGTACAGGTCGCCAATATCGCCCCGCAGGTCGCCGGGCAGATCGTCGCCGTGCGTGTCCGCGACAACCAAGTCGTCCAGAAGGGTGACGTCCTCTACGTGATCGACCCGGTCGATTTCGAGGTGTCGGTCACCTCCGCGGATGCCGAGGTCAAGAATCGCGAGGCCGACCTCCAGGTGAAGAATGCGCAATCGGCCCGGCGGCAGGCACTCACCACGGTGTCCACGTCGATCGAGGAGAAGCAGCAATTTGCCGGCACCGCCAAGATCGCCGAGGCGGCGCTGGAAAGCGCGCAGGCGCAGCTGCGGCAGGCCAGGATCAACCTCGAACGGACGGAGGTGAAGTCCACGGTCAACGGCCGCGTGACCAACCTGCTGATGCGCGTGGGGGATTACGCCCGCACCGGCACCGCGAACATCAGCGTCGTCGACACGGATTCGTTCTGGATCGACGGCTATTTCGAGGAGACCAAGATGCCCAACATCCACGTGGGCGACCGCGCCGACGTCAAGCTGATGGGCTTCGATCCGCACCTGACCGGGACGGTGGACAGCATCACGCTCGGCATCTCGACCGCGAACGCCGCCGCGAGCACCCAGGGCCTGCCGGACGTCAACCCGGTCTACACCTGGGTGCGCCTCGCCCAGCGTGTCCCGGTGCGCATCCGCATCGACCATGTCCCCCCCGATGTCCCGCTGATCGCCGGCATGACCGCGACCGTGGTCATCAACGGCGGCCGCGCTCCAGCTCCGAACTGGTTCATGGACCTGCGCGAGCGCGTCTCTGCCTTCGCGACACCCGCGACCGGCCCCACCGCCGAGGCCGAAAGGCGCTGACGCCCGCCCGGATATGATCGCGGCGCCATCCGCCGTGTTGTCCCCGTGTATGCCTCGACGGGGACACGCGCATGATCCGATCCGCAAGCCTGATCGCTGTCTTCCTGGTCGTCGGCGGATCCGCCTCGGCCGCCCCCGAGAAGGCTGCGGTGTTCGACTTCCAGTTCTCGAACCTGTCACCGGTGCCGAGCGACACGGCGGACACGGCCCGCTTGAAACGGGTGAGCGCGCAGTTGCGCGACCTGCTTCAGAAGAGGGGTCTGTTCACCGTGGTCTCGGTCGACCCGGTCCGGGATGAGGTTGCCAAAAGTGCCGATCTGCGCCGGTGCAATGGCTGCGCCGACGAACTGGCCCGTAAGCTCGGCGCCGATGTGGCGATCACCGGGGAGGTCCAGAAGGTTTCGAACCTGATCCTGAACCTCAACGTCTACGTGAAGTCCCTCCGTGGACCAGCGCCCGAGAGGGCCTACAGCGTCGACCTGCGCGGCGACACGGATGAATCCTTCGACCGCGGCATCCGCTTTCTGGTTGAGAACAATATGGGCGCCGGCAAGTGAGTCGCGCGCCAGGCAATATTTCGCGGCGCGGTCGGATCGATCCAAGTCGTTGAACCGGCACGCGCCGCGGCGCGGCCCCGCGATCAAGTGGAGTGAAAAAGCAATTTGCCGGGGAAATCGCTATTGACCGGTCCGGTGGACAGGCGCAGTCTCTCCCTGTGCTTGGCGAGAGCGGGCACGGACCGGCCGGAAACCTAGATGCCATAGGTTTCGCAATGGTAACGGTTGTCGAGAAGCTGGAGGAGACAGGGATGACTCCACCGCAGCGGAACGCCGCATAGACGGTTCAGGGACAGGTTCGGCCCGGAATTCAGCGGCACAATACGAACAGCCGGACGGACGCGGCTCCAGGGGCGCAGAAGCGGCCACGCATGGCACGTCTTCGAATGCGCGAAAGGCCCCACTTTGAGCCGTTCTGCCGCGGTTTCAAGTCAGGATGTGTTCGTCCATCACCTGCCCGGCATTGCCGTGGCGGGATCTCGTCGTGGCATCACGACGGCGACCGCGAGCGGTGATCGGCAATTCAATAGACGCTTTCGTCTGTAATCCCGGGATCGCGCAGCGGAGCCCGGGATCCAGACCTGCCGACGGCGCGATGTCCTGGCGCGTCGGCGACTCTGGCTTCCGGGCTCGCCTGCGGCGCCGCGGAATGACGGTTCGGATCGCCCGGCGTGAGACGTCGAGGCGAACACGACCCATCCGGGCAGTCGCTTCGACGGCCTCTCGTCGGACGATGTTATTCGATCTCGAGCTTCGCCTTGAGCAGCGCGTTCACGGCGGCCGGGTTCGCCTTGCCGCCCGTCGCCTTCATGGTCTGGCCGACGAACCAGCCGAGGAGCGTCGGCTTCGCCTTGGCCTGGGCGACCTTGTCGGGATTGGCCGCGATGATCTGGTCGACCGCAGCCTCGATGGCGCCGGTATCGGTGACCTGTTTCATGCCGCGGCTCTCGACGACGGCGCGCGGGTCGCCCCCCTGGGTCCAGACGATCTCGAACAGGTCCTTGGCGATCTTGCCGGAGATGACGCCCTCGCCGATCAGGTCGATGATCGCGCCAAGCTGGTCGGCCGAGACCGGCGTCGCCTCGATGGAGAGCCCTTCCTTGTTGAGGCGGCCGAACAGCTCGTTGATCACCCAGTTCGCCGCGGCCTTGCCGTCACGACCCTTCGCCACCGCCTCGTAATAGTCGGCGGAGGCGCGTTCGGCGACGAGCACGCCGGCATCGTAGGGCGAGAGGCCGAAGGCGGACACGAACCGCGCCTTCTTGGCGTCCGGCAGCTCCGGCAGCTCCTTGGCCAGGGCATCGACGTAGGCCTGGTCGAATTCCAGCGGCAGCAGGTCCGGATCCGGGAAGTAGCGGTAATCGTGCGCCTCTTCCTTGGAGCGCATCGAGCGCGTCTCGCCCTTGCCGGGATCGAACAGGCGCGTCTCCTGATCGATCGTCCCGCCATCCTCCAGGATCGCGATCTGACGGCGCGCCTCGGTCTCGATCGCCTGACCGATGAAGCGGATCGAGTTGACGTTCTTGATCTCGCAGCGGGTGCCGAGCGGCTCGCCGGGACGGCGCACCGAGACGTTCACGTCGGCGCGGAGCGAACCCTTCTCCATGTCGCCGTCGCAGGTGCCGAGGTAGCGCAGGATCGTGCGCAACTTGGTCACGTAGGCCTTCGCCTCCTCCGACGAGCGCAGGTCCGGCCGTGAGACGATCTCCATCAGCGCCACGCCCGACCGGTTGAGGTCGACGAAGCTGCGCGTCGGGTCCTGATCGTGCAGAGACTTTCCGGCATCCTGCTCGAGGTGCAGGCGCTCGATGCCCACGGTGATCGACGAGCCGTCGATCATGTCGACCAGCACCTCGCCCTCGCCGACGATCGGGTCCTTGTACTGCGAGATCTGATAGCCCTGCGGCAGGTCGGGATAGAAGTAGTTCTTCCGGTCGAACACCGAGCGCAGGTTGATCCTAGCCTTGAGGCCGAGGCCGGTCCGCACCGCCTGTGCGACGCATTCCGCGTTGATCACCGGCAACATGCCGGGCATCGCGGCGTCGACCAGCGAGACATGATCGTTCGGTTCGCCGCCGAATTCCGTCGAGGCACCGGAGAACAGCTTGGCGCGGCTGGAGACCTGGGCGTGGATCTCCATGCCGACGATCACCTCCCAATCGTGGAGACCGCCCTTGATCAGCTTCTTGGGGTCGACGGGTGCGTTCATGGTCGGTCCGGAGGCGGCTGGCGTTCGAGGCGACACCGTCATCGCGAGCGCAGCGAAGCGACCCAGGGAAGCGCGAGGCGTCCAGACGGAGCGCCACTGGATTGCTTCGCTGCGCTCGCAAAGACGGCGGCATCGCCGTGTGCGTGGAGCGAGAGATTTCTTAGGAGGCCCCTGCCTGCAGGGTCAAGCGCGGCGTCGGACCGCCCGGCGCGCGCCGTAGCCGAGGATTGCCCAGAGCAGCGCCGCGACCGCGCGGACCGGGAAGAAGGTCGGCCCGTCATGGGTGATCGGGGCCGGCCACGGGATGCTGGCCGCGCTCACCGCGTAGGAGAACAGCACCGAGAAGCCAAGCGCCGCGATCGCCGCGATGAACACCTTGCCGAACTGGCTCGCCGTCCAGCCGAGATAGAGGGCGACGACGATCAGCGCCGGGTCGAACCCGGCCCAGATCCAGACTGTCCAGGGATAGAACGGGACGGTCATGCCCACCACGGCTCGGGCAGAGCGGTGCGGCCCGCCGAATCCTCGATCACCTGGGCGACAGCGAACAGCGTCTCCTCGTCGAACGGGCGGCCGATCAGCTGCAGTCCCAGCGGCAGCCCCTGTCCGTCGAGGCCGGCCGGCACGGCGATGCCCGGCAGGCCGGCCATATTCACCGTGACGGTGAAGACGTCGTTGAGGTACATCTCCACCGGATCGGCCGAGGCCTTCTCGCCGATGCCGAAGGCGGCCGAGGGCGTGGCCGGCGTCAGGATGGCGTCGACGCCGTTCGCGTAGGCCGTCTCGAAGTCGCGCTTGATCAGCGTGCGGATCTTCTGGGCCCGGACGTAATAGGCGTCGTAGTAGCCGGCCGAGAGCACGTAGGTCCCGATCATGATCCGGCGCTTCACCTCGCGGCCGAAGCCCGCGGCGCGGGTGTTCTCGTACATGCCGGCGATGTCCTTGCCGGGCACCCGCAGGCCGTAGCGCACACCGTCGTAGCGGGCGAGGTTCGAGGAGGCCTCGGCCGGGGCCACGATGTAGTAGGCCGGCAGCGCGTAGGACGTGTGCGGCAGCGAGATCTCCTTGATGGTCGCGCCGGCCGCCTTTAGCCAGGCGGCGCCGTCATCCCAGAGCTTCTGGATCTCGGCCGGCATGCCGTCGACCCGATATTCCTTCGGGATGCCGATCGTCAGCCCTTTGACGCCGCGCGCGACCGCGGCCTCGAAGTCGGGCACCGGCAGGTCGGCGCAGGTCGTGTCGCGGGCGTCCGCGCCGGCCATCGAGCCGAGCAGGATCGCGCAGTCCCGGACCGTGCGGGCGATCGGGCCGGCCTGGTCCAGCGACGAAGCGAACGCCACCGTGCCCCAGCGCGAGCAGCGGCCGTAGGTCGGCTTGATCCCGACCGTGCCGGTGAAGGCTGCAGGCTGGCGGATCGAGCCGCCGGTATCGGTCGCGGTGGCGCCGAGGCAGAGCCGCGCCGCGACGGCGGCGGCAGATCCGCCCGAGGAGCCGCCGGGTACGAGCGGCGCGTCGGATCCCCGGCGCCGCCAGGGCGAGACCACGTTGCCGAAGGCGCTGGTCTCGTTCGACGAGCCCATGGCGAATTCGTCGAGGTTGAGCTTGCCCAGCATCACGGCGCCGTCGCGCCACAGATTGGCCGACACGGCCGATTCGTAATGGGGCTCGAAGTTCTGGAGGATCTTGGAGCCCGCCGTGGTGGTCACGCCGTGCGTGCAGAACAGGTCCTTGATTCCGAGGGGAATGCCCTCGAGCGGCCGGCCCTCGCCGGCGGCGATCTTCTGGTCCGACGCGTCGGCCATCGCGAGCGCGCGATCCGGGGTTTCCAGGAGATAGGCGTTCAGGGCGCGGGCCTTCGCCATCGCGTCGAGATGCGCCTGCGTCAGCTCGCGTGCCGAGATCCGCTTCGCCTTCAGGGCGTCGCGCGCCTCGGCCAGGGTAAGTTCGTTCGGATTCACGCTGTTCACGTCCCTGCGCGCGCCGCCGCGCGCCTGCCCGCCAGAAAACCGGTCCGTAAGGTCCGGGTCGAGTCCGGCCTATTCGACCACCTTCGGAACCAGGAAGAAATTGTCCTCCGTCTCGGGCGCGTTGGCGACGACGTCGGCGGCGCGGCCGCCGTCCGTCACGACGTCCTCGCGCTTCTTCATGGCCAGCGGCGTCACCGATGTCATCGGCTCCACGCCGGAGACATCGACGGTGCCGAGCTGCTCGACGAAGGCCAGGATCGCGTTCAGCTCGCCCTGCAGCGGTCCGACTTCGTCGTCGGTGACCGCGATCCGCGCCAGATGCGCGATACGCCGAACCGTCTTCTCGTCGACCGACATGCCGTCCCGTTCGTCCCTGTCCGGGAGGTGTCTCCCAGGATCGGTCGGGCTATAGCACCGGCCTTCGACGCGCCGCAACGCGGGCACGCCGTGTCATTCGCTCGTCCGCCCGCAGATTTCGGAGCTGGCTCCACGCGCCACGCGACGAAGCTTGGCAGGGTTCAGGTCCGTGCCTCACGTCACCACGTGGTTCGGCTTCACGGACATCTCGATGGTGATCCCGGGCTGCCGGACGGGCTGGAACATCGATTGCGCGAAGCCGAGGACGAGGATCTCGAATGCGAGCAGGAGCATCCAGCACTGCTTGCGGGTCATCGTCGGCCCGCGCTGGGGCGGGACGGCTGAGGAGATCTGGCCGGTCGACAAGGCGGACACCCGTGGCAAGGTTTAACGAAGCATTAACTTACCTATTCGCGAACGGCTCCGCGCACACCGGTGGTGATCTACGGAGCCTCGCAAGGCTGTGGACGACGGAGTGGAATCGATGTGGGAGCAGGTCTTCACCAGCCTGTCGCCGGGGTTCACGGCGGATGAAGCGGCGCTCGACCGTGCAGCGGCGGAGCTGGGCTTTGCGCTCCCGGCCTCGTATCGCGCCTTCTGCCGGGCCTGCGGCATCGGTCTGGCGGGCGGCCAGTTCCGAATCGCCGTTCCCGCGCCGTTCGAAGCCAGCGATCTCGTGACCCAAGCCGGGATCATCGCCCACAGTGTCGGCGCCGCCGTGATGATCCTAGAGACGGGCAGCGAGCCCCACCGGTTCGACGTGGAGGGCGGGGATGCGAGCCTCATCGAGCGCGCCTGCTTCTTCGGCGTGGCCGAGGATGGCGGCTTCCTGTTCTGGGACGTGTCCGGAACGGGCGAGGAATACGATATCTGGCTGCTCGCGCCGGATCTGGAGGCAATCCGGTTCGGCGGCGAAAACCTGACGGACTTCTTCAGCCGGGTGACCGGTCCGTCCGCTGCCCTGGTGCTCGGGCCCGGCACCGAACCCCTGCCGGCCCGCTTCGAGGGCTTTTCGGAGGCAACCTTGAACCGGAGCAAGCAGGCCGACTCATGAATCACGACGCGATCCGCGCCTTCGCGACCGCTTCCCGGGGCGGCGCGCGCCTCATCGGCATCGACCTCGGCACCAAGACGATCGGGCTCGCCCTTTCCGACCTGGGACGGCAGATCGCGTCGCCGCTGGAGACCATCCGGCGGGTGAAGTTCATCCCGGACGCGCAACGTCTCGCCGCCCTGTGTCGACAGCACGCGGTCGGCGGCCTCGTGGTCGGCCTGCCACTGAACATGGACGGCAGCGAGGGGCCGCGGGTGCAATCCACCCGCGCCTTCATGCGCAATCTCGCGCCGATCCTGCCTCTGCCCCACGTCTTCTTCGACGAGCGCCTGTCAACCGCGGTGGTCACCCGGGCGCTGATCGAGGCCGATGCGTCGCGGGCACGCCGCGGAGAGCTCGTGGACAAGCTCGCCGCCGCCTACATCCTGCAGGGCTGTCTCGACGTGATGCGCCACCTCGCCGACGTCGATGCGGATCCGCTCAGCGATTGACGAGGGAGACCGTGCCGCTGCCGTGCCGCTCGATCCGGCCGTCGAGCTCCAGCTCCAGCAGCACGGTCTGAACAACCCGGGCGCCGACGCCGGCGCTGCGCGCCAGCTCGTCGGCGCCGACCGGGCACGGTCCCAGCAGTCCGATGATGCGTGCGCGATCATCGGCCGGCTCCGGCGCAGCATCGTCGAGGCAGGGCTCCTCCGACCGCGTGATCAGATCCTTGAAGCGGCCGGTTTCCGCGGTCAACGTATCGAGATCGATCTCGTCCCAGAAGTCCGGTTGCTCGGCGAAATCCGGCCGCTCGCGGCCTGGCGCGGCGTCCGGCGCCGGGCCCCGCTCGATGATCGGGCCGATCACGTCGAGGATATGCTCGACCTCTGAGACGAGGGTGGCGCCCTGGCGGATCAGGTCGTTGGTGCCCTCCGCGCGTGGATCCAGCGGCGAGCCGGGGACAGCGAACACCTCGCGGTTCTGCTCCAGGGCAAAACGCGCCGTGATCAGCGAGCCGGAACGGCGCGCCGCCTCGACGACGACCGTCCCGTAGGACAGGCCCGAGATGATGCGGTTGCGCCTCGGAAAGTCGCGCCCGCGCGGCACCCAGCCCATCGGCATCTCGGCCAGCACCGCCCCGCCCTCACCCAGGATCGCATCGACCAGGCCGACATGGCTCGCCGGGTAGATCCGGTCCTGCCCGCCGGCCATCACCGCGACGGTGCCGGTCGGCAGGCTGGCCTTATGGGCACGCGCATCGATCCCGCGGGCGAGCCCTGAGACGATTGCGAGGCCGGCCTCGCCCAGGCCACGAGCCAGCTTCTCGGTGAAGGCCAATCCGGCCTGGGAGGCGTTGCGCGAGCCGACGAGGGCCACGCCCGGTCGGTTCAGGATGGCGGCCCCGCGCAGGGCGAGCAGCGGCGGCGCCGCATCGGTCTGCTGGAGCAGGCGCGGAAACTCCGCCTCGCCGGTGGCGATCAGCCGGCCGCCGATCCGGGCCAGGGCGGCAAGCTCGTCCTCCGCCTGCGTCCGGCTCGGCGGATGGATCCGTCGGCCCTGGCGGCGGCTGAGGTCCGGCAGCGCGTCGAGGGCTGCGGCCGCGCCCCCGAACCGGTTGATCAGCGTGCGGAACGTGCGCGGCCCGACCCCTTCGGTGCGGATCAATCGCAGCCAGTCGAGCCGCTGGGCGTCGGTCAGCCGCATGCATCCCCCAAGGACCGCGCCTCACGCGCGTGCGTTCAGCCCTTCTGGCCGATGCGCCCCTCGGTGCCGGACGCGAGTCGGCGGATGTTGGGCGCGTGCTTCCACCATAGCAGCATGCCCATGAGGAGGAACAGCAAAGCTTGGGCCGGCGCGCCGAGTGCCCACAGAACGACAGGTGTCGCGGCCGAAGCGGCCAGTGCCGCCAGCGACGAATACTTGAGCGCGAAGGCAAGCCCCAGCCAGATGATCGCGAAGATCCCGAGGGCCGGCGGGCTGACGGCGAGAAGAACGCCGATGAACGTCGCCACGCCCTTGCCGCCCTTGAATCCGAGCCAGACCGGGAACAGGTGGCCGAGGAACGCGCCGAGGCCGGCCGCGAGTGCCGGGCCCTCGCCCAGGTTCCTGGCGATCAGGACGGCGGCGGTGCCCTTCAAGGCATCGCCCAGCAGGGTCGCGGCCGCGAGCCCCTTCCGGCCGGTCCGCAGGACGTTGGTCGCGCCAATATTGCCCGATCCGATCGCCCGCACATCGCCGAGCCCGGCGAAGCGGGTGAGGATCAGCCCGAACGGGATCGAGCCCAGCGCGTAACCCAGGGCAAGGCCGCCGAGGGCGGACGCCGTCGCGAGATCCTGCAGCATCACGCGGCCGCCGCAAGATCGTCGACGGCGTGGACGATCTTTCCGCCGACCAGCGTCAAGACCGCCGCACCCTGCAGCCGGGCCTCATCGAAGGGCGAGTTCTTCGAGCGGGATTTCAGCCGGCGCTTGTCGAGCACGTAGGGCAGATCCGGATCGATCAACACCAGATCGGCCGGCGCTCCGGCGGCCAGCCGCCCGGCCTCGCGGCCGAGGATGCGGGCCGGGTTCACGGTCAGCGCGGTGATGAGCTTCGACAGGGCGAGGTCGCCGGTATGAACGAGGCGCAGGGACGCGCCCAGCAGCGTCTCGATCCCGAGGGCGCCGTCGGCCGCCTCCGCGAAGGGCAGGCGCTTGGTCTCGACGTCCTGCGGATTGTGATCGGAGACGACGACGTCGATCACGCCCTCGCCGAGCGCCTGGACCACGGCCTGGCGATCGACCTCGTGGCGCAGCGGCGGCGAGAGCCGGCAGAAGGTCCGGTAATGGCCGATGTCGTTCTCGTTGAGCACGAGGTTGTTCACCGACACGCCGCAGGTGACCGGCAGGCCGTCTTGCTTCGCCCGGCGCACGATCTCCACCGAATCGGCGCAGGAGATCATCGCGGCATGGTAGCGGGCGCCGGTGAGCCGGACGAGGCGGATGTCGCGCTCCAGCATCACGGTCTCGGCCTCGCGCGGGATGCCCATCAACCCGAGGCGCGAGGCCAGCTCGCCCTCGTTCATCACGCCCTCGGCGACGAGGTCCGAATCCTCGACATGCTGCATGATCAGCGCGTCGAAATCTCGGGCGTAGGTGAGCGCCCGGCGCAGCACCTGAGCGTTCGACACGGCGCGCAGCCCGTCCGTGAAGGCAACCGCGCCGGCTTCCTTGAGCAGGCCGAACTCGGTCATCTCCCTGCCGGCCAATCCCTTGGTGATGGCGGCGGCGGGCAGGACGTTGACGCTCGCGGTATCGCGGGCGCGCCGGAGCACGAAGTCGACGATGGCCGGCCCGTCGATCACCGGGTTGGTGTCGGGCATGCAGACCAGGGTGGTGACACCGCCCGCCGCCGCGGCGGCGCTCGCCGAGGCCAGGGTTTCCCGGTGCTCCGCGCCCGGCTCGCCCACGAAGGCGCGCATGTCGATCAGCCCCGGGACGAGCACCCGGCCGGCGCAGTCGATCCGCTCGGCATCGCCCGGCGCGCCCGGGGCGGCCCCCGATGCGACGTCGCTGATGCGGCCGTCGCGGACCAGGACCGCGCCGGCAGTCTCGGCACCGGTCTCGGGATCGAGCAGGGTCGCGTTGGCCAGAAGGTAGCTGCTCACAGGGGCCCCCTCGCGGAAGATGCCGTGCCGTCGAGGCGCATGGCCAGCCCGGCCGCCGCCATGTGGGCCTTGGCCTCGGCGACGCTCGCCTGCCCGAAATGGAAGATCGAGGCCGCCAGCACAGCGCTCGCGCCGCCCTCCGCGACCCCTGCGACGAGATCGTCGAGTCCACCAACGCCGCCGGAAGCGATTACCGGCACGGGGACGGCGTCGCTGATCGCCCGCGTCAAAGCGAGGTCGTAGCCGGAACGGGTGCCGTCCTTGTCCATGGAGGTGACCAGCAGCTCGCCCGCGCCCTTCTCGGCGACGAGCCGGGCGAAGGCCACCGCGTCGATCCCGGTCGGGTCGCGACCGCCGTGGGTGAAGATCTCCCAGGCCGCCGGCTCGCCGGGGCCGGATACGCGTTTCGCGTCGATCGCCACCACGATGCACTGGGCCCCGAACTTCTCGGCGGCGCGGGCGACCAGATCCGGGTCCTTTACGGCCGCGGTGTTGATCGCGACCTTGTCGGCCCCGGCCAGAAGCAGGGCGCGGACGTCCTCGACGGTGCGCACGCCGCCGCCCACGGTGAGTGGCATGAAGCAGGCCTCGGCGGTGCGGCTGACGATGTCGAGCAGCGTGCCGCGGGCCTCGCGGCTCGCGGTGATGTCGAGGAAGCACAGCTCGTCGGCGCCGGCCGCGTCGTAGACCTTGGCGGCCGCGACCGGATCGCCGGCGTCGCGCAGGCCCTCGAAGCGCACGCCCTTCACGACGCGCCCGTCCTTCACGTCGAGGCAGGGGATGATGCGGGTCTTGAGCACGGTCTCTCGCAATCCGGTCAGGCTTCGGGATCAATCGCGAACGAGCGATCGATGATGTCCTGATAGGTGTCGGGACAGGTTTCTGGGAAGCGCTTGACGACCAGACCCGTTTCTTGCGCGGCACTTCAACATGGGCGGCAGCACGTTTCGCAACGCGCGCACCCGACTGGCGAACTGGCTCTTGCCCGAGCTCGCGATCTCCTCCGCCGGGTTCTCGCGATCCAGGCCGGAGAGTTCGCCCGACCGCAGGCGCGCGCTCTGCTCCTGGGTCCCGGTGTAGAAATCATCCGCGTAGGCCGTTCCGGCCGGAGCCGGCCGGGTCTTCAACGCCGTCATCGAAGCCTCCCGCGTCGGCGCCACCACGGCCGATGGTCTATCACGAAGCCGAGCCGCGCGCCGCAGCGATCGCCGCCAGCGCCGCTTCCGGATCGATGCGGCCGTCGTAGAGGGCCCGCCCGGTGATGGCGCCGGCAATCAGCGCGCAATCCGGCTGCAGCAGGCGATGCACGTCGTCGATCGCGGCGAGGCCGCCCGACGCGATCACGGGGATGCGCACCGCCTGGGCGAGCGCCAGAGTCATCTCGACGTTGAGGCCCTTCAGGATCCCATCGCGGGCGATGTCGGTGTAGATGATCGCCGCAACGCCCGCATCCTCGAACCGGCGCCCCAGCTCCTCGGCGGTCATGCTGGAGGTCTGGGCCCAGCCCTCGACCGCGACGCGGCCGTCCTTGGCGTCGATGCCGACCGCGATCTTGCCCGGATACTTGCGGGCGGCCTCCCGGACGAAGCCGGGGTCGCGAACCGCCGCGGTGCCGATGATCGCCCGGGCGACGCCCTTGCTCAGCCAGCCCTCCAGGGTTTTCATCTCACGGATGCCGCCGCCGAGCTGGACCGGGATCGTCACGCGCGCCAGGATCGCTTCGACGGCCTCCGCGTTCCGCGGCGCACCCGCGAAGGCGCCGTCGAGATCGACCACGTGGAGCCAGGGGAAGCCCTGCGCCTCGAAGATCGCGGCCTGGGCCGCCGGATCGTCCCCGAAGACCTTGGCCTGCGCCATGTCCCCCTGGATCAGGCGGACGCAACGCCCCTCCTTCAGGTCGATCGCCGGGTACAGGATCACGGGCGGTTTTATCCTTCTTGCCGGAGCCGAACGGCGCTCACGGGCGCCAGTTCAGGAAGTTTGCGATCAGCGCGAGGCCGAGCCGCTGGCTCTTCTCGGGGTGGAACTGCGTGCCGGCGACATTGCCACGGGCGACGAGGGCGGTGACCGGGCCGCCGTACTCGGCGCGCGCCACGACATCGTCCGGGCACTCCGGCGTCAGCGCGTAGCTGTGCACGAAGTAGGCGTGCAGCCCGTCCTCGCCGGTCGGGATGCCGGCGAGCAGCGCGTGGTCGCGCTCGGCCCGCAGGGTGTTCCAGCCCATATGGGGGACCTTGAGGGCCGGATCCGACGGTCGGATCGGGCCGACATCGCCGGGGATCCAGCCGAGGCCCGGCGTGGTGGTGTATTCGAGCCCCCGGGTCGCCAGGAGCTGCATGCCCACGCAGATCCCGAGGAACGGGCGCCCGGCCGCGTGAGCGACCTGCGTCATCGCCTCGACCATGCCGGGAACGGCGTCGAGCCCGCGGCGGCAATCGGCGTAGGCCCCGACGCCGGGCAGCACGACCCGGTCGGCCCCGGCGACGACCTCCGGGTCCGACGTCAGGCAGATCCGCGCGTCGCGTCCACTCTCGCGGGCAGCGCGCTCGAAGGCCTTGGCGGCGGAATGGAGGTTGCCCGATCCGTAATCGATGATCGCGACGGTCTCGGCACTCATGCGCGTCTCGCCCGAAGACTCATCGAGCGCCTTCCTGGGCAGGGAACAGGCCGATCACCGGCTCGGCGCGCCGGCTCGGACCGCTGGGGAATGGCGCGCGCGGCGCGGTCGGGCTCGAGTCCAGCCACCGGCCGATCGCGCGGCCCTCCGCCTCCTCGGGCGTCGCCGCGATGACCGCGTCGCGCACCGGCCAGCCGCGCCGCGCCAGCGTCCAGCGGCGCAGGCTCGACGCTTCGAGCCCGATCAGCCATGCGGCCAGCAGCGTGGCGATGAGGCCGGCGCCGGTGGGCAGCCCGAAGGCGATCCCCGCGCCGGCCAGCGCGACCAGGCCGACGAGCACGGCCAGCGCCGCGATCCACAGCCGGTGATACAGGAACCATAGAACGGTGAAGGCGAAGGCCGGCCATACGAAGCCGTCCGGCACGAGCACGGCCCGGTCAAGGCCGATCGACTCGCCCGGCCGCGCGTCGGCGGGCAGGTGGAGCGTGTAGCTGCGCATCCGCATCACGGGACTCCGGCTAGGTCGCTCCACGTAAGCCGGGCGGCTGGGCGGAGCTTGATGACGACAGGTCTACAGGGAGCCCTTCGTGGAGGGAACGCGCCCCTCCTCGCGCGGATCGATCGCCACTGCCTTCCGCAAGGCGCGCGCCAGTCCCTTGAAACAGCTCTCGGCGATGTGGTGCGCGTTGTCGCCGTAGAGGGTCTCGACATGCAGCGTCAGCCCGGCATTCATCGCGAAGGCCTGGAACCACTCGCGCACCAGTTCGGTGTCGAAATTGCCGATCTTCTCCACCCGGAAGGCGGTGCGGAACACGAGGAACGGTCGACCGGAGATATCGACGCAGACGCGGGTCAGCGCCTCGTCCATGGGCAGGTGGATGTCGGCGTAGCGCGTGACGCCGCGCTTGTCGCCGAGCGCCTTGGCGAAGGCCTGGCCCAGCGCGATGCCGCAATCCTCGGCCGAATGGTGCTGGTCGATGTGGAGATCGCCGTCGACCTTCACGTCGAGATCGAACAGGGCGTGCCGCGCCAGCAGATCCAGCATGTGGTCGAGGAAGCCGATGCCGGTCGCGATCGTCGATCGCCCGGTCCCGTCGAGCGAGACCGTGACCGCGATATCGGTCTCCGCGGTCTTCCGGCTGATGGTGGCGCTGCGCATTTCAATCTGGGCTTCGTGTCTGGGACGGCTCCGGCCGCCCGCGCCTTCTAGAGGGACTCTCGCCGGAATGGAAAGGGCGCCTGCCTATTGGTGCAGCACCCGACCGGCCACAGCCTCGAGCTTGGCCAGCAGCGCGGGGTCGCGGACAGACGGCGCGGTCATGATCGCCCCGTCGAGGGCCCGATGCGAGCCCGCCGGGCAGGGCTCGCGCTCGGCCGGGAAGTCCTGTGCCAGCCGGGACACCAGCCGGGCCGCCTTGTCGGCGTTGGCGCGGGCGACCGCGATGACCGAGGCCACGTCCACGGCGTCGTGGCCCGGGTGCCAGCAATCGTAATCGGTGACCATCGCGATGGTCGCGTAGGTGATCTCCGCCTCGCGGGCGAGCTTGGCCTCGGGCATGTTGGTCATGCCGATCACGTCGAAGCCCTGCGCCCTGTAGGCCCGGGATTCGGCGAGCGACGAGAATTGCGGTCCTTCCATGCAGACATAGGTGCCGCCGCGATGCACCGCGATGTCCTCCGCCCTGGCGGCGTTCGCGATCCGCGCCTGCAGGCCCGGCCCGACGGGATGGGCCAGGGAGACGTGGGCGACGCAGCCATCGCCGAAGAACGAGGAGTCGCGCCCGTGCGTGCGATCGACGAACTGGTCGACGAGCACGAACAGGCCCGGCGGCAATTCCTCGCGGAACGAGCCGCAGGCCGAGAGCGCGACGAGATCGGTGACCCCGGCCCGCTTCAGCGCGTCGATATTGGCGCGGTAGTTGATGCCGGACGGCGAGAGCCGGTGCCCCCGCCCGTGCCGGGCCAGGAACACGACCTTGGTGTCGCCGATCCGCCCGATGCGCAAGGCATCCGACGGCTCGCCCCAGGGTGAGGCGACCCGCTCCTCGCGCACGTCTTCCAGTCCGGGCAGGTCGTAGACGCCGGACCCACCCATCACCCCGAGGACCGCTGCCGTCATGCCTGTCTTCCTGCACTGTCAGTGACGCTGCGCGAGCGCCGCGATCCCCTGCACGCCCTCATCCTGAGGTGCCGGAGCGAAGCGGAGGCCTCTAAGGAGACCTCCAGAGGGCGCGGCGATCCCTGGAGCCCGCCTTCGAGGCCGCTGCGCAGCACCTCAGGATGAGGGCGTGGATGGGAAGACCCGTCTCCCGCCAGCCGATCATCGCGACGGCCGACCGGTAGCATGGGGGAACGGCCCAAAAAAGATGGGCCCCCGCGAGGGAGGCCCATCCATGTCGTCGATCGGAGAGCGGCGCGTCAGTACGTCTTGTGCAGTTCCGGCTGAAGTCCGTGGACCTCGCCGCCGACATCGGCCCAGACCTTTTTCTTCACGTAGTAGAGCAGCCCCGACAGCACGATCAGGAACAGGATCACCCGGAAGCCGAGGGCCTTCCGGTCCATCATATGCGGCTCGGCCGTCCACATCAGGAAGGCCGCGACGTCCTTGCCGTACTGGTCGACCGTCTCGGGGACGACAGGCTGGCCCTGGTCGGTCTTCGGATAGCTCACCTGCCCGTCGGTGATCGGCGGCGGCATCGCGATGATGTGGCCGGGATAGTACTTGTTGTAGTGGCCGCCATCCGGAACCGCAAAATCCTTCGGCGGCTCCTCGTAGCCGTTGAGCAACGCGTGGATATAGTCGGGGCCCTGTTCCGAATAGCCGATGAACGGAAGCCAGTCGGTCAGGAAGTACAACGAGCCACGGGAGAAGGTCCGCGCCTTGGCGATCACCGAGAAGTCGGGCGGCGCCTTGCCGCCGTTGGCCGCGGCCGCCGCCTGATCGTTCGGGAAGGGCGGCGGCAAAGTGTCGGCCGGTCGGGCGGGCCGGTCGAACATCTCGCCGGAATCGTTGGGCCCGTCCTTCACCTGATAGGTCGCCGCCAGGGCCTTGACCTGACCGGCGTTGAAATCCGGGCCGCCCTCCTGCGCGAGGTTGCGGAAGGAAACCAGCTTCATCGAATGGCAGGCGGAACAGACTTCCTTGTAGACCTGGAAGCCGCGCTGCAGCTGCGCGGTGTCGAAGCGGCCGAACACGCCGGCGAAGCTCCAGTTGACGCGGGCTGGGATCGGGCCGCCATGGCCTTCCTGGGCGCCGACCGGCGCTGCGGCGCCGATCAGCAGGACCGCCAGGGCGGCAGCAGCTTTGGTCGGGAGGACGCGGGTCATCATCATGGTCCTGTCGTCAGCCCGTCAGCCCTTGGTGGTCGGAGCGGCGGCGGCGCCCGCCGGCATGCCGGATCCGCTCACCTGCTTGCCCGGCCCGGTGACGGTCTCGAGGATCGAGCCGGGGAGCTTCTTCGGCGTCTCGAACAGGCCGCAGAGCGGCATGACGATCAGGAAGTGGGCGAAGTAATAGGCGGTGCAGATCTGCGACGCGATCACGTAGCCGCCCTCGGGAGGCTGCGAGCCCAGCCACCCGAGCAGAAGGGTCGCGCCAATGAACGCCCAGAAGAACTGCCGGTAGATCGGCCGGTAGTTGCAGGAGCGAACCTTGGACCAGTCCAGCCACGGTGCGAATGCCAGGATGATCACCGCCGAGAACATCAGGATCACGCCGCCGAGCTTGCTCGGGACCGCGCGCAGGATCGCGTAGAACGGCAGGAAGTACCATTCCGGCACGATGTGCGCGGGCGTCACGGCGGGGTTGGCCTGGATGTAGTTGTCGGCATGGCCCAGGAAGTTCGGCTGGTAGAACAGGAACCAGGCGAACAGGATCATGAACACGCAGGTTGCGAACACGTCCTTGATGGTCGCGTAGGGGGTGAACGGCACGGTGTCCTTGCCCGACTTGATCGGGATGCCGGCCGGGTTGTTCTGGCCGGTCACGTGCAGCGCCCAGACGTGCAGCACGACGACGCCGGCGATCATCCAGGGCAGCAGGTAGTGCAGCGAGAAGAAGCGGTTCACGGTCGGGTTGCCCACCGAGTATCCGCCCCAGAGCAGGGTCTGGATCGTGTCGCCGACCACCGGGATCGCGGCCAGGATGTTGGTGATGACCGTGGCGCCCCAGAAGCTCATCTGGCCCCAGGGCAGCGTGTAGCCGAGGAAGGCGGTCGCCATCATCAGCAGGTAGATCACGACGCCGAGGATATAGAGGACCTCACGCGGCGCCTTGTAGGACCCGTAATACAGGGCCCGGAACATGTGGACGTAGACAGCCACGAAGAACATCGACGCGCCGTTGGCGTGCGCGTACCGCAGCAGCCAGCCGTAATTCACGTCCCGCATGATCTTCTCGACCGAGTTGAAGGCACCGGTCGCCGAGGGCTCGTAATGCATCGCCAGCCATACGCCGGTGATGATCTGGATCCCCAGGAACGCCGCGAGGATCGCGCCAAAGGTCCAGAAGTAATTCAGGTTCCGCGGAACCGGGTAGGCGATGAAGGACGAGTGCACCAACCCGGCAAGGGGCAGGCGCGCCTCGAACCACTTGGCCACCCGGCTCTTGGGGACGTAGGTGCTGGCCGTTCCGCTCATGCTTCCGTCCTCCCCTCAGGCCGCTTCCTTGCCGCCTTCGCCGATCCGGATCTTGGTGTCCGTCTCGAAGGCGTAGGGCGGGATCGGCAGGTTGATCGGCGCCGGTCCGTGGCGCACGCGCCCCACCGCGTCGAATTGCGAGCCGTGGCACGGGCAGGCCCAGCCCTCGAAATTGCCCTGGTGGCCGATCGGCACGCAACCGAGATGCGTGCAGTTGCCGTAGACCACCAGCCACTGATCGTGACCATTCTTCACGCGCGTCGTGAACGCGGCCGGGTCGATCATGGCCGAGAGCGGGACCGCCTGCATGTCGGTCAGTTCCTTGGCGGTCAGCTTGCGCACGAAAATAAGCTTGCCGCGCCAGAAGACGTTGACGATCTGCCCGTCCTGGATCGGCGTCAGATCGACCTCGATCGGGGCGCCGGCCGCGATCGTTTCGGCATCCGGCGCCATGGACGATATCAGCGGCCAGGCCGCGGCCGCGGCCCCCACCGCCAGCCCGGCGCCGGTAGCCAGGAACAAGAAGTCACGACGGCTGCCCTCGGACCCGGAGGCCGCAGGAGCGGCTGCAGATGTGTTCGCCAAGATTCGGAACTCCATGCGTCGGCGTTAGGGCCGCAGGCGCCCTGCCCTGATCTCCCGGTCGGGCCAGGATCAAAGCATTATCGTTCTAAAGCGAGCAATGAGACCGTCTGCCGCTCCCAAGTCAAGCGGCGGTTTGCACCGCAGCGATAGAGCCCTGCCAAGTTTGTCGTGTTATGTTGCCGCCCTTGGTGCATCAGGCCACGGCGCTGTCATATTGGGCCGTGCCGTCGTCGAGAAAGCCGCCCGACTGGCGGGACCACAGACCGGCATAGACGCCGCCCCGAGCGACGAGTTCGGCGTGAGTCCCCTCCTCGATGATCCGGCCCTGGTCGATCACCACCAACCGGTCGAGGGCCGCGATGGTCGACAGGCGATGCGCGATCGCCAGCACGGTCTTACCGGCCATCAGCGTATCGAGCGACTCCTGGATCGCCGCCTCGACCTGACTGTCGAGAGCCGAGGTCGCCTCGTCCAGGATCAGGATCGGCGCGTCCTTGAGCATGACGCGGGCGATGGCGATGCGCTGGCGCTGTCCGCCAGACAGCTTGACCCCGCGCTCGCCCACCTGGGCGTCGTAGCCCCGCCGCCCCTTGTGATCCACAAGATCGGCGATGAACCGGTCGGCATGGGCCAGCCGGGCGGCATGCTCGATGTCGGCTTGGCTCGCGTCAGGCCGGCCGTAGGCGATGTTGTCGCGGATCGACCGGTGCAGGAGGGACGTGTCCTGGCTGACCATCGCGATGGATTCGCGCAGGGATTGCTGCGTCACGGCAGCGAGGTCCTGCCCATCCACGAGGATGCGCCCGCTCTCCACGTCGTAGAGCCGCAGGAGCAGGCTCGCCAGGGTGGACTTGCCGGCCCCGCTGATCCCCACCAGACCGACCTTCTCGCCGGGACGGATCGTGAGGGAGAAATCCTCGATCACTGTGGCGTCGCCGCGGCCGTAATGGAAGCCGACATTCTCGAACCGGATCTCGCCGCCCGTGACGGTGAGCGCGCGCGCGTCCGGCGCGTCGATCAGCCCGTGCGGACGGGACATCGTCTGCATGCTCTCCTGCACGACCCCGACATTCTCGAAGACGCCGCGGACGGTCTGCATCACCCAGCCGGACATGGCGATGAGCCGGAGGACCAGCGCGAGACCCGCCGAGGCCTCACCGGTGCTCATCCCGCCCCGCTGCCAGAGGACGAGGCAAGCCGCGCCGGTGGCGATCAGGAGCGCGCTGTTGAGGAGGCCGAGCAGGCTGGTCGTCAGCGTCACCAACCGGAACTGGAACAGGTAGGCGTCGGTGTGAACCTCGACCGCATCGCGCACCGCCGCGCGCTCCTCGCGGTCGCGCGCGAAGAGCTTGACGGTCAGGATGTTGGTGTAGCTGTCGACGATCCGGCCGATCAGGATCGAGCGGGTGTCGGCGGTCTTGTGCGAGCGTGCCCGCGCCCGCGGCACGAACCACATGGTCAGGCCCGCATAGGCGGCGATCCAGAGCAGCACCGGCAGGACCAGCCACGGCGAGATCGCGCTGAACAGCCCGACCGCGGTGATCGCGTAGATCGCCACGTAGAGGAGCGTGTCGATGAAGACGACGGCGAGTTCCCGCACCGCCGGTCCCACCTGCACGACACGGTTCGCCAGCCGCCCCGAGAAGTCGCCCTGAAAATACGAGAGTGCGTGACCGAGCGTGTAGAGGTGAGCGCGCCACCGGATCTGGCTGGTGGATTGCGGCACGACGAGCTGGTTCGACAGCACCTCGTGGGCCCAGATCGACAGGGGCCGGATCACCGCGACGAGCACGACGACCACACCGAGTTCGACCGCGTGGTCCGACAGCACCGTGGCCCGATCGGCTGTGCCGAGCAGGTCGATGAACCAGCGCATCACGAGATAGAGCGACGCCTCGACCGTGCCGGCGATCACCGCGATGACGAACAAAGCCGCCAGGGCGGCGCGGATCGGGCGCAGGTAGAACCAGGCGAAACCGAGGATCGACCGCGGCGGCATCCGCGCCTCGTCGAAGGGCGCGAACGGATCGACGCGGCGCTCAAGCCAATCCAGGAACATGTCTATGGGGGCGCGATGCGGCGGGATCCCTTCATGTAAGCGCGACCTCCCGCACGCCAACCGTGCGCCTTGGTCGCGCCGCCGCCCCGCCTCAGCGGTTCAGGGCCAGCGCGGCACCCGACTTGGTCAGCGCCCCTTCCAGGCCGCCGCCGCCCTGGCGCAGCCGCGCCGCCACCGAGCCGCCCGGCTGATACAGGTAGACCTCACCGTCGCGGAAATCCCAGGCCGAGACCCGGGACAGGTCCTTGTTGGGGCAGCCCGCCGCGGACGCCTTGTAGAGGTCGAGAGCCGGCGCGCTCGACAGCGTCACCTTGCAGTTCGCGCCCGTCGCATCCCGGGCATCCCAGCTGCCCACCACAGAGGCGCGTCCGCTGGTGACGACTGGCGGCGGCGGCGACGGCGGGGCGACCGGTTCCGCAATGACGGTCGGGCCGGCCGGGGACAGCGCGGCCTGGGCACCGGGCGGAGGCGGCGCGTCCGGGCTCGCCGACACGCCCGGCGGCGGCGCCAGCGGCGCGGCTGTCACGGTGCCCGACGGGACGGCCGGCACGGCGTCAAGGGACGCCTGGGGCGACGGAGCGCGGGTGCGCGGCCCGTCGAGACGGCTCGAAGCGCAGGCGCCGAGGCTTGCGCCCAGACAGAGGATGGCGAACGTCGACAGGCTCGGGCGCAGCATCGGTCCACTTGGGTCAGGTTGAAGGCGCAGTCGCGATTGCCCCCCTGACTCCGTGCCAATTGCGCTGGCCGCAAGGCGGTATCCTCACCCGCGCTCGACTCCGCTGCGGAGAGGCCGCCTTTTCGGACCGGTGTGGCCGTCAGGCCTCAGAAGCCTGCAATCAGAGCGTGCGCTCGACCATCATCTTCTTGATTTCCGCGATGGCCTTCGCGGGATTCAGGTTCTTCGGGCAGGTGTTGGCGCAGTTCATGATCGTGTGGCACCGATAGAGCCGGAATGGGTCGTGCAGCCCGTCGAGGCGGTGGCCGGTGTTCTCGTCGCGGGAATCGATCAGCCAGCGATAGGCCTGGAGCAGCGCGGCCGGGCCCAGGAACTTGTCGCCGTTCCACCAGTAGCTCGGGCACGAGGTGCTGCAGCAGGCGCACAGGATGCACTCGTAGAGACCGTCGAGGCGCGAGCGGTCCTCCGGGGTCTGGCGCCACTCCTTCTCGGGCGCCGGCGTCTCGGTCTGGAGCCAGGGCTCGATGGCGGCGTGCTGCGCGTAGAAGTTCGTCAGATCCGGCACGAGGTCCTTGAGGACCGGCATGTGCGGCAGCGGGTAAATCCGGATCGCGCCGTCCTTGTCCTTGCGGGTCAGGAGCGGCAGGGCGTTGTCCGGGCTCTTGCACTCGTCGATGCCTATCGTGCAGGCCAGCGCGTTCTGGCCCTCGATGTTCATCGCGCAGGAGCCGCAGATGCCCTCGCGGCAGGAGCGGCGGAAGACCAAAGTCGAATCGACCTTGTTCTTGATCCACAGCAGCGCGTCGAGGACCATCGGGCCGCAATCCTCGCGGTCGACCTGATAGGTGTCGATCCGCGGATTGGCGCCGTCATCCGGGTTCCACCGGTAGATCTTGAAAGTCTGCAGGTTCCTGGCACCGGGCGGGGCCGGCCAGGACTTGCCCGGCGTGATCTGCGAGTTCTTGGGAAGGTTGAACTGGGCCATGGAATTCGACGGCTTCCGCTAGAGCAGAATGCGGCGGCCGGAAGAGCAATGCTCCACCGGCGCAAGGGTTGTGCGGATTTTCAGATCAGTACACGCGTGCCTTCGGCTCGATGTACTGGATCTCGTTCGACATCGTGTAAGTGTGCACCGGACGATAATCGATGTTCACCTGATGGCGTCCCTCATCGAGCCAGGACAGGGTGTGCTTCATCCAGTCCTTGTCGTCGCGGTCGGGGAAGTCCTCGCGGGCGTGGGCGCCGCGCGATTCCTTGCGGTTGGCGGCCGATTCCATCGTCACCACCGCCTGGCCGATCAGGTTGTCGAACTCCAGGGTCTCCAAGAGGTCGGTGTTCCAGACCAGGGACCGGTCGGTGATCTTCACGTCGGCGGCGGCGTTCCAGACCTTGTGGATCAGGCCCTTGCCCTCCTCCAGCACCTCGCCGGTGCGGAACACGGCGCAGTTGTTCTGCATCGTCTTCTGCATCTCGGCGCGGAGCTCGGCGGTCGGCGTCGAGCCGTTGGCGTAGCGGAACCGGTCCAGGCGCTCGAGCGCCTTGTCGGTGGCGCCCTTCGGCAGCTCCATGGCCCGGCCGTTCGGCTCGACGATCTCGGCGCAGCGCTTGCCGGCGGCGCGGCCGAAGACCACGAGGTCGATCAGCGAGTTCGAGCCGAGCCGGTTGGCACCGTGGACGGACACGCAGGCCGCCTCGCCGATCGCCATCAGGCCCGGAACCACCGTGTCGGGATTGCCGTCGCGCAGCGTCAGCACCTCGCCGTGATAGTTCGTCGGGATACCGCCCATGTTGTAGTGGACGGTCGGGATGACCGGGATCGGCTCCTTCGTCACGTCGACGCCCGCGAAGATCCGCGCGGATTCCGAGATGCCCGGCAGGCGCTCGTGCAGGATCTTCGGGTCGAGATGGTCGAGGTGCAGATAGATGTGGTCCTTGTCCTTGCCGACGCCGCGGCCGTCGCGGATCTCCATGGTCATGGAGCGCGAGACCACGTCGCGCGAGGCGAGGTCCTTGGCGGACGGGGCGTAGCGCTCCATGAAGCGCTCGCCCTCGGAATTGGTCAGGTAGCCGCCCTCACCGCGGGACCCTTCCGTGATCAGGCAGCCCGCGCCGTAGATGCCGGTCGGGTGGAACTGCACGAACTCCATGTCCTGCAGCGGCAGGCCGGCGCGCAGCACCATGGCGTTGCCGTCGCCCGTGCAGGTATGGGCTGAGGTCGCCGAGAAGTAGGCGCGGCCGTAGCCGCCGGTCGCCAGGATGGTCATCTGGGCGCGGAAGCGGTGGATCTCGCCGCTCGCCTGATCGATGGCAATGACGCCGCGGCAGCGGCCCTCCTCGTCCATGATCAGGTCGAGGGCGAAGTACTCGATGAAGAAGTCGGTCTGATTCTTCACCGCCTGCCCGTAGAGGGTATGCAGCATCGCGTGGCCGGTCCGGTCGGCCGCCGCGCAGGTGCGCTGGGCGGTGCCTTTGCCGTAATCCGTGGTCATGCCGCCGAACGGACGCTGGTAGATCTTGCCCTCCTCGGTGCGGGAGAACGGCACGCCCCAGTGTTCAAGCTCGTACACGGCGGCGGGGGCGTTGCGCACGAGGTACTCGATGGCATCCTGGTCGCCGAGCCAGTCCGATCCCTTCACGGTGTCGTACATGTGCCAGCGCCAATCGTCCGGGCCCATGTTGCCCAGCGAGGCCGAGATGCCGCCCTGTGCCGCGACGGTGTGCGAGCGGGTCGGGAACACCTTGGTGATGCAGGCTGTGCGCAGGCCCGCCTCCGAGCAGCCCACCGTGGCGCGCAGGCCCGCGCCGCCCGCGCCGACGATCACCACGTCGAAGGCGTGATCGTGGATCGTGTAGGCAGGCCCGCTGCCGTTTGTGCCGTTGGCGGCCATGTTCGGCTCCTCGAAATTCGTGATGACGGGGTTCAGGCCGGCTGTCCGAAGCCAATGCGCAGCACCGCGTAGACGCAGGCGACGGCCACCAGGACCGCGTAGACATTGTTGGCGAACACGGCGACGATCTTGGTCGCCTGCGCGTGGACGTAATCCTCAATGACCACCTGCATGCCGATGCGCATGTGGAGCGTGACCGACAGAAACGCCAGGATGAGGATGATCGAGACGAAAGGGTTCGCGACGACGTGGACTGCGTCCGCATAGCCTCGACCGGACATCCGAGCGACGATGATTACGAAGGACAGCATCAGCACGGTATTGGTCACTGCGGTAATTCGCTGCAGCCACCAATGGCCGACGCCGTGATGGGCGACGCCGAGACCCGCGACGCGGGCGCGCGGGGTGCGGATCGAGACGCTGGTGTCCTGCCGGACCTGTTCCTTGGCCATGCCGACCTCCTCAGCGGACCAGAAGGGCGACCGCCCAGATGACGAGGGTCAGCACCGTCGACCCGATCAGGGTCAGGCGCGAGAGGGCGAGACGCTTCTCGCGATCGAAGCCGATCCCGAAATCCCACGCGAGGTGGCGCAAGCCGCCGAGCATGTGGTGCATCAGGATCCAGGTGTAGACGAACAGGATCAGCCGCCCGATCAGCGAGCCGAAGAACCCGGCGACGTAAGAATAGGCGACCGGTCCGGAAGCCAGTGCGACGAGCCAGATCGCCACCAGCGCAGTCCCGCCGTAGAGAGCGGTGCCGGTGATGCGGTGAAACACCGACATCGCCATCGTCCAGGTCCAGCGATAGATCTGGAGATGCGGCGACATCGGCTGTGCCACTGTCGGGCGGGCGGTGGGTGCCATCGGGTTGAAGCCTCGCAGCTGCGAACTGGACCGTCTCTAATCTGGTAGCGCTAGTGGCTTAGGGAGCAAGCCGCAATGCGTCATGCTGCAACGCAATGTGGCACGCTTGGCGACACTAAACGGATTCTGTCACTTCAGAACTCCCAGGAACTGCCACCACGCGAAGTCGAGGGGGGCGGCCACCAGGAGCGAGACGAGGCCGAAGCTCATGGTGAGGCGTGTCGCGTCGCGGAGCCGGACCCCGCCGAGTTCGCTGGCGAACACGATCGGCGGCGCCTGATAGGGGAAGAACACGGTCGAGTAGCCGATCACCTGGAGGGAGACGACCGCCAGGGGTGACAGCCCGCTGGCCTGCGTCATCTCTCCGGCCAGCGCGGTGTAGAGGGCCGGCGCGCCGTTCGCGGTGACAAGCAGCGTCAGGATCGTGGCCAGGCCGGTGAGCACGGCGAAGTTCTGGACCGGCGCGCCCGGCTCCAGCGGCGCGATCGCGAGCAGCAGGTGACCGAGGCGCTCACCCAGGCCGGTCTCGTTGACGAGCGCCACGAGGCCCAAAAGCGCCGCGATGTAGAAGCAGGTGCGCAGATTGACCTGCTGGAAGGCTTCGGGGGCAAGGACGCCGACCCGGGGCAGCAGGCAGATCACGGCCGCGGCCAGGCCCACCCAGGCCGGCGCGAGGCCATGCAGGCTGTCGGTCATCCACAGGGCCAGGGTGCAGGCCAGGATCGTCGCGAGGCGCCGCTCGGGGAGCGAGAGCGGCGGCAGCGCCGGCAGGGCTGGGACGCTCCGATCGAGCCGATCAGGGAACAGCCGCACGGTCAGCGCCACCAGCAACACCCCTTTGATCACGGCCAGGACCGGCGCGTGAAGGAGGAAGTAGGACAGATACGAGAGATGCAGGTCGAGCAGACGTTCCGCCGAACCGGCCATGACGAGGTTCGGCACGTTGGCCGGTAGGATCGCGGCGGATAGAATCGGCGTCGCCACGCCGACAGCCAGGACCGCGCCGGTCCGTCCGGGGCGCCCGAGGGCAAGGCCGAATGCGTCGCAGAGCGCCAGAGTCACGGGGATCATCAGGGCGATCCGGCCGAGGTTCGACGGCATCACGAAGGCGATCAAGAAGCTCAGGGCCACCAGCCCGGCGATGAAGCGCTCGTACGAGCCTGACAGACGCAGGGCGAGCGCACGGGCCATGCGAGCCCCGAGCCCCGTCCGTGTCATGCCCTGCCCGACCACCATCCCGGACAGGACGAGCCAGAACGCCGAGGCCGAGAATCCGGAGAAGACCGTGCCGGCGCTGCCGAGACGCAGGAGCATCGCGATCCCGAAGAAGGCGAGCGCGGTGACGATCTCGGGCAACAGCGCCGTGGCCCAGAGGCCCATGCACAGCAAGAGCAGAGCCGCCGTCGCCGGAACAACCGCCACTCCGCTCACCCGATCCTCCGCACCGCCCCGCCCGATGGAGGCGGCATCCTGGCCGGTCTGGACCGGTTCGCAATTCGGAAGATTTAGACCGAGCCTTCGTCACAGACGAAGGCAGCGTCGCCTCCAAGCCTTCGCGGCGCTACGGCATCCGATCGATGGCCGAGCGCGGCCCGTACCGAGAAGCCCCGGCCGCGGACGGCCGCGGGCTCGATACCGCGAGGCTCGGTCCGGGCAGGCCGTCCGGCTCAGTATCCGTAGCCGCGACAACCGCATGAGACCGGATTGTAGGCACCGTGGCAAGACCCGGAGGCGCAGTTGTCGCAGTCGACGCCGCCCCGGTTTCCGATCGCGCCGACCCAGCCCGCGTTGTCGAATCCGCCGTTGCGGAAGCTGCCGGCGCCGGTCACTTCGGCGGCGCCCACCCCGGCACCGCGGAAGCCTCCGACTCCCGCTCCGGATCCTCCCGCACGCGCGCCGCCGAAGCCGCCGCTTCCGAACCCGCCACCAGGATATCCGCCGCCGAAGCCGCCGCCGTGAAATCCGCCCCGGCCGAAGCCGCGCGGATCCGCGCTGCCCGGGATGAGGGCCACCGCAGCCAGGAGTGCGGTCGATGCCAATGCCAAACGCTTCAATGGACCATCCACCGTGATGAATGGTCTCTGGCCCTCAAACCGCGCTGAACTCCCGGGTATCCAAGCTTGAGTATTGCGGCCGGCATGTTAGTCGGTCGCTGTGCCGGAAGCCACATGACGTCTCGGCAACAACGCTGCAGTGCGCCGGGATGCGGCGCCTTGCCGGTCGATTCACCGGAACGGCGGCTCGTCGAAACTGCGCAGCTTGCGCGAGTGCAACCCGTGCCGGTCGGCGCGCAGCACGTCGAGGGCCGCGAGCCCGACCCGCAGATGCTCCGAGACCGCGCGGTCGTAGAAGGCGTTGGCGGCGCCCGGCAGCTTGATCTCGCCGTGCAGCGGCTTGTCCGAGACGCAGAGCAGCGCGCCGTAGGGGACGCGCAGGCGGAAACCCTGCGCGGCAACCGTGCCGCTCTCCATGTCGACCGCGACGGCCCGCGACTGGTTGATCCGCCGCCGCTCCTGGCTGAAGCGCAGCTCCCAATTGCGATCGTCGTAGGTCACCACCGTGCCGGTGCGCAAGCGCCGCTTCAAAGCATCGGCCTGCTCGCCCGTCACCGACGCCGCGGCGCTCTGGAGCGCGAGCTGGATCTCGGCCAGTGCCGGCACCGGGACGTCCGGCGGCACGAGTTCGTCGAGGATCCGGTCGCGGCGCAGATAGGCGTGCGCCAGCACGTAGTCGCCGATGGTCTGCGACTGGCGCAGGCCGCCGCAATGCCCGACCATCAGCCAGCAATCCGGACGCAGCACGGCGAGGTGGTCGGTGATCGTCTTCGCGTTCGAGGGGCCGACGCCGATATTCACAAGGGTCGTCCCCTGCGCGGTCTCGTCGGCGCCGCGCGCCACGAGGTGGTAGGCCGGCATCTGGTGGCGGTGCCAGGGCGAGGCCGCGATCACCGCCGCGGGATCGGCGTCGGCGGCCTCGGCCCGGCTCACCGAAACGCCGCCCGGCAGGACCAGCCGCTCGAAGCCCTCCGCGCCGGAAGCCAGACGCTCCAGCCCGTGGCGGACGAACTGGTCGACGTAACGGTGGTAATTGGTCAGCAGGATCCAGGGCTGGACGTCGCGCCAGTCGCAGCCGGTGTAGTGCACGAGGCGCCGGAGCGAGTAGTCGACCCGCACGGCGTCGAACAGGGCCAGCGGCAGCGGCTCGCCCGCGACCTGATCGAAGGTGCCGTCCGCGATCTCGTCCCCAACCAGCGACAGGAGCGGGACCGGGAAGTAGGTGGCGAGATCCGCGCCGTCGACGGCCCGGCCGCCCGCGTCGAGCCCGGCTTCGAGGACGTAGGGATAGGGGATTTCCTGGGCGCCGAGGCCGACCTCGATGGCGACGCCGTAATCGGCGATCAGCGGCTCCAGCTGCCGGGCGAGATAGTCGCGGAAGAAGGCCGGATGCGTCACCGTCGTGGCGTAGGTACCGGCAGCCTGGAGCTTGGCGGTGGCCCGCCGGACGCGCGGCAGCGGCCCGTCCGGGCGGTAGCTGATCCGCAATTCGGGGTAGCGGAAGGCGAGGCGCTCCGTGGCGTCGGGCGGTGGCCCGCCCGCGAGGTAGCGCTCCAGGGCCTTCCGCAGGGCGCCCGCCGCATCCTCGTACAGCTCGACCAGGCGGTCGATCGCGGTCCCGGCATCCGCCACCGCCTGCATCGGCCGCAATTCCTGTTCAATCATGAAGCCTCCGTCGCTGGCCCGCTCTACACCCCCGACCGCAACGGGGCGAGATGCGGGCTTGCAGGCGCCGGCCCCTTGGCCGACAAGCCGGCCCGATCACAGCGAGGCGGCATGGACGCGGGCGAATTTGGAATCCGTCCCGGCGAGGAGATGGCGGCCCTTCCCGCGACCTTCGACGCCGGACTCCACTTCATCGGCCGGTTGCGCACGCCCTGGCGGGATCGCTCCGACTGCCCGAAGAACGGGCTCCAGACCGACGACGTCTGCACCGTGGAGGTCGATCCCGCCTGCGCGGCCGGCCTGCGCAACATCACGGGCTGCACCCACCTGATCCTCCTCTACTGGATGGACCGGGCGACGCGCGGGCTCTTGGTCCAGCAGCCGCGCCACGCCGACGGCCCCCGGGGCACGTTCTCGTTGCGCTCGCCCGCACGTCCGAACCCGATCGCCCTGTCGGTGGTGGAGCTGATCGGGCGGGAAGGTGACACGCTGCGGGTGCGCGGCCTCGACTGCCTCGACGGAACGCCGCTCCTCGACATCAAGCCCTATTACGCCTCCACCGATGCCCGGCCCGAGGCTCGGGTCGACCGTGCCGGGGCCGAGCCGTGAGGCGTGTCGCCCTCCTGATTCTCGGTGCGCTCGCCCTGTTGGCGATCGGCGGCTTCGCCGGGTGGCGCCTGCATCGGCCGGGGGCCGACGCGCGGGCCTATGCCGAGATGCGCCTGATCGCCGTGCAGGTGAGCCTCGACGAGGCGCCGCCGGACTACGCGTTCTGGGCGGGCGATTCCCAGGTGGAGCTGCAGCCCGGCAGCCAGCGGCCCTGCGGGCTCGAATTCCTCAACGGCGGGATCAGCGGCGCGACTGCGGCCAGCTACGCGGAGTACCTCGCGCGCCTGACCTTCAAGGTCCAGCCCCGGCTCGTCGCGCTGACGATCGGGACCAACGACATCCTGGTGAAGAACAATCCAAAGCTCCACAAGCCGACGGAGCAGTTCGAGGCTGCCGCGGAGGCGATCATCAAGCGGCTCCAGGCCTTGAGCCCACGCGTGGTCGTGACCGCCCTCCCCCCGGTCGGACGCGAGATCGGCAAGCTCGTCGACGCGGGCGCGGTGGCGGATTATTCGCACCGGCTGCAGAACCTGTGCGGCCGGCTCGGCTGCAGCTTCTCCGACCCGTTCGCGTCCCTGCGCGACGGTGACACCGGCTACGCCAAGCCCGGCGCCTTGCGGGACGGACTGCACTTGGCGGCGTTCCGGCCGGCGTTGAAGGCGCTCGAGCCAGCACTCTGCGCGCCGTAACGGCGAGTGCCTCGTCGTTGCGATCGGAGCGAAGCAATCCAAGGTGGCGCCACGGTCCGAAGCGTCACGCCGCCCTGAGTCCCGTCGCTCCACGCGCGATGACGGCTTCGGACTTGCTCACTCCCACTCGATGGTGCCGGGCGGTTTCGAGGTGATGTCGTAGGTCACCCGGTTGATGCCCTTGACCTCGTTGATGATGCGGGTCGCGACCCGGCCCAGGAAGGCCATGTCGAACGGGTAGAAGTCGGCGGTCATGCCGTCGACCGAGGTGACGGCGCGCAGCGCGCAGACGTGATCGTAGGTGCGCCCGTCGCCCATCACGCCGACGGTCTTCACCGGCAGGATCACCGCGAAGGCCTGCCAGATCGTGTCATAGAGCCCGGCCTGCCGGATCTCGTCGAGATAGATCGCGTCGGCCTTGCGCAGGGCCTCCAGCTTCTCGCCGGTGATCGTGCCGGGGCAGCGGATCGCCAGACCCGGGCCGGGGAACGGGTGGCGGCCGACGAAAGCCTCGGGCAGTCCGAGTTCCTTGCCGAGCACCCGAACCTCGTCCTTGAACAGCTCGCGCAGCGGCTCCACGAGCTTCATGTCCATGCGCTCGGGCAGGCCGCCGACATTGTGGTGGCTCTTGATCGTCACCGATGGGCCGCCGGTGAACGACACGCTCTCGATCACGTCCGGGTAGAGCGTGCCCTGAGCCAGGAACTTCGCGCCGCCGATCTTCTTCGACTCGGCCTCGAACACGTCGATGAACAGGCGACCGATGGTCTTCCGTTTGATTTCCGGGTCGCTGACGCCTTCGAGCGCCGTCAAGAACATTCCCGACGCCTCCACGTGGACCAGCGGGATGTTGTAGTGGTCGCGGAACAGGGCCACGACCTGCTCGGCCTCGCCGAGGCGCAGGAGCCCGTGATCGACGAACACGCAGGTGAGCTGGTCGCCGATCGCCTCGTGGATCAGCACGGCCGCCACGGCCGAATCGACGCCGCCCGACAGGCCGCAGATCACCTTCTCGGAGCCGACCTGCGCGCGGATCTTGGCGATCGCCTCCTCGCGGTAGGCGCCCATGGTCCAGTCGCCCGAGCAGCCGGCGACGTCGCGAACGAAATTGCGGATCAGCAGGGCGCCGTGGGGCGTGTGCGCCACTTCCGGGTGGAACTGCACCGCGTAGTAGTTGCGGGCCTCGTCGGCCACCGCCGCGAAGGGCGCGTTCTTGGAGATCGCCACGGTGGTGAAGCCGTCCGGCAGCTTGGTGACGCGGTCACCGTGGCTCATCCAGACCGGGTACTTCTCGCCCTTGTGCCAGACGCCGTTAAACAGCGGGCAATCAGCCAGGATCTCGACCTCGGCCCGACCGAACTCCGCGTGATGCCCGCCCTCGACGGCGCCGCCGAGCTGGGCCGCCATGGTCTGCTGGCCGTAGCAGATGCCGAAGACCGGGACGCCCGAATCGAAGACGAGCTGCGGCGCCCGGGGCGAGGCTTCGACGGTCACCGATTCGGGCCCGCCGGACAGGATCACGCCTTTCGGCTTCTGCTCGCGGAACGCGGCCTCGGCCTTCGTGAAGGGCACGATCTCACAGTAGACGCCCTCCTCCCGCACCCGGCGTGCGATGAGCTGCGTCACCTGAGAGCCGAAATCGACGATCAGGATCTTGTCGTGGTCGGTGTTCATCGCGGGCGATTATCCGAAGGCCGGCGCGGGTGCAACGCACAAGTCCGCCTTGTCAGGTCTTCGGAGGTGCGACCGCGGAATTCGAGTCGAGGGCGACACCCCCTATTGTCCGCGTTCGATCCGTCATCCCGAAGCCGCGCAGCGGAACTCGGGATCCACACCCGTCGATCCGCCAAGCACGGTTTTTAGGACGAGGAACCGGATTCCGGAACCTGCTGCGCAGTCCCGGAATGACGATGCGTGACGACATCGCGCGAAGCCATGCCGGTCAGGCCGATCGGGATCGGACCCGACGCGTGCACGCTCAGTCGAAGTTGCGGACCTTGGCCGAGCCGCCGAGGCTGATGGCGGGCTTGGCCGGCGCGCCAGCGAGGCTGACCTTCTTCTGGCCCGGCTGCGTCTTGGCGCGCAGCTCGGGCGCCGCGGCCGGTGCCGGCTTGGACGGCTTCAGATGCGCCTGCCCGTGGATCACAGAGCCGATCTCCCCCGCCGCCCTGACAAGGTCGTCGCGCTCGCAGGAGCGGGCGACCTTCAGCCCGAGCTTGTGCATGTGGCTCTTGCCGTAGAGGTAGGCGGCGAGCTGGGCGCGCTTCAACGGGGGGATCTGCTCCAGGATCAGCGGCAGGTCGAAATCGTCGGCCCGGTATACGGAGCCCAAAACCTCCAGGCTCACGGGGCAATCGACTTCGGGCTCGGCGCCGCTGGTCGGATGCGATTGCGTCATGGATGCCTCTCGGGAGTCGACGGGTCGGGAGGAGGGTCGGATGCCCCGGAGCCGGGGTCGAGTTCAACCCCTATTCGGACGGCGAGGTCCGCGACCCGATCCTGGGGCGTAGCAGGGGCCGGCTCTGCGTCGGGCTTCCAGGCGCCGAGGCAGCCGGTGCAGACGGATTCGATCACCGCACGCGCATGCGCCTGCCGTCGCGCCCACAGTGTTTCCCGGGCCGCGCGTGCCGCCTCGGCATCCGACAACGGCCGGATTCGGATGAACAGCGGCTCCTCGGCCGAGGCCGGAGCCGGAGCCAGGGCAAGGAGCCCCATCACAGCGAGGCGGCGAACGCGTGCTCGCCGCAGTCCCGGGCCGGGCGACGAAGCGCAACTCATGCATCCCTCCCGGTGGAACAAGTCTGAGATCTCGCGCGGCAGGGTAAATCGCCCCTTAACGCGCTTCGCCGGCCATGCCGAGGGGCCGGGCGTCGGATCCAGAAGGTCTGGAGCGGCCCGCCCCCGGATCCGGAACTTCGATGCGCGGCGTCGGTAGAACCAGAGGTTGATCGACCGAAGGACTGTTCCATGCCTCAGATGTTCGACTGGATCTTCTTTGCCATCGTGCTCCCATTTCCGGCTTTCCTGGTGTGGGACTGGATGCAGCACCGTTAGCGCGCGGCTCGCGGCTGCCCAAGCGGCACGGGTGTCCGAGGTCCCGACGTGATGATAGGGGCGAGTCCGACCGCAGCCCACCCAACGATCCCGCGCGGCGGGACGGCGGGTCGCGGACTGCTTAACGACTCGTTAACCGGCCGCGGACACACTTTCTTCACCGTTCCGGAGGGCTGCCCATGACGCTTCAGGTCATCGCCCAAGCCGTTGCCGCTCTCCTCTCCGCCTTGGCGTTGCGCCGGGGCGTGCAGATGCCCGGGCTCAAGCCCGTTCCCGCGCGGAGGAAGCCGAGGCGGGACTGAGCGCCTCCGTCCGTCCGGCCTCCTCCGAGGCGTCGGCGCGCACCGGATCCTGCGCCATCCGACGCAGCTCCTGCGCGCGCCCGAGCCAGAGGCTGTTCATGAGCCACACGATCGACAGTGGGACAGCGGCCCCGGCAATGCCGGCGCTGCCCAGGCCGATCCCCTCGATGCCGGTGAACGACCACGCGCCGACCTGGTCGCCGAGGCGATAGACGACTGTGTCGATGAAGCTTTTCGCCTTGTAGCGGTCCTCGCGCGGGACGACCGTGAACAGCACTTCCCGGACCGGGCGGGCGATGGCGAAGTTCCCGGCCCGGCGCAGGACCTGGAAGGCGACGATGATGCCGATCGTCGGCCAGGCCGCGAGGGCGGCGAAGCCGAGGATGCTGAACGCCGGCAGGATCGCGAGCGTCAGCGCCACGCCCAGCCGGTTCACGATCCGCCCGGTCAGGAACAGCTGGACGCCGAGCGTCAGCACGTTCACCGCCAAGTCGACGCTGGCGAAGAAGGCCGTCTGGGCGGCGCGATCCGGAAAGCTGCGCTTCGCGATGCCGGCCTGCTCGAAATACAGAAAGGTCGACGTCACCGAGAACAGCAGCAGGAACAGGGAGATGTTGAGCAGGTAGGGCGACGCGAGGGTCCGGGTCACGCCCGCCAGCACGCTGCCACCGATCGTCCGGTCCTGACCGCTCTCCGCGCTCGATTCGCTGCCCGGGACCTCGTGCAACCGGGTCGACAGCGCCGCGAGCCCGCGCATGCAGAACACCGCGATCTCAAGAAGCACCACCGCGCCGAGCATCAACCCCCAGGTCGGAACGTTCTTGGCGAGGATCGCGGTGGTCGCCGAACCCGCGATGGCGCCGAGCGTCGCCCCGGCGGCGATGAAGCCGAACAGGCGCTTGCCCTGCGCGTTCGAGAACACGTCCACGATCGTGGCCCAGAAGATCGAGACCACGAACAGGTTGAAGATCGACAGCCAGACGAAGAACACCCGGCCGATCCAGACAGCCCAGTCCGGCGGCGCGAGATAGAGCGTGAGCGCGAAGGCCAGGATGTTGCCCGCGAAGAACCGGTAAGTGATCGGCACGAACCGGGCTCGCGGCATCCGCTTCACGAGGTAGGCGAAGGGCAGATTGAGGCCGAGCATCCCGACCAGGGTGGCTGTGAACAGCCAGGGCAGGTTCTCGATCCCACCCGCAACGCCCATCTGGTCGCGGATCGGGCGGAGCATGTAATAGGCGGCCAGGATCGAGAAGATGTAGGCCCAGGACCACGCCAGCGCTCTGCCTTCCCCGGGCTGAACGTCGATCAGGCGGGAAAGCGCTGTGCGGGCGCCGCGGGAATCAGCCACGGGGCTGGTTGCGTCTCGGGCCTTCGGCGGCCGGGGCGTCCGTGCCGATTCGTGCGCGCAGCACGCATATCGCCTGAGCGCGCCTCATTGTCCGAGCCCCAGCTTCGCGCGGAATTCCGGCGCGGTCACCTCCTGGCCGAAACCCGGTGTACCGATGGCGACGCGATCCGCATCCTTGAGCGTGCCGATCACGACCGGGTCGAAACCGGCATCTCGGACCAGCCCCTCGGCAACCTTCAGGGCGGCGGGATCGTCGCCGGCGATCGGCATCGCCATACGGCCTCCGGCGCGGTCCCGCCCGCCATTCGCGCCCTCTTTCGCGAAAATCTTGTAGTTGGCGGAACTGAAGGCCCGCACCAGCTTGGCATCCGGAAAATACTTGGCGGAAGTCATGCCGATACCGTTCGCCTGAACCTCGTCGTAGAGGGCCCCATCGCGCTTTTGCGTGGCATTGCCAGCGTCGAGCACGACCTTGCCCTTCAGGGCCGGCCCGATCTCCTTTGCGAGGTCCGGATAGGCCTTGTAGGGAACGGCGATGAACACGGCATCGCCGAACGTGATCGCCTCTTCGGGCGTACCGGCCTTGGCCTTCGGCCCAAGTTCCGAGACCATCGCGGACAGCTGCTCCGGGTGGCGGGAGGCGAACATCACCTCGTGCCCATCCTTGACCCAGAGGGTCCCGATCGTGCCGCCGATGTTCCCCGCTCCGATCACGCCGATGCGGATCTTTTCCCCGTCCTGCGCCAGGGCCGGGAGCGCGGCGACCAGGGACAGACCGGCCGCCAAGGTAAGCGCCGCACGGCGCGTGGTACGATCAGACCGCATCAATGAAGGCCTCCATCTGCTTGCGCTGTGCCGGGTCCGGGAGGCTGCCCCGGGCGGCCCCGAGGTTGTCCTCGACATACGAGGCCTTCGCCATCCCGGGGATTGGGCAGGTCACGGCCGGGTTGCCGAGCACGTACTTGAGGAAGAACTGCGGCCAGCTGGTGCAGCCGAGGTCCTTGGCGACGGCGGGCAGTTCCTTGCCCTGAACCGCCTTGAACAGGCGGTCGCGGCCAAACGGCACGTTGGTCATCACGGCCATGCCGCGGTCGGCCGCTAACGGAATGACCCGCTCGGCCGCTTCCCGGTTGTCGATGGCGTAGTTGACCTGGATGAAGTCCAAAGTCTCGCGCTTCATCACCTCCGCGAGGGCCTCGAGCTGGTTGTCGCGCCAGACCGTGACGCCGACGTAACGGATACGCTCGCGGCTCTTGAGGTCGCGCAGGACCGCGAGGTTCTCGGTCACGTCGATCAGATTGTGGACGGCCACGAGATCGAGCGCATCCACCTTCATCCGCTTCAGCGACCGTTCGAACTCCGCGAGCGTCGCCTCGCGGCCGGTCGTGTCGACCTTGCTGGCGAGGAAGATCTTTCGGCGCAGTCCGGGGTCGGCCAGGATAAGGCCGAGCACATCCTCGGCCGTGCCGTAGCTCGGTGCCGTATCGATCACCGTGCCGCCGAGCGACACGAAGGTCTGCACCGCGTCCTTGAGCGGCGCGACCTTCTCGGGCGTCGGCTCGACCTCGTAGCGCCGGGACGTGCCAATGCCGATCGCCGGAAGCATCTCGCCGGTCGAGGGTATCGGGCGGCGGATCAGTTGCTCCGCGGCCGAGGCGGAACGTGCGACGAGCGGCGCGAGCGCCGCCGCGGCGATAACGGCGCGACGTGTTACGGTTATGGCCGACCTCCGGGGAGTCAGGACGCTGAACCGAGATAGGGCGGGGTCCGGCGCATGTGTATTCGTTATTCTCACTCTTGCGCGAGCGACGGCGGCGTGAGCGCGGACATGGCGCCGCGTGGTTAATCCTCTTCGGGCGGGTCTTCGAACTCGGCACCTTCCGTGTCGGGGGCGATGCGGAACCGGTACTCGTCGATGGCCAGAAAGGCGCGGTGTGCCACCTGCGGATCGATGCCGTCGCGCACGACCAGGGTCTGGAAATCGATGAACAGCCGGGCGATCCGCGCCTCGTCCGACATCGCGGCGAGCGCCGACGAACCGGCGCCGGCGCGCATCATGTAGCGCTTGGCCTCTCCGGACGCGTCCGGTGCGGGCAGGACGGCGACCTGCCCGGCGGTCTCGGGTTTCAGCTCCGCCCAGCGGACGGGCGTCCAGGCGATGAGGGCCTCAATCTGCTTCATCGGAATCTCCGGCCGGGGGCAGCGAGACCCGCCTACCGGGCGCGCACGCGCGGGTCGAGGCCGTCGGCGCGGCGCCCGCGGCGGAGGATCAGCGGCCGCGCTCGACCTGTCCGCGAAGCTCGCCCTTCGGATTGGCGGCGGTGTGGAGATTGAAATAGAGCCGCCCGGCCTCGAGGTCGGCGGCCTTGGCGTCGTCCAGCGTGGCTTCTCCGGAGAAGGGCGAGCTGGTCGCCGTCACCGGAACGAGCACGCCGGCATTCTCGCCGGCTTTGGCCGGGCCGTGGAAATGCGCAGCGGTCACCGGGCCGGTCAGGCCGCTGTACTTGCCTGTCCAGCTCAGGCGCTTGGACGCCGGATCGAAGGTCGCGGTGACCTCGCCGGTCCCCTTCGACTGCGTTGCCGGGACTTCGCTTTCCCCGGTGAGGGCCGCCCGGTAGGTGGCGCTCCCGCCTGCCGCGAGGGCCGGCGGGACGATGAGCTGGCCCGCGAGGGCCAGGAGGACGGTGAAACGGGTGATGGCGCGAGGGATCATCGGAGGCTCCGATCTGACGGCCCGGCTTGGGGACCGGAGCGTTACATAGCGGCTCCGCCTGAGCCGAACATGGCCCGCGCGCCGGTCGGCCGAAGCGCCGCATGACAGCGCATGCCAGTTCGTCGCCCAAGGGCGGCGGCCGACCGCATTCCGGCTGCGGACGCGCGCGTTTTGCGGACGCAGGACCGTTGACACATCGCGCCCCGCCTCCCTATACCGCCGGCACTGCACGCATCGCCCCTCGGGGCGGGCGCGGCTTGGGGCGGGGTAGCTCAGCTGGTTAGAGCAGAGGAATCATAATCCTTGTGTCGGGGGTTCAAATCCCTCCCTCGCTACCAAAGTTTTCGAAGCCCCGCCAAGCACTTAGCGGGGCTTTTTGTTTGCCTTGCTCTCTGCGGTTTTCGGCTTTAAATCCTAGAACAGCGCTAGCGCAGCCGAAAAAATTATCGTGCGGGCGTAACGGTTTGCTGGGGGCTCAGAAAGCACCCTAGCGCACTTCTAGCGCAGTCCACTGCACCGCAGTAACCGAACAGGGCCGCATCGTGAGCACCCCTGGCAACGTCCAAGCCGAGCGCTACCAGCTGTTCCAGCGCGCCGGCAGCACCAAGTGGCAGGTGCGCTTCAGCATCAAGGGTCAGGGGCAGTTCAAGCGCTCCCTAGACACTGACGACCAGCGAGAGGCTGAGCGCCGCGCCGACGCGATCTGGTACGAGGCCACTTACAGAGCCAAGCAGGGGCTCACAGCCAAGGCGCACACCTTCGAGAGTGTGGCGGAGGCCTACATCGCGCAGATCCTACGCGAGGTGGAACGAGGCGAACGTCGAGCCGACCAGGGCAAGAGCGAGCCCGCCGTGATTCGCCGGTACTTCGTCGGCTACTTCGGCCAGAAGCCCATCGACGCGGTCACCGAGACGGATCTGGAGCGCTACGCGGAATGGCGGCGCACCTATTGGACCGAGGGCCCCGGCAAGCTGATCACGCATATCGATTACGAGCGCGACGGCCACCGCCTGCGCCGGCCCGTACGACGCGCAGCCCCGTCCCTGAGCCGCCAGCGCGGTGAGACTGTGGTTCTGCGGGCGCTGCTACGCTGGGCCTCACGGCAGGGCTACCTGAAGACTCCGCCGGAGATCAGCATCAAGGCGCGACGCTCGCCCGATAACCGGCGGCCGAGCTTCGAGCCGCACGAGTTTGCCAAGCTGGAGGCGGTGAGCCTCAGCCGGTTGGTCGACCCGATCATGGATGGCACCGGCGCCGAAGTGCGGGCCAGCGATCGGCGCAGCTGGCGCATCAAGCGGCTGGATGATCACACCCGGCGCGATCGCACCGTGCTGCACGCGTACGTGATGATCGGTGCGTTCTCGGGTCTGCGCCCCACTGAGATGTACAACCTCACCTGGGGCGACGTGCTGGGCTACCGCGCCGGCCGAGGCAAGAGCGTGGATGATCGAGACATCCGGCTGCAGGTGCGGGGCAAGGGCAAGAGCGGCAAGGCCATCCCGCAGAAGGCGGCGATCCCGTGGTTCGACACCCTGTGGATGCTGTTCGAGCGAAGCATGGGCCGAGAGCCAGCTGATTCGGATCCGGTCTTCGCGAGCGAGACGGGCAAGCGCATTACCTCGGTGGCCAACGGCTTCACCGAATTGGTGAAGGCGGCTGGGCTCGAGCGGGATCACAGGGGCATCAAGCGCACCCCGTACTCGCTGCGACACTTCTACATCAGCGAGCAGCTAGCGAACGGAGCTGAGGTGCTCGACGTGGCGAGGAACTGCCGGACCTCGCTCGCCATGATCGACAAGCACTACGGCCAGGTGCGGCTCGAACGCGTGGTGGATCGCCTTCGGCCAGAGTGGACGCGAGCCTGACCGTAAGCGGCGCAATCTCCGCGGTTATCTGCCAAGCTCATCGGCGCAATCGGCTATCGCCTACGCGACTGCGCCGAGCATGGGCCGGTGGCGCGTCGCCGTCACCCAGGAAGCGCGCTCGAAACGAAGAGTGGCAACCTCTTCGTGCAGAGCCCGGATTTCCGCGTGAAGCTCGCCGGCATCGACCGCCAGCTCGATGCACTGGTCCTGCGACTCGGCGAGCTGGATCCGCAGCTCCGCGACCTCTGCCGCAAGTTCGAGAATGGTCACGTTGGGCGTTTGCACGACGACCTCCGTCTCTGCCTGCCGGCGCTACGCCGGAGCGGGACGAGGGCTTCCGACGCCGCTCCTTAGCGAAATGCTACCGGCTGCCCGCGATTGCCGCGGATTATCTCAATGCCTTCGAAAGGAGCCCGATTCGGCTGTGGACTGCCGCGAAGGCCTCGGCCCGCATCGCTCCATTGACGCCGTCAAATCGTGCACCGGCCTTTGGAGAACGCACGCATATGCTGTGGATGCTGCTGGAGCGGACCTCGCGGCCAAGACCCGCCGCGCGTAACCCTTACTCCGGGCCGCACCGCGTCGGAGCAGCCTGAGAGTATTTTGAGCGGACGAGCGTGGCGTGAGCGATCCTCTCGACAGCATCGCGGGCGTCCTTGAGAGCACGGGTGAGTACCGCGTGCTGCGCCGACTGCAGGCGCTAGCCGATCACCCGGACGCTCCGGACGAGCCCACATTCGTGGGTGTGTAGGGCGGTGACAAAACCATCCACTGGAGCGTCGGCGTCGTGCTGATGCGGGCGGCGTAAAAGCCGGCCAGTGGAGAAGCTTCTCTTTCGAGAGGAGCTGGGGATGTTTGCCGTGGAAGTCTACGCGGCCGTTCGGCAGTTCGTGTTTATCGAGGGCAACTCTCGGCGTGAGGCGGCTCGAGTGTTCGGGCTGAGCCGAGAGACGATCGCCAAGATGTGCCGGTTCTCCCTGCCGCCGGGCTATACGCGCTCGAAGCCGGTCGAGAAGCCGAAGCTTGGGCCTCTTCTGCCGGTGATCACGGCCATCCTGGAAACGGACCGAAGCGCGCCGATCAAGCAGCGGCACACGGCCAAGCGGATCTTCGAGCGTTTACGCGACGAGCACGGCTATGCCGGCGGCTACACGGTGGTGAAGGACCACGTGCGGATCTGCCGATCGCAGGGGCGGGAGACCTTCGTGCCGCTGGCCCACCCGCCTGGCCATGCCCAGGTTGACTTCGGCGAGGCGGTGGCCACGATCGGCGGCGTGCGTCGCAAGATCCATTTCTTCTGCATGGACCTGCCGCACTCCGACGCCTGCTTCGTGAAGGCATATCCGCGGGAGACCACCGAGGCGTTCCTCGACGGGCACGTCGCCGCCTTCGCCTTCTTCACGGGCGTGCCGCTGTCGATCCTGTACGACAACACGAAGATCGCGGTCGCCAAGATCTGCGGTGACGGGCAGCGCGAGCGCACGCGCGCCTTCACCGAGTTGGTGAGCCACTACCTGTTCCGCGACCGCTTCGGCCGTCCGGGCAGGGGCAACGACAAGGGCAAAGTCGAAGGGCTGGTCAAGTTCGCCCGGTCCAACTTCATGACCCCGGCTCCGGAGGCAGCTTCGTTCGAGGCGCTGAACGCTGATCTGGAGCGACGCTGCCGAGTCCGGCAGGATGAGTGTGCCGGTCGGTCTGCCGAGCTCATCGGTACGCGGCTCGTGGCCGACCGTGCGGTCCTGCGCGCCCTGCCGGCGGTCCCGCTGGAGCCGTGCGAGAAGCGGGCTGGTCGTGTCTCCTCGACCGCGCTGGTGCGCTATCACGGCAACGACTACTCGGTGCCCACCGCCTACGGCTTCCGGGACGTGCTGGTGAAGGGCTTCGTCGACGAGGTCGTGATCCTGTGCGGCGGGATCGAGATCGCCCGGCACGAACGCAGCTACGGCACCGGCGTGTTCGTCTCCGAGCCGCTGCACTACCTCGCGCTGATCGAGACCAAGCCGAACGCCCTCGACCAAGCGGCGGCCCTCCAGGACTGGGATCTGCCCGAGGCGTTCCAGCACCTGCGCCATCTCCTGGAGGCGCGCATGGGCAACCGGGGCAAGCGCGAGTTCATCCAGGTGCTGCGCCTGATGGAGGCGATGCCCAAGGACGTGGTGGCCGCAGCCGTCGCGGAGGCGATCCGGCTCGGGGCGATCGGCTTCGATGCGGTCAAGCTGATTGCGCTGGCCCGACTCGAGCACCGACCGCCCCGGCTCGACCTGGCAGCCTATCCGCACCTGCCCAGAACCACGGTGCGGACCACCGTGGCTGCCGACTATGCCGTGCTGGTGCCGGAGGTGGCCGCATGAGCCTGGCGCGCGACGAGACCACGCCGGGCGTCCTGCTGGCTCACCACCTCAAGCAGCTCAAGCTGCCCACGGTGCTGCGCGAGTACGACAAGGTTGCCCGCGAGTGCGCTCAGAGCGGCCTGGACCACTCGCGCTACCTGTTGCGGCTGGTTGAACTGGAGCTGATCGACCGTGAGCGGCGCATGGTCGAGCGCCGCATCCGGGCGGCGCGCTTCCCGGCGGTGAAGAGCCTCGACACGTTCGACTTTGCCGCGATCCCGAGCCTGAACAAGATGCTCGTGCTGGAACTGGCCCGCTGTGGCTACATCCTCGGCCGGGAGAACGTCATCGCACTTGGCAACTCGGGCACTGGCAAGACCCACATCGCCTTGGCTCTCGGCTTGGCGGCTTGCCAGAAGGGCTTCTCGGTCACGTTCACCACCGCGGCCTCGCTGGTCAACCAACTCCTGGAGGCGCGCGACGAGCGTCGTCTGCTCCGGCTTCAGCGCGAACTAGCCGCGGTCAAGCTCCTGATCGTCGACGAACTCGGCTACGTGCCGCTGTCGTCGACGGGGGCGGAGTTGCTGTTTGAGGTCTTCTCGCAGCGCTACGAGCGTGGCTCGACCGTGGTGACCTCGAACCTCCCGTTTGAGGACTGGACGTCAGTTCTGGGCTCGGAACGGCTCACGGGCGCGCTGCTCGACCGGCTGACCCACCACGTCAGCATCCTGAGCCTGAACGGCAACAGCTACCGCCTCAAAACTTCCCGCAGCCGGCGCGGCCGGGCCGAAGGGGCGGAGCAAAACCAGGCCACCGCCGATCCTCACGACCCCGAGACGGGCGAGATCCCGCCGGCCTGACCCTTACGATCGGCGACGAACGAAGAAGGGGCCCGATCGGGCCCCTTCTTCGTTCGAGCTGCACGTTGCCAGTGGCCTGATTTTGCTCCGACACGGCGGCCTGGAATTGGTCCGCCCTTTACATATGGGCAGCAACGACGTGGTGAATATCCGTCAGAACGCCACCTTCATTGGGTGCAGCAACCGCGAAATCGAGCAACTGATCAGGGATGAAACCGGCAACAGGCGCTTCGCAGCGCTGCGCTTTACAAGTACGCCCGATCACTCAACCATCAATGCCATCGACGCGCAGGTGTTGTGGCAGAGCGTGGACGAGCGTGCCGAGGACCCGATGAAGCCCTTCAAGGCGGTACTCAAGGCCAAGCAAGCGGCATGGCGCGAGCGCAGTCAGGTGGAGCAGTGGCTGGATCAGCACAAGGTTCCCACCAGCCGCGAGGGCATCAATCAGCCGGCTGCGGACCTGTACAAGGACTACTCGCAATGGGCCGACACGTTTTTCAGAGGTCAAATCTGGACCTACAACGTGTGGAGCAAGGAATTTAAGCGCGTGATCAACAACAACCCGGATCTGGGTTGGCGTGCGTCGCGTCGCGCTAAGGGCAGCGGTTACATTTACAGCGGCTGACGGCACAGGCAGTGTAGGCGGATTTCGCTCCCTACACTGCCTACACGGCCAAAAGTTGAACCGGACGGCCGTAAGTTATTGATTTCGAATGTAAAAATCTGGGATGTAAGCAGTGTATAGAGTGTATGGACAATTATTAGATAGAATATTTCTGCTTCCATTTGTTCTATAAAGCGGAAATGCAGCAAAAATGCTTACATCGCCTACACGACCTACACACACTGAAATAGCGGCCCTGCGCATGCGCTCCGGTAAATACCGGATACGTACATGCCCCACGTACATTTATTGCGTGCGTTGCCACTCGATTATAAATTCAAAAACACCTCAGCGTTCTGATATCCTACATATCCTCGAAGGTCTTCGGTTGAACGGCAGAACGACGGCTGTACCGTCCCGGACATGAGAGCTAACCGAGCTCACATGAAGGAGATGCAGATGTCCGTGCTGAAGACCCTCAAGCTGAGTGCTGCCGCGCCCGCCGCTTCGGCCAATGATCCCCTCTCTCGTGCGCGCGAGAAGCTGCTGGGTCAGCTGGCCGAGCAGAAGGACATGGTGAGCGCTACTCTTGAGGGCCGGCTGTACGAGCCGCCCAAGGTGGCAGCCATCCGCAAGAATGCTGCAGGCGAGCGCGTGCGGGTCGAGGTGCCTCGGCGTGTGCGCAAGGGCTGGTTCCAGGATGAGGCCGGCACGGTCCACTTCATGATGCGGGTCGGCGGCCGCCCTCTAGATCTTCAGCCGGGCAAGGCGGCGATCAGCATCGGCAGCCTCGATAAGCTGCCCGGCACTCTTGACGCGCTGATCAGCGCAGTGCGTGCGGGTGAGCTGGATCCGCAGATCAAGGAAGCCGCAGCGGCTCGCGGGCTGATGATGGCCGAGCGCCGGAAGAAGGCCGCCTGAGCGGCTGGCTATGTGAATGGCGTAAGGCGTGACCGCCGTACGCCGCCAGCGGCCGAGTGCTCGCACTTGTTTGTACGAACAAACTTCTTCGCAGCGGGATCGCCAGCGAACCGCACGGGACTGTCAGGAATTCCGTGTGCGGGCGGCGGATTGAACATCAGGCCGCCATGGCCCGGGTGAAGCGCTCGCCGAAGATGACGGCGAACTGCGCCTTGGCCATGACCCACTCACGCGGGCCCATCTTCCACGCCTTTTCGGAGCGGTTCAAGACCAGGTAGAGCAGCTTCAGCGCGGCCTCGTCGGTCGGGAAGTGCCCGCGGGCGCGCACAGCCCGGCGCAGCGTGGCGTTCAGAGCCTCGATGGCATTGGTGGTGTAGAGGATCCGCCGCACCTCGCCGGGGAAGGCGTAGAACGGGATCACCTCGCCCCACGCCCGTCGCCAGCTCTGGGCGATGGCCGGGTAGCGCCGGCCCCACTCACTCGCCTCGAAGGCCGCCAGCGCCGCCTCGCCGGCTGCGGCATCGAGCGCGCGGTAGATGTCCTTCAGCGCCCCCGCCACGGCCTTGCGGTCCTTGTAGGAGACGAAGTCGAGGCTGTGGCGCAGCAGGTGCACGATGCAGGTCTGGACCAGCGCCTCGGGGAACACCGCCCGGATCGCGTCGGGGAAGCCCTTCAAGCCATCGACCACGGCCAGGAGCACGTCCTCGACGCCGCGGTTCCTCAGCTCGTTCATGACCCGCAACCAGAACTTGGCGCCCTCGTTCTGCTCCAGCCACAGGCCGAGGATCTCCTTGGAGCCGTCGGCGCGCACGCCCAGCGCGATGTGGACGGCCTTGTTCCGAACGACGCCCTCGTCGCGCACCTTGATCCGCAGAGCGTCGAAGAACACGATCGGATAGACCGGCTCCAGCGGCCGGGCCTGCCAGGCGGCGACCTCCTCCAGGACCGCGTCGGTCACCGCGCTGATCAGGTCGGGTGAGACCTCGATGCCGTAGAGCTCGCGCAGGTGCGCGACGATCTCCCGGGTGCTCATGCCGCGGGCGTACATCGACACGATCTTGTCGTCGAAGCCGGGAAAGCGGCGCTGATACCGGGCGATCAGCTGCGGATCGAACGTCGCCTGCCGGTCGCGCGGGATCGCCAGCTCAATCCGGCCTGTCTCGGTCGTGACCGTCTTGCGGCCATAGCCGTTGCGCGTGTTGCCGGCGTCCTCGCCCGCCAGATGGTGGTCCATCTCGGCGTTGAGCGCCCGCTCGGCCAGGGCCTTCTTCAGCTCGTCCAGCAGGCCATCGGCCTCGAAGGCCGTCTTGGGATCGGCCCCAGCCAGGAGCTGGTCCAGGATCGCGTCAGGGATACGGGGTGCTTTGCGTCGTGCCATCGGGAACCTCCATCGGATCCACTATGGCCGCCCGAACACGAAATTCCTGACAGTCCCAACCGCACGGCCATCGAGCACTGCGCAGAGCAGCGCCCAGCCATTCACTCTGACGAGCAGCGCCGCGGCTCCTGCAGAGCCGCTTTGCCATGCCTCAAACGGAGAACCACATGAGCCGCGAGACGATCAAGGACCGCTATCAACGGACCTTGGGATATATCATCACGGAGAACAGCGGACGGCAGAAGGCGTTGGATGCGGCGCAGAGGACGCTCGGTTACTACTACCCGGGGCAGGACGTGACCAAGAATGTCGGCCAGCGCACGATTGCACACGGCAACGTGCTGGCGTCGCTCATCTACGACGCAGACTGAACGGCCGCAGGGGAGCCGCTCACAAAGCTCCGGGTCCTGCAAGTGCCAGCAAGGGCCCAGGATGCCCTAGGACAAGCGCCGTGAGTGGGCGCACTACAGAGAAGCTGCCGACGGCAGGTCAACTGTAGCGCGGCGATCTGGATGAGATGTCAGCGACAATCAGGATGAGTGACCGGTGTCGCGGCGGGTTGATGATGAGCGGGTCGATCGACCGGCGCAAGGTGGCGTCGGGTCAGGTTCGTGTCGCGGAGCGTCACGCATCGGCAGTTTTGATTGTCGCGCGAGTTGGCGGTCGACCAGGACCGCGTTTCCGATCCAGGGCCGTGCGACGCCGGTAGCTCTCGACGTTCATCTCGAAGATGGTGGCATGGTGCACCAGCCGGTCGACGGCAGCGAGCGTCATGGCCGGATCGGGGAAGATCCGACCCCACTCGCCGAAGGGCTGGTTGGCGGTGATCATCAGGGAGCGGCGCTCGTAGCGGGCGCTGATCAGCTCGAACAGCACGCTCGTTTCGGCTTGGTCCTTGGTGACGTAGGCGAGGTCGTCGAGGATCAGCAGGTCGAAGCGGTCGAGCCGGCCGATGGCCGCCTCCAGGCCGAGGTCGCGCCGGGCGACCTGCAGCTTCTGGACGAGGTCGGTGGTGCGGGTGAACAGCACCTTGAAGCCGGCCTCGACGAGAGCGAGCCCGATCGCGGCGGCGAGATGGCTCTTCCCACCGCCAGGTGGACCGAACAGGAGCAGGTTGGCCCCCTGCGCCAGCCAAGCGTCGCCGGCGGCGACCGCCATGACCTGAGCCTTCGAGAGCATCGGCACGGCGGCGAAGTCGAAGCCATCGAGCGTCTTGCCGGGTGGCAGGCGCGCCTCGGCGAGATGACGCTCGATGCGTCGTCTGTCGCGCTCGGCCAACTCGTGCTCGGCCAGCGCCGCGAGGAAGCGGGCGGCAGGCCAGCCCTCCTTGTCGGCCTGTTCGGCAAAGCGGGGCCAGACGGTCTTGATGGTCGGCAGGCGCAGCTCACCGAGCATGATCCCGAGCCGGGCGGTGTCGACCGCGGTGGTGGTGCGGGCCAGGGCCTTCATGCCGCCCCTCCCGTCGTGACGCCGTCGAGGAGGCTCTCGTAGCTCGCCAGCGAGCCGAGGGCGACGTTGACGTGAGGGATGGTAGCCGGATCGGGTGCGAAGCGGGCACGCAGGACGGCTAGATCGGGCAGGCGCTTGGCGGCCAGTTCGACGGCCAGGCATTCGGCGAGTTCGGCCTCGCAGCCGCGGTCATGGGCCAGCGCAAGTAAATCGACGGCGATGCGGCAGGCCTGCCGTTCCGGAAGCGCGGCGCGCAGGGACTCAAAGGCGTGCCGGTAGGGTGCCCGCGGGAAGAGCCGGTCGCGGTAGACGAGGTTGAGCAGCGCCATCGGCTTGCGCCGGAGGGCGTGGATGACGTGGTGGTAGTCGACGACCTGATCGTGCCGTCCGTCCGGATGAGCCCGCCCCCGCGGCAGGGTGAAGAGGTGGGATCCGCCGACGAAGACGTCGAGGCGGTCGTCGTAGAGGCGCACGCGCAGGGTGTGGCCGATCAGGCGCGAGGGCACGGTGTAGAACACCTTGCGCAGGCGGAACCCGCCGGCCGAGGAGACGCGCACGCTGACCTGCTCGTAGTCGCACGAGCGCCGCTCGGGCAGCCGCGCCAGGACAGCCCGCTCGCTGTCGATGCGCTTAGCTTGGCGGGCGTTGCGGCGTCCGACGAGCTCGTCGACGAAGGTGCGGTAGGCGGTCAGGTCGGGGAAGTTGGTGCTGGTGCGCAGCAGGAGCGCATCGGCGAGGGCCCGCTTGAGGTGGCCGTGCGGGCCCTCCACCGAACCGTTCTCGTGGGCGAGGCCGGCGTTGTTGCGGGTGGGCGTCATGCCGTAGTGGGCGCACAGGGCCTCGTAGCGGCGGGTGAGATCCTCCTGGGCGGCCTCGTCGAGGTTGCGGAAGGCGGCCGAGAGGCTGTCGGTGCGGTGCTCGCGCGGCACGCCGCCGAGAGACCAGAGGGCATTCTGCAGCCCTTCGGCGAGCGCCACGAAGCTCTCGCCGCCGAGCACGACGTGGGCGTGCTCGAAGCCGGAGTAGGCGAGCCGGAAGTGGTAGAGCCGATGGTCGAGGCGCAGCCCAGCGATGCTGACGCCGAGATCGGCCATGTCGGTAAAGTCCGACAGTCCCATCCGCCCGGGCTCGTGGGTCTGACGAAAGATGACGTCCTGGTCGGCTCCGTGCACGGCGCGCCAAGCCCGGATACGCCGCTCCAGTGTCCGTCGGACCCCTTCACCGAGATCGGGATGACGGCGCAGGATCTCCTCGAAGACGGCCACCGGCCTCAGGCCGGGCGCGGCTTCGAGCAATGGCACGATCTCGGCCTCGAACACCTCGGCGAGGGGATCGGGCCGACGCCGTCCGCGCGGGGTCTTCTTAGCCGAGGGCAGACGCGGATCGGCGGCAATGCGATGGCCGGTGGCGGGACTGAAGGCGGCCTTGGCGGCGGCCGCAGCGACGCTGTCGCTCTGACGGAACTGCATGAAGAGCCTCATCTGGTGATCGGTCACGTGGCGGCCGGGCACGGGCAGGCTCCTCAAACTGAGGACGACCCGCAGCTGGCCCGGTGGCCGCGATCACCAGACGACGTGCCCCTGAAGGTCACGCCGACGCCGATCCGATGCCTCCGGTCGGGCTCTGCCCTCCTTGCGTCATCAGATCGGCGGTTCCTCTCATCTTGATTGACGCGCTGGTCTCATCCTGATTGCCGCGCTGCAGGTCAACGGCGCTGATGCTTCTGAGAGCTGCTCGTAGGGCAGTCGGCCGGGGAGCGCCCCTCGCCCTTTCGAAGCCGAAACGCGATTGGCCGGGCTTCGCACCCGGCCACCGTCGTGAGCTACAAACTTTTAAATTTTAAAGGTTTTAAGCCGTCCGCCTGCGCACCCGCCCACGCAGCACGGGAAACCGCGTCCAGTGCTTTGCTTCACCATGCAGCAGCGAGGCTACCCACATCTCACCGGCAACCCAGCCAATCACCACGCCGTAGAGCAGCGCCATGGGCAGCGAAAAGCCCCAGTGCTCCGTAGAAGCGACCACGCACAGAGCGGTGGCGTCGTGATGGCCTCCTGCTCCACGCGGCTGATCTGCGCGTCTGTGGGGATCGGGGCCTCGCCCTGTGCGACGCAGTCGCGCGGTTCTGCCCGTGAAGGGCTCCCGAAGGTCCCGAACGGTAGGGCCAGCGCCATCAAGATGAATGGCATGCGTGGGGTCTTCCCCGACGGCTCCCAAGCGAAACTCACCAGCGCCGGCGCCGGCATGGAGAAGACTTGGTCGAACTGCTTGATTTACTGGGCCAGGAGCAGGACCTCTCAGCTCACTGACTTACCAGCACGCGGGAACCTCGGAAGCGCTTCGATCATCGGCCGTTTCTTCACGTCCGGCAGCCTGAACGGTCCATTAGATCAAGCAGCCGTCGGAGCATGAGCTACGGTCGATCTCACGTGACGGCGGTGTTCGCCATCGCGCGGGAGCTCCGATGCGCGCCCGCAAACCTAAAGGGCCGCCATCCAGGCGGACAAGGCAGCCCCCGGTCGCCGGTACGCCCCCGCCGGTAGTCGTTCACGCCCGCGTGCCCCGCGAAAGAGGCGCTGTCGACATGCTGCGCATCGGCATCGCTGAGGCAATCGCTGCCGTCCTACCGAACCTTGGCGTTGATCTGGACGACGAGATCCGCTCAGCCAGCCAGGCTGTTGGTGAGAACGACGCTCCTTCGCGAGCGCTCCCGGAGCTTAGCAGACTGATCAGTCTCTGCGTCGCCCGGACGAATTGTCCGCACTTCGGGCTTCTGGTCGGCCAGCGAGACATGTTCGCCTCGCTCGGGCTAATGGGCGCCCTCATGCCCCAGTCGTCGACCGTTGGTCAGATCCTGACGAAGCTTGTGTGTAATCTGCACAGTGAGGACGCCACCACCGTGCCCATGCTGACCCAGCACGGCGAGACCGCGCGCTTGAGCTACGCCATTGACCGATATGGCATCGAGAGTGCGGACCAGATCACCGACGGTGCGTTGGCGACCGGCGTAAACATCCTGCGTATGCTGCGCGGATTCGAGTGGTCGCCGAGCGAGGTCCTGCTCCCGCATCCCCCTCCGACCGACCTGGGGCCGTTCGCCCGTTTCTTTCGCGCACCCATCCGCTTCGACGCGGGCACGGCGGGCTTGGTCTTTCCGGCAAGTTGCCTTGAGCAACAGATTGTGGCGGAGGCCGTGTTGCGCCGCCTGTTCGCAGATCGCCTCGGGCCGCCGACCGCCGTCGCGGCGGACAGCTTTGGGGAGGAGGTCCGGCGCGTCCTCCGGGCGCGTCTTCCCAGCGATGGTTGTTCGGCCAAGGCAATTGCACCCCTGTTCTCGATGCATCGCCGGACGTTGAGCCGCCATCTCCGGCGCGAAGGTCTCTCCTTCAGCACGTTGGTCAATGAGATCCGCTTCGAGATCGCTCGCCGGCTGCTGACCCAAACCGACATGACCTTCACGCAGGTAGCGCGCGTGCTCGGGTTTGCCGAGATCAGCGTATTTACCCGGGCTTTCCGGCGGTGGTCCGGGCAGACCCCTACCGCCTGGCGTGCAGCGCATCGGCCCGGCTGAGCCAGAGGCATTACGCGAGGCAGCCGCGCAGGCGAGATCTGAGCGAGTCAGGACCGTACGTGATCCATTAGGGGTTGTTGCAAACGCGAATGCCGGGCGTTCACGGGTCGTTAGCCGCAGCCGCCCAGCTTCGCGCTCCGCTTCGGAGCCGGCCTTTGAGCCTCAACGCGCTCGCCCTCAAGCTGAAGCGAGAAGCCCGGGACGACTTTAAGGGCCGGCACTCCGAGGCCAGCCTCGTCGTCCAGGCGGTCTCTTGGTACCTGCGCGACGCCCTGAGCTACCGCGGCATCGAGGAGATGCTCCTGGAGCGCGGCCTCACAGCCGACCACTCCACCATCAACCGGTGGGTGCTGGCCTTCGCCCCCGCCATCGAGCGCCGCCTGCGCCGGTTCCGCAAACCGCATCGCGGGTCGGTGCGCGTCGATGAGCCCTGCATTCGCGTCCGCGGACGGTGGCACTACCTCTACCGCGCGAGCGGCAAGCACGCCGAGGCGGCCGGCTTCCTGCTCACGGCCAACCGCGATCTGGACGCCGTCAAGCGATTCTTCTGCAAGATGCTGCAGGATCAGCCGCGGCTCGCGCCGGATCGCATTTGCACAGATGGCGCTGGCCCGTACCCATCAGCCATAGCCGAGAGCCGCAAGGGGGGGCTGCCCCCGCACACCTACCTACTACGTCGCCAAGCACCTGCAGCAGGGCATCGAGAGCGACCACTTTCCGGGTCAAACGCCCCACGCCGCGAGGCGGTGGCTTGCGCTCGTTCGTTCCACGTGGCGCGGCGTACGATCCAGGGCTTCGCGGCCATGCTGTGGCCGCAAAAGGGCTCTGAGTTCTCGAGCGCGTGGATGGCCTGCGAGCACAACCAGCTGCTCGCCTACTGCTTCGGACTTCCCGTCACGAACCAAAAATGAAAGCGGAGCGGCAGAGGCACTTCTGTGTCCCAACTCCGAGTTTGCGACGCGCCCGGGGCTCGCGCCCGCAGCCGCAAATTCCCGTGGCAAAGACCCTGTTGATCAAGCAGGCCGTCCGGAACAGTGATCTATCTCCAGAACGGCTGCGGTCCCGGGCCAGGTGAAGCTTGGCTCTCGTCACGCCCGCAGCGCGGCAGACCCCGTGCCATGGGCGAATGATCCCGCCTCGCCCGCGCCATGACTGGCCCGAGACCGATCACGACCAACGAGTACCTGGGGCGATACAGGGCTGAACCGAGGGAGATGACCATGCTGTGCCGTCATGTGTCCGGATTGTGCGTTCTCGCCGCGCTGACTTTCGTCCCGCTGGGCGGCGCACAGGCCGCCCCCTTGAGCTATCTCCGACCCGCGGTCGATGCGGCTGCGGTGTCCGATGGGCTGGTCATCAAGACCGTGACGGCGGTCGGGATGGCGCATCGCTCGGCCCGCAGGACCGCCCGGCGCGTCCACCGGCGCCACGGATATCATCACTACTAGCCTCGTCCGTTGGATCAGACAGCAAGTCTGACGCCACGCTGTTGTTCATCAGCAAATTTTTCGCCGATGGGAGGTCAATATGCAGAAGCGCTTGATTGCCATGGCTGCCGTCTTCGTGCTCGCCGGAGGCCCGTTGGCCCTGGCGGAGGACGTGTCCCGTACCGGCGCGCTCGGTGAGACTGGAAAGCTGACCCAGACGGACTTCAAGGCCCTGACCGATGCCCGGATCGGGGTGGTGAAGGCCGCCCTCCAGCTCACGCCCGACCAGCAGAAGTACTGGCCGGCCATCGAGGAGGCCATCCGCACGCGCGCCGATGCGCGCTACACCCGGCTGTCCAACCTGCAGGGACGGGCCGCTGCCCAGCGCGCCGACCCCGACCCGCTCCGGCTTATGCGCGAGCGGGCCGAGATCATGGACGAGCGCGCCAACGGGCTCAAGAAGCTCGCGGATGCCTGGCAGCCGCTCTACCAGACCCTCTCTCCAGATCAGAAGAGCCGGATGCGCGTGGTCGTCACCCGGGTCATCGGGGGATTGCGGGACGCCGCAGAGAATCGCCGCAAGGAGCTCATGGACGATGACGACGACGACGAGGGCTGAGTGAGGATTCGCCTCACCCGCCTCCAGGGCGGGTGAGGCGACGTAGACGGTGACCGAGAGCAGGGGCGCGGGTCCCGCCAGGGCTGTCCGCGCTGTCCGATGTTGCCGACGCCCCGACGCCCCGAAGCCCTGGAGGCGGGACGATGCCACGGCCGCTTGCCCTCGCCGGGTTAGCCTTCACCCTGATGATCAGCGCCTCCCGGGCCGATACGGGCAGCCCGATCCGGACCGTCTACCAGGTTCCGAAGACCGCGCAGGCACAGGAGATATACCGGGAAATGCGCGCACGCCGCGTCCTTGAGGGCTTGCGCGAGATCGTCGGTATGGTCCGGCTGCCGCGGGCCATGACCTTGCGCCTGTCCGAGTGCGACGGCGAGAGCAACGCCTGGTACGAGCCCAAGACCCGCTCGGTCACGGTCTGCTACGAATACATCTAGGATGTGCGCGATCGGGCGCGCAGGGCCCCGTCCCTCGGCGGCCTGTCGCTTCACGATGCCGTTTCCGGCCCAGTCGCGCAGGTCTTCCTGCACGAGACCGGGCATGCCCTGTTCGACCTGCTGGACGTACCTGTGCTCGGCCGCGAGGAGGACGCCGCCGACCAGTTCGCCGCGCTCGTCCTGCTCCGCCTGAAGCCGGCCCAGGCCCGGCAGATCATCGCGGGCAGCTCCATCCTGTTCACGAGCTACGGCGCGGAGGACAAGCAGGAGAAAGCCACCTACGCCGATGATCACGGGCTGTTTTACCAGCGCCTATACAACCTGCTCTGCCTCGCATACGGCTCGGACCGGCGCGCCTTCGGCTACCTGGTCGAGCGCGGCGACCTGCCTAAGGAGCGGGCAGAGAACTGCAGGGGTGAGTACGGCCTGGCGGTGCATGCCACGGACAGGCTGTTTCGCAATCATCTCCGGGGTGGCCAGATGGGGCGCGAACGGATACGGCGGGGGTTTCGCTGGGTCTACTGAGCGCGGACGCGCAGCCCAGGCCAGACTTCCTCCGGGACCGCTTCTGGCCACGGCCCGGCGTCTCGGTTGGCCGGTTGGTTGAGGACGCCGGGGACACAGGCTGCACCGGGTCACGCCAGGGTGGCCAAACCCGTAGGACGCTGGCGCGACCGCTCAGTAGGGCACGCAGCCGCCGTGATTCGCGTCGTAGTAGCTGTAGGCGCCACACCCGCCGCCGTAGTAGCGGTGCGCGCCATAGGCGGCAGCGCCGACACCGGCCGCCGCGAGGCCATAACCGCGGTAGCCATAGCGCCCATACCCACCTCTGTAGCCGTAGCGGCCATACCCGCCACGATAGCCCGCCACGCCGCCCCGGTAGCCGCCATATCCGCCCCGGAAGCCGCCGCGATAGCCACCCGCCACGCGCCCTCCGTGGAAGCCGCCCCCTCGGAAGCCGCCGCCCCGCATCCCGGCTCCATGGAATCCGCCCCCGCCCCGGAAGCCGCCGCCCCCCCCGCGAAATCCGCGCGCGTCCGCCGTGAAGCTGGTCAGGATCAGGGCGCCGATGCCCGTTGCCGCGATAAGGATCTTGTTCATGGGGCTGTCTCCTTGCTCGGGACGTGCTGAAGGCAGTCCGCGCCCAATCCGCGTGATCGGGGCGGACCTAGGGCCCGCGCAGCATCAACCCTTTGCTGTTGGGCACACTAACGCCGGGCCGGACGCCCCGCTTGATCCGACGAGCCGCACACGGCCCGCGATGTGGAGCTTCGTGACCGCAGACGAATGGGGTCAGTTGCTGGCCTGCCCGACCTCGACCAGGACATCCTCGAGATACACCTGGATCCGGCCTATGCCGTCCGCGCTTGGTCCTTTGATGCTGAAGCCGATCAGCTCGCCGCGTGCATGAACCCTGCGGATCAGAGTTTCCGCCTTGGCAGCCAGCTCGCGTTCGGTCGGCGCGCGCAGGATGCTGCCCGTCTCGCACGTCGTAATCCGGACTTCGAAGATGGGCGACTCACTCATGTTAATTGCCATGCTTCGCTCGCAGTGGGGCGAAAACATGGTCGAATGGCCGCCGACACTCATCACACGAGCGATGCCGAGGTAGGGAGGCGATGCTCGTCCTCGGAAACAGAGCCTTTGCCTGCCCCGAACACTGGATCCGTTGCGATTACGTTTGAGAGGCTCGGTTCCAAGCCAATGACAGCCAAGTTTACTTGGGTATTTTGAATTGAAAGTTCTCGGAGCGTCCCGAGTGATCAAGCACCGTGGATCCTTATGGCCATACTACATCAGGGTGCCGGGCTCGGCGTTCGCCCACCACTTATCTAGGGAGGAGACCATGTCTACCATGCTCGCTCGCGCAACGGGCCTGCTCACCGCAGTTGGCGTTGCGACGGCAGGTCTTCTGACTGGCTCGCTGGCGCTGGCTGAGCCGCTCGTGCTGCGCGTCAATCCGCATCTCGGCGATCAAGGCGTTCTGATGCAGGGTGACGAGAGCGGGACGATCCAAACGCTGTTCGATGCGGGACCTCACTACAGCGAACCGAGTGGCGTGCGCGTCGGGCGAGGCAGTGTGATCCCCGGCTGGCTGGGGTTGGGTTCATTTCAGAATGTTTCACTCGCGGGGCTGAACCCGACTGGCTACTACGGCTACTACATATCTCCCGATGACCGCGCGGTCGTCATCGACCTCGACTCGCGCCGGGTTGTCCGCGTGATCTCACGCTGATGCCCTGAATTGGGCGGAGCACGCCAGCGGGCACCGATAAAGGCGGCATTGTAGGATAAGGGGACTGGTCCATCGCATCGGGCGGCTGATGGCTGATCTGGCGGGACGGCATGAACGCTCAGGTGCTTGCTGTTTTGGGGTACCGGGAGACGGTGATGCGCGACACTCTGATCGTGCCACAACTCAGGGTCTCTGCCCTTCTCCGCTACGCTCTCATTCTTGCGCTTCTGGGCACGCCCGAAGCGGCCTTCGCACGCCCTATAATCACGGCTTCTAAACCAGTAAAACTGCTCACTAGTTCAGCGTCGCCGCCCAGTTGCATGCACCTGAGAAGCAAGTCGTTTCACCCCGTAGAGGGCTGGTCCGTGAGGACCGTTGCCATCGTGTGCAAGACTGTAACAGCTTCCCTTCGCCGATCGGGCAACCGCAGCTTCACGAGCATGGAACCGCGCAAAAATACAAACACCAAATAGACCCAGTTCGCGGGCCGGCCCGATTAGCGAGGGTAGTGGCACAATCGCGCGAACTGCAGACTTGTAGCTGCTTTGATAGAACCCGGCATAATAGTCGTCGTTTTGGCTGGATTTATTCAGGGGTAATGTAATTTGCGCAAAAAGGACGAGCCTGCCTTCGTTCACACCAAAAGCAGATCCCATCGAGAAGCTGTTTGGATCGTATTCACCTGGTTTACTATCGAGATGGCTTTCTGCGCCCTGTGCTTTCTCATCTTCAAGCGGTTTGGTTTTGCAAGCAGGAGGATTGAAGATGAGAATGTTAGGTTCCTATCTGATGCTGGCTCTCGGGATGTTTCCATTCGCGGTGCTCGCCCAACAGTCACCTACTCGTGAGGCTCTCAAACAGAGCTGCACCGGCGACTACTTGGCACACTGCAGTCAGTTTCCGCCAGGCGGGCCCGAGGTGGAAGCGTGCTTCCGGGTGAAGCTCAAGCAGCTGTCGCTCGGGTGTTCTGCCGCCATTTCGGCTTATAAGCGCGATCAGAAATCGATGAGAAGGGTCAGCGTGGCCCGCTAAGCGCGTAATCCAGCGCGCCGTCATCTAAGGGTGCTGACTGGCCGGGATGTACCCTTCGGAAGCAATTACAATGGTGCGATGGAGCCCTTTGTAAGGCCGGCGATGCCGATGGCCTGAGCTGAAGTTTTTTACAGATCGATCATGCGACGGCCGACATAGGGGTCGCGATCGTTGATGCGCACCACGACCGACTGGCCGTTGCGCGTGTTGGTCACCCGCACCTGCGTCCCCTGTTCTGGTGAAAAGGCACTAATGCTCTGACGCCAAAAAAACGTACACAAGGCAGCGTGGTTTTCGAAGCCACAGCAGCATATTAGCGGGTGTAGCGCCCTCGGTTTGTGAGACACCGGGAAGGAGCCTACGCGGCGAGAGCCGCGGGTGAAAGTCGCTCCTGGCGCACAGTGGCGGGCGACCGGAAGCCGAGCCGCTGGATAAGCCAAGTGGTGTTGTAGGTCTCCCGGAAGGCCAGGAGCGCCTGGCGCAAGGCTTCCAGGGTGTCGAAGCTCTGCACCCAGAGCAGCTTCTCCTTCAGCGTCCGGATGAAGCGCTCAGCGCAGCCGTTGCCTTCCGGCGCTCGCACGAAGGCGGGCGAGCTCTCCGCCCCCAAGAAGGCGAGCTCAGTCTGGAAATCGTGCGCCATGTAGCAGCTGCCGTGATCGTGCCGGACGCTCAGCCCGCGCGCCACGTCCTTGGCGACGGCTCCGAAATGGCGGCGGACGCCCTGGCGCAGCGGCTCCAGCGCCTCGAAGCGGGTGCCGCGCCGGGCGGCATGGATGCCGACGCACTCGGCGTTGTGATGATCGATGGCGATGAACACCGCGACCTGTCCCTCGCTCGTCCAGGTCGTGGTCATGTCGGTGCCCCACAGTTCAGCGCCTCGGGGATGATGGTGCCGTCGTGGTTGCGCGGTCCCCGGGGAGATCCGACGCGGGCAGGCGCGAGCAGATCGTGCTCGCGCATCAGCCGCAGCACGCGCTGTTTGGAGGTGCGCACGCCAGCCACGCGCAGCCGTGCCCAGACCTTGCGGTGGCCTTCGCCGTGGAACGGGCTGGCGGCCAGGACGCCGCGGATCCGCGCCACCAAGTCCGCGTCCGGCATCGGGCCGGTCGGTCCAGGTCGCTGGGCCCGCGGCTGTGCAGGATGACGCTGTCGATAGACGCTGGCGCGGGCTGTCCGCCAGACCCGGCAGACCCGGGCCAGACCGTAAGGCGTGTTGCGGCTCGGCGAGGGGGTCCGGCTCATGACCTCCACCTCCGCCGCGCTAAAGGGCGGCCGCCCTCCAGGACCGCGATCTTGGCCTCCAGAAGCTCGCGCTCCAGCAGCATCTCGCCGAGCTTGGCCTTCAGACGGGCGCTCTCCAGCGCCTCAGCGTCGGTCGCGCGGGTCGCCAGGTGGGCCTCGCCGCCGGACAGAAAGGCATCGCGCCAGCCGCTCAAGGTCGCCGCCGTGACGCCCAGCTCGCGAGAGACCGTCTCCAGATCCTCGCCGCGTACCAGCCGCAGCACCGCATCGCGCTTGCGCTGACGGGACATCCGCCCGCCCCACCCCGGACCTGCCGCTGCGGCCGTCGTTGTCTCTGTCGTCATCGTTCACCTCTGATGCGGACAGCGTCCGCTAACGAGGTGTCTCACTCAACTCTAGGGCGCAAACGGGCAGGCACGTGGTGCGTTCGTCGGCGTGTGTGCACTAGCGCAGCACCCCGGCATCCCCTGCCCTATCGATGACTTAGCCGGCGGTTTCAAGCGACATCCGGAACTGACCCCTTCGCGTCATGAGGATCTGACCCCCACGCCGATTTCCCCTCGCCTAGACGGGTGTGGGTTGGGGGACCGCAGCCGCCTTTTGCAGAAGGCCGCTGCGACGCTTCTCACGAAGCCGGTAGCTGTCGCCGCGGATGGTGACGACGTGGCTGTGGTGCAGCAGCCGATCGAGGATCGCGGTAGCCACCACCGCGTCGCCGAACACGCTACCCCACTCGCCCACCGCCCGGTTCGAGGTCACCAGCATCGCGCCCCGCTCGTAGCGGCGGCTGACGAGCTGGAAGAACAGATGCGCGGCATCCGGCTCGAACGGCAGATAGCCGAGCTCGTCGATAATCAGCAGCTTCGGCTTGGCGTAGTGCGTCAGTCGCTCCTCCAACCGGCCTTCAGCATGCGCCTTGGCCAACTGCGCCACGAGCGTCGTGGCCGGGGTGAACAGCACGCCATAGCCGGCCACGATCGCCGCGCGCCCGATCGCCACCGCTAAGTGCGTCTTGCCCACACCCGGTGGGCCGAGGAGCAGCACCGCCTCGCCATTGGCGATGAAGCGGCCGGTGGCGAGTTCACGGATCTGTGCCTTGTCCAGCGAGGGCTGGGCGCCGAAGTCGAAGCCGGTCAGATCCCGCACGAAGGGGAAGCGAGCCAGACCGAAGGCCATGTCAATGCGGCGCTGGTCACGCCGAGCAATCTCGCGCTCGCAGAACAGGGTCAGCGCCTCGCGGATCGTCAGCTCGCCCCGGCCGGCCTCGTCGATCAAGCTATCGAGCTGATCGCGCATAGCCGTCAGCTTCAGGCGATCGAGCAGTATGGTGAGGTGATCTTCGCCCATCAGAAGCCTCCCCCGGCGACTGCCTCGTACTCGGCGAGCGGCCGCAACAGCGCCGGTGGCATGGCAGAAGACGGGTCGAGCCGGTGAGCCGGTCGCTCTCGGCTGCCGACAAGCCCGGCCAGATGGGCATCGTCGACGACACGGCCGTGGCGTCCCTTCAACGCGGCGTGCACGGCGACCTCCCGTCCGCCGTGGTGGACGCGCACCACCGCTCCGCTCACGGTGACGCGAACCCGCTCGCCGATCAGCCGCCAAGGCACCGAGTAAGCGTTGCCGTCGACGCTGACCGCGCAGTCTGCCCCGACCCGGCGCACGAGGTCGCGCGCGGCGGAGAATGGCGGCACGCCCGCCAGCGGCCGCAGCGCCCGGGCCTCGTCCCGGGCGAACCGCGCGTGCGGCGCCTCACCGGTCGTGCCGTGCGCGCGCCGGTCGGCCACGTCCCGTGTCCAGGCGTCGAGATGCGCCTCCAGGGCGGCAAAGCTCGCAAAGCGGCGACCGGCCACTGCGTTCTTCTTGACGTAGCCAACGCCGCGCTCGTCCTTGCCCTTCGTGCGCGCCCGGTACGGGGCGCAGGCTCGCACCCGGAAGCCCCAATGCCGGGAGAAGGCGTGCAAGCGCGGATGCAGGATGACCTCGCGGCTGACCGGGTCATGGTGCAGGACCAGGGCGCGGGCATTGTCGAGCAGCACCTCGCGCGGCACGCCGCCGAACGCCTGGAAGGCGCTCTCCAATCCGGCGAACCAGTCCTCCTGCCGCTCGTGGCCGAAGGCGCGCACGTGCAGGCGGCGCGAGTAGCCGAGCGTCGCCACGAACAGCGAAACCCGGGTCGGCACGCCGCCGATCTCGATCCGCCGCTCGCCGAAGTCGATCTGCATCTGCTCACCTGGCCGCGTCTCGAACCGCACGCTCGCCCGCGCGGCGATCACCAAGTCCCGCCGCAACGGCGCCACGGCCCGTTCCACGGTGCGCAGGCTGACGTGGATGTTCTTCTCGTTGGCGAGGTCCTGGCGCACGACGTCGGCGTTGCCCGCATGCTGCCGGAACCGTTCGGCCAACCAGTCCGTCAAGCCGTCGAGCCGCTTCGACCGTGAGGGCGTTTTAGAGGGGCGCCAATCGCCCTGACGGAGCCAGTGCTTGACCGTATTCTTCGAACAGCCGAGCTCGGTCGCGATCCGCTTGGCGCCCCAGCCCAGCGCCTTCAGCCGCACCATCGCCGACACGTCGTCCGGCGTCTTCATCTCGGTCCTCCGCGGATCGTCCGTCCGCTGAAGAGCCTGATCCTCGTTCCTGATCATCTCGACCTCCTCGCTCATCGAGGGGGTCAGGTCCTCATGGCGTCAGGGGGGCAGTTTGCCCTGTCGCCTGACAGGCGGACCGCCGGCAGCCTGCCCGGCCCCGCGTGTCCCGTCCGAGAGCATGCGGGACCTCGGAACTCGTGCTACTTGAACCGATCGCCTGAAGGGACTGCGCCCTTCTCGTCTTCGAGCATGAGGGCCTTTCGCACCCTGGGATCGATGCGACTTGGCTTGCGCAGCAGGTGGTTCAACTTGTACTTGAAAAGCCATCTCGGCGTGATGCGCGGACTGCCCAGCGCGCGGATCTTCGCGCACCAGTTACGCCCGCCCCCTACCGTATAGAGAACTCAGACCCGGAGCACATGGATCAGGACGTTGTCCGGCAGGTCGGGCGTCGCCACGGTGTCAAGGTAGATCTGGTTGACCGCCCGCGCTGCGGCATCGGCGCGGTCGACGGCGCCCTGCATCTTCGGCGTCGGAATGAACATGCCCGCGTTGTCGTCGATGCGGTGGTTGCAGGCCTCGACGGCAGCCACCGCGATCCTGCTTGCCCACTTGGCGATCCTGGTGAATCTACTAATGCCGACCGGTGGCAATGGGGACTTCAGGATTTTCTCAGCGGGGGGCTGAGGGGTTGGGCCGTCTTCCGACGCATCAATCCGCGTCCGTGCCCGACCCGTCTCGAAGCGTCTTTGCTGCCCCTTCACCGCAGAAAAGAAGCGTACGCAAGCGCTCCCGCCCCAACACCCGGCCGAGTTCGCGGAAGGCGACATAGGGGATCAGCGCTACAGCCATGATCAGAACTACTGACGCAAATCCGCGAACGCCCCCGCCGCCGATCGTCGGCACACTCCCGGCCAACGTCTTTCCATGCCAGAGCCCGAGAGCCACTTCTTCTAGAGCGTAGGCGCACACCAGGAGCGCGGCAAATACGCACGATCGAGCTAGGATTGGATACGCCAGCGGTCGTCCCCGAAAAATAGGGAGGACATCAAGGCTCTCGCCCACGAGCATGATCTTGGCCAAGATCCAGGCATTGATAAAAGCCAGTCCGTAAAACCCGTACCCGATGCCGTGGCGCGACAGGACGATGTGCTCGTGAAGGATAAGCAGCCCAAAGACCACCCAGAGATAGCCGAAGATGCCGAGGATCCTCTTGGCCTCTGTGAGTATCCAATGCACGACCTGCCGTTTCCGGCCGCCAACATGATCCGCAGCCTCCGACGGTGCAACGGCCGGGGCGGGTGAAGACGAAGGCTGCGGATTAATGGACGATGTCAATAGCTATGCCCCATCCGTCGATCGTGCCGATCCATCCTCCGTTCCTGCCGGTTCACCCGCCGGTCCATCCTTCGCTCCTGCCGACCCATCCTTCTCTCGTGTCGACGCTCCATCCCGAGGGTCTGCGTTTTGAGAACCAAACCATCCGCCGCGCCAGACGCTTCGACCGCGGGTCCAGTATTGCTGAAGGGAGCAGCCTTCGCTCCAACGCCCAGTCCGAGCGCGAGCGCAGCAGCGATAAAGGCCCTTGTCAATTTCAGATACGGCATAGCTCTCTCCCTCATCTCATCAACGGCATCAGAAATGCCGCCATCATCCCATTCTCGCGGTTTCTCAGTGCGGCGCTTGATCGAAAGAGCCACGGCTTCCGGACGAACGAGGCTGTCGCAAAGCTTTTGTATTCCAGGCGTGTCGCAACGCGATCACGCCCGTTTTCACAGGGCTTTAGGCATACCTGCTCAACTTGGCGCTCAGTCATCGGAGCCCGGCCCATGATCCTGAATGGCTTATGCGACCTGCGCAGTGCAGAACGTGGCCATCAGACCAGGAGCAGCGGGGTAAGTTTTAGTATCCACGTCGAAGCAGGCCGGTGCGCTCCGGGGCTGCGGTAGCGACGCACAAACGTCGCGCTCCCATCCTTCGCTTCCGCAACCGCAGCTGCCACCGGCAAGGATGCCAGCAGGGTCCGTCGGGACGCAACTCGCGGCAGAGAGGTCGCTGCGCCCGGTCGAGCGCTGGTCGCCGGAACAGGCGTTTCCATTGCGGCACCACAGTCAATCAGTCGTAAAGTGCGGTGAACGATGGGCGATGATTTGAGCTGTGCCGGCCGTATAACGTAAAAGCCCAAGCTGCGCCCGGGTTTTTTGCGCTATCACTTGACTTCGGGAATAAGTTGGCTCGTTCTTGCGCGCGTCTCACGTAGGAGCGCCACATGAATGACAACATAGAAAGCCCGCAATATGATCACACGGAATTGACCGCCGATATCGTCGCCGCCTACGTATCGAACAACAGCGTTCCGGTTACGGAGCTTCCGGCCTTGATTTCCGGCGTCTACACGGCACTGTCCAGCCTCGGCCAAGTCGGCGCATCCGCAGCGCCGGCGGCCGAGAAGCTCACGCCCGTGCAGATCCGGAAGTCGATCGCGCCGGACGCGCTGATCAGCTTCATCGACGGTAAGCCATACAAGACCCTGAAGCGGCACTTGGGCAGGAACGGCATGACGATCGAGGAGTACCGGGCGCGCTACGGCCTCCCCCAGGACTACCCTTCGACGGCCGCGAGCTACTCGGCTCAGCGCTCTGCGTTGGCTAAAAGCGCCGGTCTTGGCCAGCAGCGCCGGAAGGCCGCTCCGAAGGCGGCTGCCGTCGCTGAGACCATCGCTGAAGCCCCGAAGACCCGCGGCCGGAAGAAGGCTGCTGAACCCGCTGCGAAGCGGGAAGGCCCGCAAGCCGAGAAAGGTGAGGCCAGCAGCTGCCGAGTGAGCCAACCTTCGTAGGATTGCTACAGACGATAGGGGCCGGCCACAAAGGCCAGCCCTTGTCCGAGTTCGAGGCGGATCAGGCGCAGACGGCGAGCGCGGCGGCGCTCGGCGGTGTTTTCGGTCGCGGCATTACCACAGCCGGACAGGGCGGCGGATCATCGTCATCGTCCCGCCGGCCGGGACGGACGTACCAACGCAGGTTCGAGATTCGGCTCGGGCGTCGGCGAGCCGGGCCATGTTCATGGGGCCAAAGTCCGAGGAATGCGGCTCCACCGTCGACACGGATCATCCTCCCTGAAGTTGCGGGGCAGGGCACAAAACGGGGTGACACCCTCGTGGTCCCCGAGGCCGGCGAGGGTGTCTGTTCCGCAGCCGGCTGGGTGTGGGTTCGGGCGGCCTCAGGCAGCCTTAGCCTCGCCCTCGATCTGAGCGGACGCATTGTCTTGCCGGACAACGCCCTGCATGCCGCCAATTGCGAGGCGGCGAGGCTTGAGCGAGTGGGGGGCGTGTGCGACCGGGCCGGTGGGTATTCACCTCCAAGGGGTGCCACAGAGTGCACAGAAATCAGCCATCAGCCAAAACTGATTTTTGTTAGAGGTGCTCGGAATCAATGCCGCGCGCATTTGAATATTAAGCTGTAAACAGTATATGCCGCCGTATATGGTCAAGGTTAAAACACAATTCAGGTTCTTTATAGAGGGTTCATCAGGGGAGCGCCCAATGGAAATCCTAAACCCGATCACCGGTAAGCTCGTTACGATCGACGTGCCAAGGCCCATGGACAAGACCCGGCAGGAGCAGACGTGGCGCCTGCATAAGGTTAGTCGAAGCCAGCGAGCTGCTAGGCATTACCGCATCCGTTGGACCGTGACCTCCGGTTGAGAGTTCTACGGCTTTCGGGCTACCTGCGAATGGAATCTGCCGCCGCGCGGACGCGTCGGGATCGAAGACGGCTCGTCCGGCGTTCTCCCGGCCCGCGGCAGGAGGATTGCCATGGGTTTGCTCGCCGTCATGGTGTTTGTATGCCCGTAGATGGTCGTGGCGGCCCTGGCGCTGCATGGGCACACCGAGTGATTGACCTGATCTTGCCTGTCCTGTTCTTGGGCGTGTCGCTCTACACCTGCTACGCGTGCCTTCATTGGCATCACTCCTACTGGCCACTACACGAGACCGGCTACCAAATCGATCAACAGTGACCGCCAGCTTGGGGCGGTGATCAAGTCCGGGCTGCAGCTGGGCATCGAGCGCAAGCTAAGCTTGGACGGGACGAGCCGTAGCGCGCATGAAGAAGCCCGCCGCGGCGGACCGGGCGCGCTGCTCTCTCAAGGCCGCCGGCGGGAGTATCACCACGACTGCGGGCGGGCTTACGATCCACTTCGGCGCGATCGTCCGGTGTGAGATGTCTGGCTACGGCAACTTGATGAGCTGCATCCCGCCATCGACAATGAAGCGCTCGATCCGCGGGCAGAGGTCGAGGAACCGGCGGTATTCCAAATCACTGCAGAAGCCCATGACGCGCTCGACGCCCGCGCGGTTGTACCAACGCGGGCGACGATCACGATGTCGCCGGCCGCTGGGAAATGCTCGATGTAGGCTGGATAAACATCTGCGTCTTCTGCCGGTCCGATGGTGCCGGCAGCGCGACGACGCGGAACACGCGGGGACTGACCCGCTCGGTGAGGGCCTTGATCGTGCCGCCCTTGCTGGCGGCATCGCGTCCTTCGCACGCAACGATGATGCGGGCGCCGGTCCGCTTGACCCCGTCCTGCAAATGGCAGAGCTGCACTCAAAGATTGTGCATCTCCCGCTCGTACTCCTTCCGCTTGAACTCCTTAGCGGCCCCGGCGTCGAGTGAACCCTCGTCGGGCTTGGCGGTCAGGATGAGCTGCTCGGCATCGTGCATCGTCGTGCTCCGGGTGTGCCGGCGCTCCATCCTGACAGTTCCCGCGCGCGCCGCTTGATCAGATAGGACGGCCCCTCGGGTGAACTGCGTCCTGTCCTCGGCTCACTTGGGCAGATCTGGGCCGGCGCAGCCAGCATCAGCTTCAAATCTCTGTCGGGCAGTCGGAGAAAATGATGCCGGGAGACGACGCCGGCTCACTGACTGTGCGACAGAATGATCGCGTCATCGGTGACGATGCGTTTATTGGATAGAACTTCTTCCAGATACGTGGTTAGTCGGATGTTTAGTTGTCAGGCGAGACCTGTTGTACGTTAGGGAGATTAAAGCTGCAGAAAATCCACGCTGATCTCGGGGACTGCTGAGTTTTCAGCCGTCGGCGTGGTATCGTCGGCCTTCCGCAGTGGAGGACACCTCCATGATCCGATTTGCTATCGCACTCGTGTTCCTAGCCACCCCGGCGCTTGCAGCTCCCGCGCGTAGGCAGCCGACTCCCGCCACGGTGCAGCAGGGCAGCGATCCGGCTAATCCCGCCAGCACGGACGGGATGGCTGAAGCAGCTGAGAAGGAACAGGCTCGGGGCACGATGCAAAAGGAGCTCGACGCGCGACAAAAGGCGATGGACGCGCGGACGAAGAGGACGATCGGCAGCATCTGCAGGGGATGCTGAGCGACTCATGCTGTTCTCGAGGTGCCGAACCTGCGGCAGCTGGATCGATACAAACGCGCGGATCTGCACGACATTTGGTGCCCTGATTGGGGTAGATATGCGCTCGAGCGCTTAGCCAGCCTCTGAAGTGCTCAGCTTCAGCGCCGCGCTCGTAGGCGCCTTCGTGGTATTCCTGGTTCCGAAGTGGCTGGCGGCCCTGCTGTAGCGCCACTGACCTACTCGCTGATTGCTGAATGATTTTCACATCCCGATGTTCGGGTAGGATGCCCTGACCTTCAGGATAGGTCCCGATCAAGTGCCGTCCTGGTGCTCTCGGTCTCGGCATAGAGGCGGGCGAGGGACCGACAGACGCGTATTGCCTCATGCGGGGCTACACGGTGGTTTGTGACAAGCCGCTGAGCATGCGGTCCGTGTACGTCGTCGACGAGTGCAAGCCGCTTCAGGAGGCAGCTCCGTGACGGACTGGCTCGCCGGCCAGGGCTACGTGCGGCACCGTGAAGGTCCCGGAGGGGACTGATGCGCCTGACTGTTCCGACGTTGATGTTGTCCCTCGTGGGATCCGCAGCGCATGCGGATCCTGCGAATTCGCCTCAAGATCTCTGTGAGGCTCTGGGCGCCAGTGCGCGGCATGCCAAGGCGGCACCCGAAGCGACAGGATCTGAAATCATCGTCCTTTTCACGCTCAAGCGCGACGGTACTGTTCAAGGCAAACCGAGGATTACGTACTCACGGCTGATCGGCGACAATGTCGACCAACAGGCATTCATCGCCGCATCGCTTTCGGCATTAGCCAGCTGCTTCCCGCTTCCGATAACTTCGGTTGAGTAGGGTCATAGCCGGTTGACCGATCAGGCTTCGGCTCGTCAGCGGGTCGCGTGGTGCATGAGAGGCTCTAACTACCCGCCTCCTCGAGGAAGCGGCGCCGAAGGTGGAGCGTCCGTGGGAGGAAGCTACAGACCTTGTGCGAGAGCTTCGCGAGCGATGCTGCTAATTAGAGCGTCTCGCTTGGCCTGCCGAATGACGATGCGGGCGGCAGTTCGGGCATTGGCGGCCCGAAACTCGTCTCTCGGCGCTCCGTCGCGCAGCGCACGCCATGCCAGCTTGCGGAACCAGTTCGCATTCGCCACGGCAATGCACCGTCGCTCGGCGTAGCGGTTTCCATTGCTCCGTTCCGGAACAGCCAGCGTTAGCATGGTTTCGACCACCAAGAAGGGACGAGTAGCACCTGTTCGGCACCGAAACAACAAGATACATCGTTTCCAATCGCTCGCAATACTGTTATTCCTGAGATGCCATGAATTTTCGATCGGAGCGCTTTGCGGTCGAAGGGCATTCGAAGCTGCGCAGCCTCGACACCCGCGCACCGGCGGCTATCTTGACGGGATGAGGTGCACCCTGACTGCCTCTGCGTTGCTCTTTGCCGTTGGCTCAGTAGCGCCGGCTGCTCAAGGCGGAGCCATACCGACGCGGCAATGCACTCCGGCCTACGTGGCCAAGTGGTCTGTCGACAAAGAGGCGGCTCTGAGCAACCCGCCGAAGCGGCCATGTTGGATGTGGACAGAAGCAGGCGCGCACGTCTGTTATCAAGGAGGTTGCGTGCAGGCCCACGTGTACCTCAACAGAAGGCAGCCCTGAGTTCTCACGCCGGCCCACAGTTCGCCGCCATTGCGAAAGTGCGCCGACACCGTCACCAACTACACGTTCGCCAGCGCCAGTCTGCGGCCTCGCCACCTCTGCCCAGGCGGCTATCCTGCCGGGATGAGCGGACGCTTATTCGACTGGCGGGGATGGCTTTTCAGAACACCTTGTTAATGCCGCTGAAGCAGCGGACAGCCGTCGCCCGCGTGGCGAGGTGAGTGTATTGTGCGGTTCTTGTAGGAGCCTAACAAAGATACCCTTGATCGGAAGAGACAATACTCAGCGCATCTGAGCTTTCGCGGCAGGTGCACTTTAAAAAGGGGATTGATAAGCTGCGCCTATGAGCTCAGCGCAACCCGCCGCGATAGAGCTGCACGTGATTGAGTGTCCCGCTATTCAGTAGTCGCGGGTCGACAAAAATAATGATGCGTTCTATTTTTCTCGTTTCAGGTCTGCAGGTCGCGCATGGATGATCTTTCGCACTACGTCGCCGTTGAGCGTATGCGAGACAGCCGGCCACTGGAAATCCGCGCGCTGCGGCCGGACGATCGGGAAAGGCTGCTGAGTGCCGTCGAACATACAAGTGCGCAGTCGCTCTACCGCCGCTTCTTCGGCGCGAAGCGCCAATTCACCGACAAGGAGATCGAGTTCTTCCTAGACGTCGACTTCACGAGCCATGTGGCTTTGGTCGCGGTTGCGGAAGAGGCCGGCGAACGCGTGATCGTCGGCGGCGCTCGTTATATCGTGACCCAGTTCGGCCAAGCCGAGATGGCGTTCACTGTGGTAGACCGGTATCAGGGTCAGGGCATCGGTGCCGTGCTGATGCGGCACCTCATTGGTCTCGTCCGGAAGAGCGGGCTGGCCGAACTGACAGCGGAGGTTCTGCCGGACAACGCCCCTATGCTGAAGCTGTTCGAGCGGTGCGGACTACCCCTGAACATGAGGCGCGAGGCCTCGGCCTTCCACGTAGCTCTTCAGCTTACTTGAGCGCGCATCCGCGCATTGCGTCGCTCTCCGCGGAGGGCGGAGGGCGCCAGCGACGATGCACCTGCCCGTAAGTGCCGGATGTGAGCTGTTCTACGCGTCGGCCAAATTACGATTGCTTCAGTTGTTGAACTGGGCAAGCAGCGGTTGCCGTGATTACTGAATCGGCAGATTGAAAGCAGTCACCGCGTAATCTGCTGCGGTAGCCAGGAACGCGGAGGCGAACAGCTCCGTCTCTGAAAACTTGGTAACTGGATCGCCGAAAAGCCGCTGCGGGTGCGCCCACTATTCGAGGCTGACCTCGTCCGCACCGAACTCATAGGGTGCATATGCTGAGTGTCGGTAGGATGGGCCGACCGGAACGCGGGTGTAATAGCCGTGAACGGGTTCCGCCTGCATCTGCAACCCTGCGGGCACAGCACCATAATCATAATGCCGCCGATGTGATACCGTCCTAAAGCCACGTGCTCTATGGCTGACAACCAATGGATCATTACCTCCTATTGTGATCCGTGCGCTTCCTGAGCCCTCAGTTTCGATGATGCTGAATAGTGCTGCAGCATTTGAGGGGGATAAGCGAACACATCCGTGCGACGCCGCCCGGCCGAGCTGTCTGACGTGCCGAGTGCCATGGATCGCATGCCCGACCGATGTGAAGAAGACGGCATGAGGCATCGGTGCATTGTCGTACTTGCGAGAAAAGTACACCTTTTCCAGCCGCAAGGCCCTGAATGATCCGTTTGGGGTTCTGTGTCCCGGTAATCCGGTTGACACTGGCCAGTGATAGAGAGGCTGCCCATCAACGGAGACAGCCATCTGTTGGCTGGTTTGATCGATCCTAATGCGGACCTCGGCCACAGCTGGGAGGGAGAACACCGCCGTCAGCAACGAGCCCGACAATGTAGCGAGCGAACGGGAGCGCATGGTAACCCCTCAGGGGCGAGACGGCGAAGTCTTTAGAAATTACACGGTCGCACGCCTCAGGTTCCGTAATACGTGAAATTGTTTAGCTCGATGGAAGTGACGAGCGATCCAGGCGGGGTGGTCATAGCTGTTCTGGCGGTGCTCAGGTGGTTGATGCCAGCACTGGCGGCGAAGGCGGAACTCGCGTGTAGATAGGCGGGAAACCGGTACCTTTTCCCGGTAATTACCCACCCCCTCATAAATTTCGAAAGGCCAATTGCATCAGTATGTTGGCATGCGACTCAAATTTCCCGCCCGTGAGGGTCCGGAACCTTTGAAAGCGAAATTTCGGAACAAAACAGTATAAACGCGAAATCTGCTATGGCAGACGCGGTGATGCACCAGTAAGTACGGATAAAGGCGCCGCAATTACTATAACCGCAGGAACCGCGAAAATCTGGCCTAACCCGTTGGTCCCGAATGGTAAATCCCACTTAAGGGCGGGGGTGAGTAATAACTTTTCCCGGACGGCAGTAACATCCTCAACAAACGAAAGAATGTCAGTTGCAAACGGGCTCAAGATCTGCGGCAATAAGGCCCACGGTTTATTTTTCACTCTGCTTCAAACAGCAAAATGCAATTTCGATTTTTGTGGAGATCCAGCTTAAAATTCGACTCGCGGCCATCACCGTACATTCGGCAACTCTCCCCAGTTTCCACTTTCCAGCGCACCTGCTCCACCAGCGGCAAGCTGCGATGCGCAGCCGGCAGGGCATCCGTGTCGGCACGCTCGCCCTCGGCTGACTTCCGGCAATGAAAGCTTGGGCCGTACCAGGGCGCAATATATGCTCGCCAACGGATGCCGTGCGGTTTCCAGCACCGTGACGAACACGGCCCGGACGTTAATGTGCACATGACGACCGGAGGCGACGAGCGGGACGTCTTCGAAGATGCCGATCGTGAGGATGCTGGCGTCATTGATATGCGTGACGAGTCGCCCGACGTACTCGACGATCCATGTCGCTGCCGCGTGAACGGCGTCGACATCATCGCCGTATGTCTGTCAGGCGGTCACATGCATGCTGGTGGCGCTCGAAACAGTATCCGCTTCCTGGCATCCGATAATGTACGATCGAACACGGTGCATCTAATCCTCATATGGGCTTCAATGCAGGATACAAAACGCGTTGAGAATGCCGTCATGAATCCAACACAGGCTCGAAACGGACCGAATTGTGATGAGTATACGGAGACTTGGGCATATTACTGCATTTTGACCTCACTTCTGCCGCTAGTGTGGCCTTGGCGATACAGCTTGGCCGTATGTACGCTGCTACCCTTCCGCTGATTAAGCTTCAATCAGGGGAAAGCACCGTCATGAAGAAACTTCTGGCCGCGTTGTCCACGTTCACAGCCCTCGCCGGCGCCGCTTCGGCTGCCGACCTGCCGCGCCGCGCGGAGCCCCCGCCGGTGTTCACGCCCGTCCCGGTGTTCACCTGGACCGGTGGGTACTTCGGTTTCAACGCTGGCTATGCGTTTGACGCCAGCAGCCGCAGCACCGGCTCGGCCTTCGCGGTGCCGGTGCCCTTCGCGACCCCCGGAACTACGGCCGTCTTCCGCAACAGCAGCCAAGACGGCTTCTCGGGCGGTGGCCAGATCGGCTACAATTACCAGTTCAACCCTGGTCGGGGTGTGGTGATCGGCTTCGAGGCCGACGCTCAGTATCTCGGCTTCGGCAGCAACCGGAATAACGCCGTGATCGTCGGCGGCGCGCTGGCGCCGGGCTTCTTAGTCACTGACCCGCGCGGTCTCTCCAGCCTCGACTTCTTCGGCACGGTCCGCGGCCGTCTCGGCTACGCCTTCGACCGCACTCTCGTGTATGGCACCGGCGGCTTCGCCTACGGCTCGGGTAGCGTGAGCCGGAACTTCGGCGGGTTTGCTGGCAACGACAGCTTCCGCACCGGCTGGACCGCAGGCGGCGGCATCGAGTTCGCGCTGGCCAACGACTCGTTCCTGAACTTCTTCCGCTCCTCGGCTGTAACGGTGAAGATCGAGGGCTTGTACGTGAACCTGGATCGCGGCACTCGCAACCAGGGTGCGTTCGTGATCGACACCGTCAACAACGTCCCGGCCGTCTTCAACCCCGTCGGACGCCGCTCCGACGAGTTCGCCGTCGTCCGCGCCGGCCTGAACTACAAATTCGGTTCGTACTAAAGTCGAGCCAAGCCGAACCGCTCCCGACATTGCGTCGGGGTGTGGGCGGCGGGCGGCGAGGGACTGGTCCTCTTCATCGCCTCCTGCCGCGTAAGATGCCACAAGTCGGTTGACCGTTGCATCCCCAGCCCGATCAACCTGGCCGCAAGGTCGGCAGCGCCTCAGGAGCACCCGCTTCTGGGGCGTTTGTCGTTCTGCGAAAGCCTGAGTCATTCACCGTACATTAGCGCGTGGCCGTCGAACGACGTATCAGACATCCTTTGCTGCGCCTCGGCGGTGCCCGCAATCGCCGCTTCACATCGAGCTGCGCCAGCAACTTGCCCAAGCGCAGGAGATGCTCATCGAGGCCGCAATTGACGCCGGGCATCTGCAGGCGCGGATCAGAGCACTCCAGGCGGAACTCGTCGAGGTGCGCGCCAACCGGGATGCATGGCCGGCGGAGGCGATGCGGCTGAAAGGTGCCGCGCCATGAACGGCCTGATGGAAAGCCAGTAGCTGCAACGGCTAGAGCGGGGTTCGTCCGATCGGAAGCTGCGCTGGGCGGCTGGGGGTTGGCGGGGCAAGGAGGAGAGACCATGCCGACAACCTTGTCCGTCGATCTGCGCCAGCGCGTGGCGTCCGCGGTTTCGTCCGGGGCGACCTGCCGGCAAGCCGCCGAGCGCTTCGGCGTGAGCCGGGCTAGCGCCAGCCGTTGGTCGCAGCAGAAGCGGCGCGTGGGCCACGTCGCGCCCAAGCCGCTGGGCGGCGACCAGCGCTCCCGCCACATCGAGGCTCATGCCGACCTCATCCGGCAGACCTACCAGGCCCGCCCGCAGGTCCTCCTGCGCGCGTTGCGTGAGGCTCTTCAGGAACGCGGGGTCGCGGTCAGCACCAGCTCTCTGTCGCGCTTCTTCGCCCGGCACCGGATCACGCGCAAAAAGGGGCTCTGCACGCAGCTGAGCAGGAGCGCGAGGACGTAAGAGCGGCGCGTGAGGCTTGGTTCGAGGCGCAGCCCGAGCTCGATCCGGACCGTCTCGTGTTCCTGGACGAGACGGCGACCAACACCAGCATGGTCCGCCGCGATAGTTGGGCTCCGCGCGGCGAGCGCTGCCGGATCGCGGCGCCCGCTGGTCATTGGAAGACCACTACCGTCATCGCCGGGCTGAGGACGAGCGGGCCGAGTGCGGTTGCGCTGCTGGACGGGCCCGTGACGGGCGAGCGCTTCCGAACCTACGTGGCCGAGACGCTGGTCCCGACCCTGAGGCCGGGCGACACGCTCATCCTGGACAACCTCGGCGTCCACAAGGTAGCAGGCGTGCGCGAGGCGATCGAGGCAGCCGGAGCCCGGCTCTTGTACCTCCCGCCGTACTCCCCTGAGTTCAACCCGATCGAACAAGCCTTCGCAAAACTCACGGCGCTGTTGCTCAGCGCGGCGGCGCGCACGGTCAGCGATCTCTGGGCGGCGATCCACAAAGCCTTCACGCGCTTCTCGCCCGAAGAATGCCGCAACTACTTCACAGCTGCCGGCTACGAGGACGACGCTTGTGCTTCAAACTGATCGGGCCGCGCTCTAGGGCCCAGGCGGGTCCGGCATGTTGTGCCGATACGACCAGATGAGGCCCCACTTCGCGCTCGTCAGCGTTGCCACGCCCAGCTGGTTTCCCAGGAACCTGCCCGTCAGCTCCGTGGCCTGGGCAATCGCGACCTGCATCGTGGTAGCGTCGAAGATCGCGTTCTCGACGTCCACTCCCCCACGGGGTCGGTGCCGAGCAATCCGTAGCTGGTACTCCGGGGCAGAAGGCATGGAGCTGAAGCCTTCACTCCGCTTTCGGCTTCGGCTTCGGCTTCGGCCGGGGAAGCTCGACGATTTTTCCGGTGAGCGGATTGAGGATGTGCAAAGCGGTACGCCTAACGCAGGAACAGCCGACCTCTACCGGATCACGACGAGATCGAGGCCGCAGGTAGAATTGAGCGTAGATCGTTAAAGATTGGCGCTCCTCACGGCTCTCGCGAATTACATCGCATCGCCGCGGGCTAGTTTCGCTGATTGAACCAGATTGCCCGGGGTCACGCGCTGAAGACAGGCTGATGCCAGGGTGATTTTACGCTGGGGCATGATCTCCTAATCGGGGCAGTATGGCTATTGAATACAATATAAAACTCGTCATTGTGCGCGATCGAATAGCTCGCGGCCGCGGAAGCGCGGTTTTTGTAACTGTCAGATAAGGTACGAAAGTTGCTTGAAGCCTCGACCCGTGTCTCATTGCATCAACCTATGTTTTCGAGAGCCGTCTGATTTGGAAACGGGGGCTACGTCATGGCGAATTCTGTCTGGTCAGGCGCGGGTAGTCGCTCGGATCCGTCTCCCGCAGCCGGAACTTCCAGCTCGCCTGAGACGCCGCTCGTCGGCTTCATCCATCCCCAGGTCGCGCAGGCAGTCTACACCGTCCTCGTCGAACTCGGCGCAAATGCCGACGCCCTCGTGGCCGAGGTCGGCCTCGATCCGGATTACTTGGACGGGGGCAACACCCTGGTCTCCTACGCCGTGTTCGGCCGCCTGATCGCCCTCGGAGCCGAGCGCACCGGCTGTCGCCACCTAAGTCTCCTCATCGGCCAGCAGACGACCCTGGCCTCGCTCGGGCCAATGGGCCTGCTGATGCGCAACTCGGACACGGTTGGGGACGCCCTGCGCGCTCTCGAAGAGCACGTCGGCAGGCGGAACTGGGGCGCGGTGATCGGGCTCTGCACGTGTGGCGGCGTAGCGGTCCTCAGTCACTCACCCTACCGCCCAGGAGCTGAGGGGGCAGCCCACAATTCTGAGCGGGCGCTTGCCACCATGACCAACCTGCTGCGGGAGCTGTGCGGGCCCGGCTTGGCTCCGTTGGAGGTGTTGCTACCGCGCTCCGCCCCGCGGGACACGCGGCCCTACAGCGCCTTCTTTCGTGCGCCGCTCCGGTTCAACGAGGAGGTGGCCACGCTGGTATTTCCGACCGAACTCCTGGAGCAGCCGATCGCGGGCGCGGACCCGGTTGCCCGCCGAGCCCTCAAACGGCAGATCCGCCAAATCGGGGCCGATCAGCCCTACACGTTGACGGACGAGCTGCGCCGCTACCTTCAGACCAGTGTCACCCAGCTGCGCTGCACAGCCGACCGGGTTGCGCACAGGCAAATGACGAACCGCCGCACCATGGCCCGCCGGTTGCGGGCGGAGGGCACGAGCTTCAAGCAGCTCACCAGTGAGACGCAGTTCCAAGTGGCACAGCGGCTGCTGGTCGACACCGGGTTGAGCGTGACGCAGGTCTCAGAGGCCCTGCACTTCTCCGAACCCGCAGCCTTCACGCATGCGTTCCGGCGCTGGTCGGGCAAGGCCCCAAGCGTCTGGAGGCTGGAGAACCGGTCGACGGACGCTAAAGCACAGCGTGAAGATCCGCGGCCTGAGCCGCGGTGTCGTAAACGGCTGCACTGAAGACTGTGCGGCGAGGCGCCCGGCGCCCCTTGGCTGCCAGCTCAGGGGCCCGTGGGAACTCAACAGGTCCGTTGCGGCGTTGATTCCTTGCGACCGCGTAGCTGGCTGACCAAGCACCAGTTGCAGGCCGTAAGATCTATAGTTCTGGCGCTTCCGCTATCCTGGCTGGGCATGAGCGACACCACCGACGATCCCTTCACCCCCGAGCAGCTGACCGAGCTGGTCCTGTTGCAAGCGGAGAACTCGGCGCAGATCGCGAAGGACCTCACGGCTATGGCGCATCAGTCGCTGGCGGCCCTGGTGATGAACGCGCTCCTGCTGCACGAGTTGGAGCGCGTCGGCCTGGTGAGCCACGAGGACGTGATCACTGAGGCCATTCGGCGGGCGAAGTCGATCCATCCGCCAGAGCTAGGCGCCGGCGTGGCCCGGGTAATCAAGACCGTCTTCGACGGGGAGGTGCGAGCCGAAGATTTCTCCACCGGCATCGGCGGTAGTCAGACGGACGCAAAACATTGATGCGTCGGCCCGGGTGCTGCTGGGTGCAGGAACGATTGGCGTCTGGCGTCGCAGGGTTAGAGCTGTTGCCGGTCAGGTAGCGGAGGCCAAGTCGTCCTTGTAGCCGGCCGCGGCGAGGTAGTTGCGGCACTGCTGCGGAGTGAAGCACGAGAAGGCCTGCCGGATCGCCGCCCTGAGGTCCGAGATCGTGCAGGCTGCCGCGCTGAGCAACAGCGCCGTGAGCTTGACGAAGGCTCGCTCAATCGGGTTGAAATCAGGGCATCTCAGCCCCGGCCTATTCCAACAACGACCTTCTTTCCACCAGGGCCGGAATTTCTTCGACCAAACTTGGCGAGCTGCTGCGCAGCACAGTCCACTCCTCGATGAGGCACGCTCGTTGCGCGAGATGTCGGGTCTGCGACAAAGCTGTTGTTAGATAGAGACTTCAACGCAAAGGAAAGAAAAATATCCTTCGTGATGTTGCCCTGGATGTTGCCCGAGGCGCTGCCACCGAGCTTTTCAACTAAATTCTTGGAGAGGAGAGATAAGGCAAAGCTCGTGCGGTGACAGACGAAGCCGTCGCAGATCCGTTCGCGGTACCTGCCCCGCGAGGCCACCAATATCCGGGCACGGCTTTCGATGGATGTCCCCTCGGATCAAGCGAAGTCGTGCGGACGGTAATACAGATGAAACGAGGCGTGTTCCGGCGTCTGTCGATCTTACTGAAAGGCATGCCCGTCCGTCTCGGGCTGCATCCACCTGTCACGAAGTCAAAAGCCATGACCCTCGGGATCTTACCTCCCCTTGTTCTTGCCGCTTGCCTGACCTCGCCTGCGCTTGCCCAGTCGGTGATCGACGTGGACCAGCCGGCGGCGCTCATCCACGGCAACTATTGCGGGCTCGGCAACAACGCGCCTCGTCTCCCCATCGACGCGCTCGATGCTGCCTGCGCCCGGCACGACGCCTGCACCCCTGCCGGCGGCCTCCCCTTGCGAGCATGCAATCTGAGGTTCCAACGAGAGACGGCGTTTATTTCGCGTGATCGGCGGCAGCCCGACGACGTGCGTGCGTTGGCGGGCTTCATCTCCGCTGGCGCGGCTCTTCTACCCTTCGACCTCGTAGCCCCGGTCGTTGGCGCCAGCGTGCCGGCGGCCGGACGTTATAGCGGGAATCCGCCCGGCCCATACAGGCCTGCCTACTACGCCTACTAGCGCCGTCCCGGAGCTCGCTAGCTGCTAACCAGGATTGAGGTCCAGCATACAGATGATCGCGCACAACAGGTAGGCGATCCGGGATCAAAAAACGTAGTACCGTTTTCGTGGCTGGGGACATGGAGAATGCGATGCGCAAATTTGTTTTGGTGTCCCTGGCCGCGCTCGGCATGGGCTCGTTGGTCGCCGCGGATTCCGCTGAGGCCCGCGGTGGCTTCGGTGGCGGCGGCTTCCGAGGCGGCGGTGGCGGCTTCGGAGGTGGTGGTTTCCGCGGTGGCGGCTTCGGAGGTGGTGGTTTCCGCGGCGGCGGCTTTGGTGGCGGCGGATACCGCGGTGGTGGGTTCGGCGGTGGCGGCTGGCGCGGCGGCGTAGGTGGTTATCGAGGCGTGGCTGGTGGCTACCGCGGCGGTTTCTACGGCGGGCGCGGCTTCTACGGCGGGCGCGGCTACGGCTACCGGGGGTACGGGTACGGTGGCCGCGGTTATGGCTACGGCGTCGGTGCAGGTCTTGCCGGTCTCGCGGTCGGCACGGCGGTCGGGGCTGCGGCCAGCAACTACTACGGCGGCTACGGCTACGGCGACTCCTACTATGGCGGCTACGCCCCCGCCGCCTACGGCTACGGCTACCCCACGCAGGGGTACGGCGGCTGCACCTGCGGCTACTAACACCAGTTCATGAACACCGGGTCCGCTCCGTACAAGCCTGCCGCAAACGCGTACCCGGTGGTGTTCACCACCGGTTAGGCATGCCGACCGAGCTTGCCGCCTTCGTGTCGGATCGGCTTACGATCCACATCGCAGTGTTCTGCGTGTCGTCGGAACCGCGGCCGAGGCGCTTCCTCCGTCCGGATACTCAGGCTTTTCGGCAAGACGCGCGGCCGCTGTGAAGATCGGCTCTCAGCCGCTGGCATTGATCTTCAGGCGGCAAAGACGGCTTATGAGCTGGCCGATCAGCCGCATCAGCGAAGAAACTTTACGAGAAGGGCGAGCTTTTCTGGGAAAAGCGCAGATAGATCAAAAGCATGGCGAGTGACGTTGCGTTGAGGCATAGCGCCCAACCGTAACTTGTCATGTGATGTGCGCCAATTGGGTTTCCAACGGTGCCTAAGCCGATGAGAGATCCTAGCACGGCGAGCACAGTGAAGAGGCATGCGAATGCAAGCATAACACCCTCCCTAACACGGATCGAGAATAGCCTCAGTTGATCTGAGTAGCTTGCTGATCCGGGAGCATTCTAGTCACCGGTCACGCTTACTTGCAATAGGGCTTGCAGCACCGCGAACTGCCGTCGGTAGGCGGGGAGCCGAGAGCGGCAAAGATACCCGCAGGTCACTCCTACCGGGCCGTGGCGGCTGCCGACGGAGCATCTATGGGGGCTGCTATGGTGGGCGTGGTGTCTACGGCTACCGGGGTGGCGTCCACGGGTACCGCGGCGGAGTCTACGCCGGGCGACGCGTCGGCGTCTACAGAGGCGGCTTCCATGGCGGCCGAGGCTTTCGCCGGTAGGTGAGGAAGGGGCAGCACGCCCGGTCCGACTGTCGGACCGACAACCGGATGGGTTGAGGTGACCCGTCGCATCAAGCGACCGATCTGGCGGCACGGCACAATCGCTCAGGCGCTCGCCATGCTGGCGATCCGGGATAGAGCGATGTCTGCCCCTCTAATCATGCCTCTAGCGATGGCGGCTATGTTCACGGCCGGGGCCATCCTGATCCTGCAGCTGGAGCAGCATGCCGAGCACGTCAGAGCCGTGCTCTGGGTCACCTACCTCCTCCTGGCAACATTTAACGCTCTAACTCTGCTCGATCGCCTGGGAAACGACCACCGAAGCCCGCGGGTCGCGACGACCGAAGTGGAGAGCCGGACATTGTCATCGGAGGTACCGGGGTTAGAGCTGATTGAGGCTAACTGGCGACCGCTGAAGGCTAATCAGTGATCCTGATTGACGAATTGGTATTAATATAAGCTGTCTAATAGGCGGAGGCCTAAGCGGTTGCGCGTGCGGATTGTCCAGTCGAATTGAGCTGCGGGCGCGGTTGCCGTGCGCATTGGGGGCGGCCCGCGGGTTCGCATTCGCGGCCGTCCTGGTGACGGTCAGCGGTAGATTAAAACGGGCAGTTTGGAATGCGTGAGAACTTTCATGGTCTCACTGCCAATGACGAGGGCGGAAATGCCACGACTGCCATGCGAGGCCATGACGATGAGGTCACAGCCCCGGGCGCCGGCGGTTTCGATAATGGCCTCGTACGGTTGCCGGTCCTCGACTTTCACGACCTCGCAAGGGACACTAACCTGCTTGGCTTCCTGCTCCGCTTCGGTGAGCCTGCGCTCGGCCTCGGCATGTGCATCTCGCCTGAACTCATCCGCGTACGGGTTCGACGGCCCCAAAGCCAATGTCGGGAGCCGGTGAACTACCGTGAGCACTGTCACCTTCGCTCCGACAGTCTTAGCGAGCGACATAGCTTGCTTCACGGCCGAGGCGGAAAGTGGCGTCCCGTCGGTAGGGACAAGAATGTGCTGGTACATCGGGATCTCCCCCAGACATCCGCGAGCCACGCTCCAGTGGTGTTCTGAGCCGACCCGTAGGGCTCGTTCCGGTTTATAGCAGTAATCACCTACTGAGTTGTAGGGCTGAAGCTTCCGGGGCCATTTCTGAGGCTCCAAGAAGGTCCTTATGGCTCGACGAGCTCGGACAGATGCAAGTCGGTGGTCAGGTGGCCGACCGAGGGGCAAACTCGTCCGGGAGCCTGTCGCTCATTGAAAATAACGCTCATCCCAAGCCATTCGTTTAGACCAAGTCAGCCGACGTAATCTTCGCCCGTGTCGCCGGCTTCTGCAAACGGACTTCTCACTCCGACCAATAGCAGTGTCGATCGGCCGACGTGGCGCTCTAAGTCAACAGGATGACCAGGACCATTCCCCAAATTGTCAGAAGCGTGTTGCTGACCGCATAGGTCACCGTATAGCCGAGGCCGGGGATTTGACTCTTTGCCCGATCGTTGACCATCCCAAGCGAAGCCGTCGTGGTGCGGGCACCTGAGACAGCCCCAAGCAAAATGGCATCGTCGAAGCGGAACAGGTACTTTCCCGCATACATAGCAAGAACAAGCGGTAGGGTAGTGGCGAATATACCCCAAAGGAAGATGCCGAAACCGAGCTGCTGCAATCCGGCGATGAATTTCGGTCCCGAGGAGATGCCGACGATTGCAATGAAAACGTTCAAGCCGACCGAGTTCATGAACCAGACTGTCGAGGACGGGATCCGCCCAAACTTAGGACGCACGGAACGCAACCAGCCGAAGAAGAGGCCCGAGATCAAGGCGCCCCCGGATGTTGAGAGGGTCAGCGGCACCCCGCCGACGTTGAAGACGATCGCCCCCACCAGTGCGCCAATCGCGATCGCCGCGCCGATGAACATAACGTCGGCCACATCGGTCGCGCGGTCGGGATATCCGATCGCGTTGGTGGCCAGGCTCACGTCCTGACTGCGGCCTACAAGCGTGAGAATGTCTCCGCGATTGATCTTGGTGCTCGGCAGGATTGGGATGTCGATCGCGGTAGCTCCCCGTGTAATTTTCCGTAAAAACACTCCTCGCGCCCAGTGACTTTGAGCCAGCTCGGCTAATGAGCGCCCGTCGATTTCCTTGCTCGTTACGTAGACATCGAGACCCTCGATGGGAACCGCGAGCATTTCCCTGTCATCGATTTCTTCCGCCGCCGTGCCGATCAGATCTACCAGAACCTCGCGCCGTCCGGCGACAGCAACCACATCTCCCGCCTGGATGACGGTATCAGCGTTCGCATCCATGATCTCCCGACCGCGGCGAACCCGTTCGATATATATCCGCTGCTCCGGCAGCATCCGCTCTGCTTCTGCCGCCGTCTTCCCAACGATGATCCCGTCCGGCCGAACGCGGTAGGCACGCAGATCGAACTGGTGCCATGCGGTTCCGGGCCCCCCGGCTACCCTTGTCCCGCCATGCTTCTCCTCGTATCGCCTGCAGGCATCTTCGAGATCGATGCCCAACAGCGCCGGGCCGAGCAGAGCGATGACCACTGCAGAACCCAGCGTGCCGAAGATGTAGGTAATGGCGTAGGCTACCGGCATCGCATCGAGGAGAGCCTTGCTCTGATCTTCGGAAATCGGCAACCGGTTGATCGCGTCGGTCGCGAGACCCATGGAGGCAGAGATCGTCTGCGAGCCAGCATAGAGACCAGCTGCGGACCCCGCATCATAGCCCCCAAGCTTCGCCGCAAGATAACCACCCGCGAGGCAAAACACGCAGACAACGGCGGCAAAGAGGGCTTGTGGAAGACCATCCTTCGCGACACCCCGGACGAATTGTGGTCCCACTGCGTAACCGATCGCGAACAGGAACATAAGGAAGAAGAACGGCTTGAGCGGCCCAGTCACGCTGATGCCGATCTGGCCGATGATCACGGCGGCAATGAGTGTCGCCGTCACGGCGCCGATCCCAAGACCCTTGTATGTGAAGGATCCGAAATAATAGCCGAATGCGAGAGCGATAAAGATAGCGATCTCAGGATACTGACGAAGCGTGTTTGCAAACCACTCGAACATGTAGGCCTCCTATTCGGGTTCGCTTCGTCCCTGTGCTTGCAACCTTATCTATGCCGCTCTCCGGCTCCCCTTCGGAGTCGCGGATGATTTGGCTCTACGTTTCGCTGCGATAGCATCTGGTTTGAGCAGCTTAAGACCTCTCGTCTTCTCGTAGCCGTGGATCTCCTTCACATCGAGCTTACGCATGAAATCCACGGTCTCTTGCGTCAGTACTTGGCCCGGCACCATGATCGGGAACCCGGGAGGATAGGGAATGACGAAGTTGGCCGAGATCATCTCCGGCCCCTCCCGTAGCCGCCGATCGCATTCCGGACCGAACAGGGGCACGTATTCACAAAACGAAGGATCGTAGGCGCTGAAAAATGCCGCGCGGATATCGCCTTCGGGTGTGTTTTCGCCTGAGTCTTCGCGAAAAATCTGGTGAAAATGACTGAAATTCGGCAGATCCGGCACGTCGGTCATCAACGACTTAACGCGAGTCTCAAAAGTGGCGCGTTCCGCTTCTCCGCCGGCGGCAAGCCCGTCCTCGATATTGCGAGCGATCTCCACCAAAACACGAATCAGGTGGGCGACATCGCTACGAGTATTGTTGATGTTCGACTGCAGCAGTACACTGTTTCGCGACGTCTTGTTGAGCTGAATATCGTATTTGCTCGCCAGCAGGCCCTTGAATTGCGTGCCGTCGAAGCCCGCCGTGCCACAGACGAGCGTCATGCGCGTCGGATCAAGATAGAACTCATCCTCACTCATGGCGCGAACGACGTCGGCCCAAGTCGCACTCGGATCAAGGTAGTCCTTGAAACCGGACTGGCGGTACTCCGCCGGGATCATGCCCTCGGCTCCAAGGACGTTGAAATAGCGCGACACCAGCGGATGCGTGTTGACTGCCTTTCGGATTCTGAGCGCGATCTCGATCGCGTTCATGACCAGCCCGTAGCCCTCGAGCTCCATTTGACGGCGGGCCACGTCGAGGCTCGCGATGAGCTGCTGGTTAGGGCTGGTCGAGGCATGCGTGAATACCGCCTCGCGGAACTGCGCCTGCACGGTGTGGAAGTCGACATCCTTGACCAAGAGCATGGAGCCCTGCCGTATCGCGGACATCGATTTGTGGGTTGAGTTCGTCTGGTAGACCCGAAGCCGTACCTGACGTGGGTCGGGCACCAACCGCGTCTTCAGTAGCACCTCATCCGAAGGCTGGCTTCCAAGCTCACGCTGCTGGTCCTCATAGGCGTCGAGCGAGGCAGGATCCGTCAACCAAGCTTCGATATCGGCTGCCGCTCCCATCGCGGTGCGAGGACGAAGGAAAGGCGAAAACCGCGCGAATCCAGACCAGGCCTCGTCCCAGAGGAAGATCAGATCCGGCTTGATCGCGAGGCATTCCTCCATCACCCGGCGTACGTTGTACATGTGACCATCGAAGGTGCAGTTGGTCAGATCGAGCAGCTTGACCCGCTCCAGGCGACCATCAGCGCGGGACGCGAGCAGCGCCCGCTTGATTTCCGCCAGCGGGACGGCTCCATACATCGAGTATTCCGTCATCGGGAACGCCTCGACGTAGATCGGCTGCACGCCGGAGAGCACCATGCCGTAGTGGTGCGACTTGTGACAGTTCCGGTCAACGATGGCGATGTCGTCAGGCCCGAGCAGAGCTTGAACCGCCATCTTGTTCGAGGTGGAGGTCCCGTTGGTCACGAAGAAGACATGGTCGGCGCCGAAGGCGCGCGCTGCCATGTCCTGCGCCCGCTTGATGGTACCGGTCGGTTCGAGAAGGCTGTCCAGACCGCCCGTCGTCGCACTACTCTCGGCTAGGAACAGGTTGATGCCGTAGAATGCGCCGAGGTCGCGGATCCAATCGGATTTGAAAACCGACTTGCCGCGCGCGATCGGGAGCGCATGGAAAGTTCCGACAGGCCGCCGCGCGTACCGCTTAAGATTATCGAAGAAGGGTGTCTCGTATCGGTCCTGAACGCCCTCGAGGATCGAGAGGTGGATTTCCAGAGGCTCTTCGACCGCATAGAAGATTCGGCGCACGCAATCCGCGGCCGGATCGCCCGCGAGTTCCTCAACCCGGCGCTCCGAGAGGATGAAGATGTCGAGCTCCGGCCGGATGCGCTTCAGAGCGCCGGCAAGACGCAAGGCGGAAGTGCTGCGATCGTCGTTCACGCCCAGTGTTTGCAGAACGTCCCGCAGCACAGGCGCGTCAAAACGCGACCGGAATGTGAAGCCCTCCGGCACGACCGCTGAAATGATGGACGGGTTGATCGCCGCCGCGCAGAATGCATCTTCGAACGAACCGACGAAAATCGGCTCGTAAACGAACGCATCTTCAGGGCGGCGAAGCCGCTTCACCTCTTGGGCGAGCGCCGGCCACCGAGAAGCTGGTTGCGCGGACACGAACAGCACTTCAAAATAGGGGCGGCGCACGTCTGCCTCGCCCAGACCAGGCGGCATTACGTCGCCGACCTCGTCCGGCTCCAGCTCGGCACGCGGATCCCATTCCGTACCCCGGTCTCGGTAAGCCCGTGTGAGCAATGCATTGGAGATCCGGAGCGCCATGCGGGCGGTCCCGCTCGCGTCGTTCTCCGCGACACGGTCGCGGAGCGCCGCCAAGAGCTTCGGTCCCGGATAGGCGTGGTACCCCTCAACCGGGTCGATTGCCTGGATAGCGGTTTCAAGATCCTCCCGCTGCTTGGTGCCAGCCTGCCAGGCTTCGGCAATGACCGCGATATCTCGCCATCGATCAAACCGACCCGAGTGCATGAGCAAAAACTGGTCGATGCGCTGCGTGGGCTTATTCGCGCCGCGATCGACCGAACGGGGGCTGAGGCTCTTCGAAGAGCGGGTATTCGCCTTCGCACTGAACGGGGTGCGCGTTTCATCTGCCTTCGACATCAAGATAACTTTCTTTTAGCCTAGCCAGCTCAGGCGAAAGCTGATGACAGGCCTCATCTATCGATGTACGTTAATGCTGCTCCACCCAACCTCGCTTGATCGAATGGGACAGGGGCCTTGCTTCCTTTGAGATTTGTTGTAGTCGCAATCACAAACTATATCTTCAGCACTCGATTTATTTCAGCGCAACCCCAACGGGTTGGAGCCGATACAATGCCAATTTCTCGAAGGAGTTTGATGCTTTGGGTCGGTTCTATAAGCGGATTTGCTGGATCAATCGCTTACAATTACATTGCGTTTGATGAGATGCTACCATTTAATCGCATCTTACTTTCGATCATTGTCACTCTGGTAGTGGCTTGGGCTTTATTAAAACTCGCAAATAAGGTGAGAGATCTGCGTTGATCTGACAGCTGGGAGTACGACCATTGCGGCGCGGGAGCTTCCAACCAGCTGGACACCTCCAAAAACCAGTCTGACAGCAGCTTCTCTAAGGGTGGGCTGGGAGTTTGGGCGCTTTGTGGATCTCACGCGACCTACACGCCAGCCCGATCCGGGCCGGATCGCCTCGCTCCTGGTCCTCAGACCGTCCTCGTTCGGGAGTCGTTGAGCCAGACCGCCCGGTTCATGTTGTAGACGAGGTTGGCTAGCCCGATCTTCACTGCGGCGCGGGCCATGACGATGGTGCGCACGACGAGCGCCATCGGCCCCTTCTGCCGGGCGAAGACGTGCTCGACAGCGGCGCGGACCTTCGACTTCCGACCGTTGGCGCGGGCGACGTTCCTCGCCATCGGTTTACCTGGCGGCTTCTTGCGATGAATGCGGGCTCGCCAGTTCAGCGATTGTCGTCCGGTTCAAGCTCGTCGTGAACTGCCGAGCTCGGGCCGATATTTCGACGACAAGCGTTTTGCGATGTCCCGAGCGATCAAGCGGTGCGGGCATATAGGATCCACACTGGACCACGATGTCGTTTGTTGCGGCGATGACACCTGTTGGCGCGCTTTGGATCACAGTGGAGTGCACGAGATGCGACGCATAAGGCTCGTGGTGTTTGTCGCTCTGTTCCTTGGGAGTTGGCTTAGCTTGGGCTCACCGGAGAAGGGGCAGTTTGGCGTCAGCGTGGCCGAGGCGGCCGGGGGCTGCGGCCTTGGCTTTCACCGCGGACCGTATGGTGGTTGCCGGCGGAACGGCTATGGGGGCTACTACGGTGGGCGGGGTGTCTACGGCTACCGGGGCGGGGCCGTCTATGGCTACCGTCGCGGCGTTTATGGCTATCGGGGCGGGCGCGTTTACGGCTACCGCGGGGGCCGGGTCTACGGCGGACGCGCCGCTTACGGCCGTCGAGTCGGCGGTTTCCACGGCGGCCGTGCCTTTTACGGAGGCGGTCGGTTTCGCCGCTAGCGCGCCATCGGAGCAGAAAGAAACCGATAGTGGCTGACTGCTTGGTCGCTGAAGTTGCGATTGCGATCGTCCCGTCGTTGGATGAGGATTGGTGGTCGGCTAGTCATCTGCGACGGTGCTGAGGAGACACGAGAAGCACCGTGGTCATCCAGGCCGGCAACATCACCTGGCCAGACTTCTTGAGGGGGACAGGTCCAGGCAAATCGAGGCCGCCCCACTTGCCACGGTTGAATGTGCGTCAGCCGCAGCGCGTACTGTCTAAGATAATGCGCCTCGGCCGGCTGCAGGCGTACGACAAAGTCTGGAAAGGCGGCCGTAGAAGGGACGGTTCCGTTCGGCGGCGGGAGTGCCCGGCATGATCACGACCGCTCAGCTTGCTTCACGGGCACTAGGCGAATACCTCGCCGCCGAGCTCCAGAGCACGTTCGGTACCAGCCAAGCGCCTTTGGCCGAGAGGGTCGGCGCCGCTGCCCGCCTTGCCCTTGAATGCTTGGGGAACTCTGACGCGCTTTACCACGATTTAGAACACACCCTGCTTGTGACGCAGGTCGGCCTCGACATTTTGCGCGGCAAAACTCTACTTGAGTTCACTTCGCCCGAGGACTGGGCACACCTGCTGGCCGCCTGCCTCTTTCATGACATCGGATACGTCCGAGGCGTTCTGAGAGGCGATTGCCCTGTGAAGGGATATATCGTCGACGATGCGGGCCACCGCATCGTGCTGCCGCGTGGCGCCTCAGACGCGGCGCTGACCGCCTACCACGTCGACCGATCCAAATTGTTTGTCGCCGCGCGATTTGGCCAATCGGAAATCCTGGACGCGAACCGCGTCATGCGCGCCATCGAGCAAACTCGCTTTCCGGCCAAGCCCAGCGCTCTAGACAGCCATTTGGACGATGAGGCCTGCCTGGTCCGGGCGGCGGATCTGATCGGGCAGATGGGTGACCTACTCTACCTCCGTAAAGTCAATGCGCTCTTTCACGAGTTCGAGGAGGCCGGGACCAACGCCACCCTGGGCTACACATCGCCTGCCGATCTGGTCGAACGATACCCGGAGTTCTTTTGGCAAAGCGTATCTTCGCATCTGGAGAGCGCGCTAAAGTACTTGGAGGTGACGGTGAGCGGGCGCCAATGGATCGCCGGCCTGCAGTCCAATGTATTTCGGGCGGAACGCACAGCCGCGTTCGGACGGTCTCACGGGCTTGAGAACTGGTAGGAGCGGATAGCGCCTCAAGACGGGCACTTGGCCGCAACCCACACCTCGGGTGCCACGCCCTGCTTCTTCAGCAGCTTACATGTCTGCTTCTGGGCGCCTCGTCTCTCTTGTTTTGCCGTGAGCATAGACCGCCTCAAGCTTAGCAATGCCAGCCGTCTCAGAGCTCGGGGTGATGAGAGCCCCACAGCTGCGAGGTAGCGCAGTGCTAGCGCAGCACCCTGGCGTCCCCTGCCCTATCAATGGCTTAGCCGTGCTCGCGTTCAAATCATAATCCTTGTGTCGGGGGTTCAAATCCCTCCCTCGCTACCAACAATCTCAATGACTTAGTCCCGAAGCCCTGGCCTCCACGCCGGGGCTTTCTCGTTCTCGGACGGCCCGCGCGAGGCTTGCATTTAAGCCGGCCCAAGCATGTACATCGGCACCCGGAAGCCGCCCTCGTGCTGACCTAAACGGTCGGGCCAGGGTCTCGGTAACCATCCGCCGAATCCATCCGCGATGGCGATTCGGCAAGATGCGATCTTGCCGATTCAACCGGCCGCCCAGGCTTAGAAGAGCACCATGAAACGCATACGCACCCCCCACCAGAGACCGCTACCCCCGGGGGCGTGACGCTGCGCGCAGCCCCTTGGACAGGAGGCTTCCTTCATGAAGAACCGGATTTTCACTCCCTCCGGCCCGGTGCTGTTCAACGCCGACGATCACCTCAACCATGGCGGCGGCATCAGGATGTGCCGTCGCCCGTTCGCCTCCGTCGAGGAGATGAACGCCTTCCTGATCGAGGCGTGGAACGCGACAGTCCGCCCTAAGGAAACGGTGTTCCGTCTCGGGGATTTCGCCATGGGGGCGAGCCCGGAGCAGTGCGCCGAATTTTTCGGGCGCTGCGGGGCCAAAAGCACTTGCTGATTGGGAACCACGACAAGGCGCGGGTGACCTCACGGGGTTGGGAATCCGCGTCCGAGCGGGCCACGGTCGACACCGGCGGCCACAGGCTGGTGCTGGACCACAAACCGGGTCAACTCCAGGCCAACGCTGCACCAACTTTGAACTCGGACCACCTCGTGGATGCGGGTCACTCGGCCAGCACTTGCTATCGCCTGCAGATCAAGGTCAGCGATGCCTCCATCCCCGGGCAGGACGTCGACATCGATGGCGGTGTGTCGGCAGGTGGCGCGGTTCAGGCCATGATCACCAGCCGCACCGACAAGGTGCCGATCGCCGGTAGCCTGACCGCGAAAGGGAGCGACAGCAGCACAGGGCGCCCGTGTGGTGGCATAATCGAGTGCAGCGGTAACTGGGGTGCCAAGCGAGCAGGCTGAGGCGCCCCACCAGATCCAATCACCGGGATGGCTGCCCTACGTCGCGGCGTCGTGTTTCGCAGCCGGCTCCAAATCTTCACAGGAGGGAATGTAGGCGCACCACCCGCATATGCCCCTGTCAGCCGCCTTTGAAGAATTCCACTGCGAACAGGTCGGGCAGACCTTCACCACGACGCGGGTGCCGTGCACGAACGCCAGGCCGCGGCCACCGAAGGTAGCCGGGCCTTGTGGAAAGTTTTTCAACATAGGTAACCCCTGCGGACTATCGCAGGTTGATGTCAATGGGCGAGCGTTCTCAGTCTAGTTTTGGACAAACCATTCCGCCGCCCGATCTGATCACGGGCTGACGGGAGCGGTCGCCGATCTCGACGGCATGCAGGCTTTCTCGGGGACAGTCGAAAGCATCGCCGACCACGACAGCTGTTCAGGATCGGTGTGGTGCTTCCTCTGTCGTCACATGAAACCCAACGAGATTATTCGCCCCAAAGGTGAGCGTCAGCGGTACATCCGCGGCATCACGACCATAAGAGATGAGGATCCGGCCGATCCGCGAGCTGTTGTTGCGGGGGTCGAAGGTGTGCCAGCGACCGCCAAGATACACTTCCATCCAGGCCGCGAAATCGCCGGGCGCATGCGGTAAAGGCAGGCCAATATCGCTGACATAGCCATTGCAGTAGCGGGTCGGGATGTTGAGGCAGCGGCAGAACGTGATCGCCAGATGCGCATAGTCACGGCAAACGCCATGCTGCTCTTCGAAGACATCGAAGGCTGTCCGGGTTGGACGGGCATGCTCATACCCGAAGGTGATCCGCTCGTGGACGTAGTCGCAGATCGCCTGCACCCGGCCCCAGCCGGGCGGGAAATGGCCAAACAGATCCCAGGCGATGGACGAGAGGCGATCGGTCTCGCAATAGCGGCTACCGAGGAGAAACAGCACAGTGTCGGAAGGCAGTTTCTCGACCGCGATCTCTTGGGCGTCCGCCTCCTGCAAATCACCTCTGCCGTGATCCCGTACGATCGTATCGGTTTTCAGCGTGAAGCGCCCTGCCGGAGCAACCATGCGGTTGCACCAATTTCCGAAGCTGTCGCGATAGCCGTCCAGCGGAACCGCCGGACTCGTGATCAGGTAATCGGGCCGTTCGAGATCGGAGAAGCGCGATGCGTGGACGTTGAGCGTTGCGATGACGGGGGTGGGCTGGAGGAACTCATAGGTCATCTCGCAGCCGACAAGAATGCGCATGGGCTCAGTCCTAAAGAGAGGCATCGAGATCGACGTTGGCCCCGCAAGCTTTGGGCCGCATCACGATGGAGTGCCGGCAGTGCGCAACGGCTGCATCAGGGCGTTCAGGTGCGTGATGGTGCCCGCCGGCTCGCCAGGGTTGCCCTGCACTCGCGCCGCGACACTCAGTGGCACGTTGGCGCGCTTAGCCAGTTCCACAGGTGACCAATGGATGGAGATCCGTGCTGCGAGACGCTGCCGGCCCGTGACCATCCTCATCCGCTCCGATGGCCAAGCGGTAGCAGCGTCGGCCTCTGTCTCATGCTCATGAACGCAACGGCGGTGCTACTTGCTCCCGGCGCTCGGTCCGACCACGCTCTGCAGCTGACTTTTCCCAACCGCCTCACGCGGTAAAAACCAGCAGGAGTGCGCCGAGGCTACCCAACGCGCCGGTGCTGATCCCGCCGACGAGGGCGATATCCCAACTGGCGACATGCTTTGTTATGGGGGCGAACCGGAGGGCGGTGAACGTCACGGCAACACCGGCCAAGGCGATGGCCAGCGCAACGATCATCAGGAGCGTCATGGGGTCAGTCCTCATCCGCCTGCGCCGGGACTGACCATCGCGCGGACTAGTGGAACGCGTGAGGCGGACGAAATATCCGCCCGCGACAAGATCACAAATCAGACGACATCATTTCCGACAGTTAGGCGGACCGCCGGTCGCGGTAGGACTCGACGAAGCTTGGGACGGGAATTCCATGACGTCCCCCCTTCGGCTTGGTCCGGCCTGAATGCGAGTTTTCCGGTTTTGTGAGATCCTGACGGGAGAAGCAAACCGTGAAGAAACAGCGCATTCCGCAACATTCGATGACATCTAAATGGTCCGGTCGGATAGATCACTTGACGCCGTGCTGCTGCCCCGCGACCGGCTGACCTGTGGGCACCGGAAGCGGTCCCGACGAACGACGTTCGATTAGCTCGATCGGCATCTCTGTCCGACGCGCGCGCGCTTCCCCGCGTAGGCGGGCTAGAAGATGCTCGGCCACCTCCCGTCCAAGCTCCGCGGTCGGAAGGTGGATCGTCGTCAGGGACGGCGCGATGTGGCTCGCGATCTCAAGATTGTCGATCCCGACGACCGACAGATCGCGGGGAACGTCCAAGCCGCGTTGTTCGGCCTCGAGAAGCACGCCGACGGCAAGGAGGTCATTGCCGCACACCACGGCCGTCGGCGGCTCAGCCAGCCCCAAGAGTTGCAGGAGGCCGGCCCGGCCGCCGGCGAGAGTGAAGGGCTGCTGCGATACCCTGGCGTTCGAGAGATCAAGCCCCTCCGCCGCGAGGGCCCGCCGCACGCCGTCGATGCGAAGGCGCGCACGGTCGTTGGCCTGGGTGAAGCCTGAGACCATGCCGAAGCGGCGGTGACCTTTGGCGAGCAGGTGCCGGGCCGCGAGATAGCCCGCCTCCGCGTTGTCGAAGCCGATCGAGTCGAGCCGGTCATCGAAGGACCACGTCAGCACCACCGGGATCGGGGCCTCGGTGACGAGAGCCCAGGTCTCGGGCAGGTGGTCCGCGCCAACCAGCATCAAAGCGTCGACCCCGCGACCGAGCATAGACCGGACGAGGGCCGCCTCCTCCGCAGCCGCATATTCGTGCGCCGCGATCAGGAGCTGATAGCCGTTACGGCCCAGGGTTGTCTGCAGCGCCTGGACCGCGCGGGCGAAGATCGAGTGATCGAGCGTCGGGATGATGGCGCCGATCGTGTGCGTCCGCCCGGATGCCAGGGCCTGGGCCGGGCCGCCGGGCAGGTAGCCGAGGGATTCCGCCGCCGCGCGTACCCGGCGGATCGTGTCCGGGTGGACGATCGCGGCGCCGGCCATCGCACGCGAGGCTGTCGCCGGCGAAACGCCCGCCCGCTGGGCAACCGCCTGCAATGTCGCGCGCTGCTGACGTTTCACGGCAAGTCACTCTGGACCGGATCCCGACCGGCGCAGTGATGAATGCGCATTCACGAAAACGCAACCGCCGCACCGGATCGCCGTCCGAAAAGGGCGCCGCGGGACGGGGGCAATGGTGAAAGAGGACCCACGGTTGACAAGGCCGCCGTGAGGCGCACAATGAAAGCGCATTCATTGAATGCTCATGCGGTGCGTCGCGACAAGACGGCCACCGCAGCGCGAGGAAACGCCGTGAAGTTCAGCCGCCGCATGTGCGTCGGCATGGCGACGCTCGTCGTCATCGCCGTCCTCTGGTACGTCGCGACCACCGGCCTCGGCCTGATCTCGGCCGGACGCTTTCCCGCGCCGGTCGACGTGGAGGCGGCTGCAGTCCAAGCCCTCGTTCGGGGCTACCCCGATACGACGCTTCTCGTCCATGTCCTGCATTCGCTCCGGCTCGTGGCCCTGGGCTTCGTCGTCTCGGTGGCGCTCGGCGTTCCACTCGGCATGCTGATGGGCTGGAACCGCACGGCCGAAGCCCTCATCAATCCTGTCTTCTTGCTGCTGCGCCCAATCCCACCGCTCGCGTGGATCCCGCTCGCCATCCTGTGGCTCGGCCTGGGCGACGAGGCCAAGGTGATGGTGATCGTCATCGCGGCGCTGCCTCCGGCGGTAATCAGCACCCAGGCCGGCGTGCGCGGCGTGCCGCCGCACATCGTCGAGGCGGCGCAGATGCTCGGCACGCCGCGCCTGCGCTTTGTCCTGGACGTTCTGGCGCCGGCGGCAGCGCCGATGATCTTCACGGGACTGCGCCTGGCGCTCCAGGCAAGCTGGACCACCCTGGTCGCGGCCGAGCTCGTCGGCTCGCTCGCCGGGCTCGGCTACGTCCTGAACGTCGCGCAGCAGGACCTCTACCCGGGCATGATCCTCGTCGGCATGGCCGCCGTCGGCGTGCTCGGTGCCGGCAGCACCGCGCTGCTGGGGATGGCCGAACGCCGGGCGATCGGCTGGGCGCAGCTGCGGGGGGCGGCATGATCGCGTCACGCCAGCCCCTGCCGCTGCACCGCAGCCTAGTCCTCGGCGCGATCGGCACCCTGACCTTCCTCGGCTTCTGGGCGTTCCTCGCCCGGTCCGGCCTCGTCTCGCCGCTGTTCCTTCCGGGACCGGTTGCCGTGGCGGAGCGCTTCGCGACCCTGACCGAGCGGCCGTTCGCGGGGGGCACGCTCCCCGCCCACGTCGCCTCCAGCCTCCAGCGGTTCCTGGTCGGCTACCTGCTCGCCGCCGCGGTCGGCGTGCCGCTCGGCTTGACGATGGGCTGGTCGCGCCTCCTCGACGACATCGTCACGCCGATCTTCGACGGGCTGCGCTTCATCGCGCCAATCGCCTGGGTGCCCTTCGCCGCCCTCTGGTTCGGCACCGGGATCGGTGGCCCGATCCTGATCATCTTCGCGGGCGCGTTTCCGCCCTGCCTGATCAACGCCTATCGCGGCGCCCGCTACATCGACGCGCGCCTGCTGGAAGCCGCCGAGATGCTCGGAACGCCGGGCTACCGGATGATCGCCGAGGTGCTCCTGCCGGCCGCCCTGCCCTCGATCGTCGCCGGCCTTCGCATCAGCGCGGGCCTGGGGTGGCAATCGCTGGTCGGCGCCGAGCTGATCGTGGCCTCGACGGGGGTCGGCTACATGATGGTGCAAGCCCAAGGGGCCGTCTCGACCGCGACCGTGATGGTCGGAATGGTCGCGATCGGCCTCGTCGGCGTGGTCATCGACGTCGCGTTGCGCGCGCTCGAGACCCGCCTCCGCCGGCATCACGGACAGGCTTGAGGGGATCCGATGAGCGCAATCCGGTTCGAGCGGGTCGAGAAGAGCTTCGGGAACCACGTCAAGGCGCTCGACGGCGTCGACCTCACGGTGGCCGACCGCGAGTTCGTAGCCATCGTCGGCGCCTCGGGTTGCGGCAAGACGACCTGCCTGCGCCTCGCGGCCGGGTTCGAGGCCCCGACCGGCGGCCGGATCACCGTCGGCGGACAGCCGGTCACCGAGCCGGGTCCCGACCGCGCCGTGGTGTTCCAGCAGTTCGCGCTGTTCCCGTGGAAGACCGTGATGCAAAACATCGGATTCGGGCTTCGCAACAAGGGAATGCCCGCTGCCGAGCGCCGGGAGCGCGTCGCCGCGGCGATCGACATGATCGGCCTCTCGAGCCACGCCGACGCATACCCGCACCAGCTCTCCGGCGGCATGCAGCAGCGCGTCGCCATCGCCCGCGCCTACGTCCTCGAGCCCGAGGTTCTCCTCATGGACGAGCCCTTCGGCGCCCTCGACGCGCAGACCCGCGTGGTGATGCAGGAGGAACTCGTCCGCCTCGCGCGCAAGAACCCGCGCACCGTCCTGTTCATCACCCACGGCGTCGAGGAGGCCGTCTACCTCGCCGACCGGGTCGCGGTCATGACCAAGCGCCCGGGGCGCATCAAGGAGATGATCGACGTCAAAGCGGTCCGCGAAGCGGAACGCTGGGAGGAGCACGCCCGCATCGAGGACGTGATGGACCTCGAATCGTTCGTCCATTTGCGGACGCACATCTGGAAATCGCTGCGTGACGAGAAGGCGGCCGGCCGGTGAGCCGGCGATCCGCGACCCGAGGGAGAGGCGACATGGCCGAGATTCGAGGCAAAGGGTGCCGGGGCGGCCGGCGGCGGGCATGGCTCCTGGCCGGCGTCCTGGCGCTGGCGCCGGTGATCGCGCCGCCCCCGCGGGTGAAGGCAGCAGAGCCCGAGCGGATCGGCGTGTCCTATCAGCCCTCGCTCTACTGGGCGCTGCCCTTCTACATCGCCACGCAGAAGGGTTGGTGGAAGGAGGTCGGCCTCGAGCCGACCTTCGCCGTCTTTCCAGCGGGTGCGCCCCAGGTCGCCGCCGCGCAGGCGGGATCCTGGGATGTCGGCGGGACCGGTTCCGTGCCGGCGATCCTCGGCGCAGCGCGCTTCGGCTTGCTGACGATCGGCCTCACCAACGACGAATCGAAGACCAACGCGCTGATGGTGCGCGCCGCACGGCACGATGCGATCCTCAAGGATCCCAAGCAGCTTGCCGGACAGAAGCTCCTCGTCACCACCAATTCCACCGCCGATTACGCCGCCCGCGCCTGCCTGCGGAAGTGGGGCCTCGGCCCGCGCGAGATGCGCTTCGTCAACCTCGGACAGGCGCAGATCATCTCGGCGATGATCGCCGACGCGGGCGAGGTGGTCGGCGTCTGGGCGCCGAACACCTACACGCTGGAGGAGAAGGCCAGCGCGCAGGTTCTGTGCAGCGGGGCCGACGCCGACGCCATGGTGCCCGGCGCCCTGATCACCCGCGCCGACTTCGCCAAGGCGCATCCGGACGCGGTCGCCAAGTTCCTCGCGGTCTATCTCCGGGGCTGGGGCTGGGCCAAGGCGAATCCCAAGGACGCGCACGACATGGCCAAGCGCTTCTACGCCGAGGGCGGCGTCGAGGCGTCCGACCACGCCATCGACCAGGAATTCGCGCTGCGCCCGACCTACGGCCTCGACGCGCAGCTCGAGGCGATGGCGCGCGCGGACGGCCCCTCGCAGGTCGACGGCTGGTTCTCGCGGATCGGGACGTTCATGGCCGAGGTCGGCACCATCCCACAGGCGCCCGATGCCAAGGGATACATCGACGACGCTTTCATGAAGCGCGTCGCAGCCGATCCGAAGCTCCGGGCCTTCGCCACAGAGTTCGACGCGGCCGCAGCCCCGCACTGAGCGCAAGCGGTCGCCGGGCGCGCAGCGCTGCCGCCAGAGGGGCCAGCCCGCGCCGTGGCGGACCCCGGCTCCGCCCTCCCGAAGGGCACCGTCCGAATTCGTTCGAGACATCCGTAAAGAGGCAGGGATCATGACGATCGACTACGCGAAGCGGGCGACCAAGACGCCCGAGACCGAGACCGACGCGGCGCGGCAGGTCGTGACGGAGATGCTCGCCGCCATCGAGGCGCGGGGCGAGGAGGCGGTACGGGACTATGCCCGTTCCCTCGACCGCTGGACCGGCGAGATCGTCGTGACCCCCGAGGAGATCGCCCGGCGCACGAAGGACATCCCCGGGCGCGTCAAGGCGGACATCGCCTTCGCGGCGGGGCAGGTGCGGCGCTTCGCCGAGGCCCAGCGCGACAGCGTCCAGGACTTCTCGGTGGAGCTGGTACCAGGCCTCGTCACCGGCCAGAAGCTCGTCCCCTGCAACGTCGCGGGGTGCTACGTGCCCACCGGGCGCTACGCCCACATCGCCTCGGCCTACATGTCGGTGGCCACCGCCAAGGCGGCGGGCGTGCCGACCGTCGTGGCCTGCTCGACGCCCTTCCGCGGCGAGGGCATCCACCCCTACGTGCTCTACGCGATGCAGGTGGCCGGCGCCGACGTGATCATGACGCTGGGTGGCGTCCAGGCGATCGCCGCGATGGCCTTCGGCCTGTTCACCGGAAAGCCCGCCGACATCATCGTCGGGCCGGGCAACAAGTACGTGGCCGAGGCCAAGCGGATGCTGTTCGGCCGGGTCGGGATCGACGTCTTCGCGGGGCCGTCCGAGGTGGGGATCATCGCCGACGAGACCGCCGACCCGGCGCTCGTGGCCTCGGACCTCGTCGGCCAGGCCGAGCACGGGCACGAGAGCCCGGCTTGGCTGTTCACCACCTCGCGCACCCTCGCGGACGACGTAATCGCGCGCATGCCGGCGCTGATCGACGCCTTGCCGCCCACGGCGCGGGACGCGGCCGCCGCCGCGTGGCGCGACTACGGCGAAGTGGTGGTGTGCGGGAGCCGCGAGGAGATCGTCGCCGTCTCCGATCGCTACGCGAGCGAGCATCTGGAGGTCCACGCCGCCGACCTCGACTGGTGGCTCGCGCAGCTCAGCAATTACGGCTCGCTGTTCCTCGGCGAGGAGACCACGGTCGCCTTCGGCGACAAGACCTCCGGCCCGAACCACATCCTCCCGACCAAGTACGCCGCCCGGTATTCAGCCGGGCTGTCCGTGCACAAGTTCCTGCGGCCGCTGACGTGGCAGCGCATGGACCGGGAGGCCTGCAAGACCATCGCCCAGGCCACGGCGCGGATCTCGCGCCTGGAGGGCATGGAGGCCCATGCCCGGACGGCCGACCACCGGCTGGCGAAGTATTTCCCCGGCCATGGCCTCGATCTCGGCGAGGCGGTGACCGCATGACCTTCCGCCTGACGCGCCTGTTCGACCTGACCGGGCGGACGGCTCTGGTGACGGGAGGCAATTCCGGGCTCGGGCTGGCGCTGGCCCGCGCGCTGGGCCTCGCCGGGGCCGGGCTGATCCTGACCGCCCGCCGCGCGGCCGACCTCGCGGCGGCGGCCGAGGACCTGCGGGCGGAGGCGATCGCCAGCGAGGTCCAGCCCGCCGATCTCGCGGAGCCCGCCGCGGTCGCCGACCTCGTCGCGCGGCTCGACGGCCGGCCGGTCGATATCCTCGTCAACGCCGCGGGGATGAACCTGCGCCAGCCCTTCGCGGCCGTGACGGCAGAGGCCTTCGACCGGCACATGGCTCTGCATGTGCGGGCACCCTTCCTGCTGACCCAGGCCCTCGCGCCGGGGATGGCGGCCCGCGGATTCGGGCGCGTCATCAACGTCGCCTCCCTGCAATCCTACCGGGCCTTCCCGGACTCCGCGCCATACGGAGCCGCCAAGGGGGCGGTGGTGCAGCTCACCCGCGCCATCGCGGAAGCGTGGTCGGCCCGCGGCGTGACCTGCAACGCGATCGCGCCCGGCTTCTTCCCGACGCCGCTGACGCAGGCGGTGTTCGCCGATTCCGAGCGCGCGGCCCGCAATGCCACCCAGACGGCCTGCGGCCGCAACGGCGAGCTCACCGACCTCTACGGCGCGGCGGTCTTCCTCGCCTCCGAGGCCTCCGCCTACGTCACCGGACAGACCCTGCCGGTCGACGGGGGATTCACCGCCAAATGAACGCCCGCCTGTCCGAGGCCCCGCAATGAAAGCGCTGATCTACACCGGGCCGAACGCGCTCATCGTCGACGACGTGCCGGTTCCCGTGCCGGGGCCCGGCGAGGTGCTGGTGCGGGTCGAGGCGGTCGGCATCTGCGGTTCGGACATGCACGCCTATCACGGTCACGATGCCCGGCGCCCCGCCCCGCTGGTCCTCGGCCACGAGGCCGCCGGACGGGTCGCGGAGGGGCCGCAGGCCGGCGCGCGCGTGGCGGTGAATCCGCTGGTCACCTGCGGACACTGCCCGGCCTGCGAATCCGGGCGGACGCACCTGTGCCCGAGCCGGCAGATCCTCTCGATGCCTCCGCGCCCAGGGGCCTTCGCGGACTACGTCTGCGTCCCCGAGAAGAGCCTCGTGCCGATCCCGGACGCGCTGTCGACCACGCACGCAGCCCTCGCCGAGCCGCTCGCCGTCGCCTACCACGCCGTCAACCAGGGGGCGCGGCTTCTCGGACGGCCCCTGGCGGGGGCGCGTTGCGTGGTGCTGGGCGGCGGCGCGATCGGTTTCGGGTCGGGTCTGGTCCTGACCATGCAGGGTGCGGGCGAGGTCGTCATCATCGAGCCGAATCCCGAGCGGCGCGCCGAAGCCGCGCGCGGCCTCCCGACGGCCCGCTGCCGAGCGCCCGACGATGCCGAGGGTTCGGGTCCCGACAGCGCCGACCTGATACTCGATGCCGTCGGCAGCGACGCGACGCGGGCCAAGGCGAGCCAGCTCGCCCGGCCGGGGGCGGTCATCGTGCATATCGGGCTTCTCCCCGGCGAGCGGGGGCTGGACGTTCGCAAGATCACGCTTCAGGAAATCGTGGTCTCGGGCAGCTACTGCTACACGATGCAGGAGTTCCGCGACGTTGTTGAGGCCCTTGCGGATGGCCGGCTGGGCCCCCTCGATTGGGTCGAGGAGCGCCCCCTCGTCGCGGGCGCGGTTGCCTTCGCCGACATGGATGCAAGCCGCGTCGCTGCGCCGAAGCTTATCCTTCGTCCGGACACGCCGGCTTGATCATGGGCGTCGCACGAACGGAAGGTCGTGCCCGAAGTTGGCCCGACGACGGCAGCATCTATCGGCGGACGCGATCTTCGTGCGGTTATAGCCCGTCCTCGTGCAGGCGCGGCCTGAGCCCGGACAAGCGCTGCTCGGCGGCCGACGGGGCGGACCGCTGTTGCCAGATGTCTTATATATGATGCATTATCCTCTGGGGCCATCGTGACGTGTCTCGCGGACGGAAGTCCGGTCTGGCCTAGCTGGAGGAGCGCCGGGAAGAGCGCAGGCCGGCTGATACACAGACCAGAGCGCGGTTGGGTCGCGCGTCGATACGCGGTCGAAGCCGCGGCGGCAGGGAGGAAGGATGGACACGGGTCAGCCCCTGCTGGAAGTTGACGGCGTCACGCTGCGCTACAAGACGCCCGATCACCTCGTCACGGCCACCTACCGGGTGAGCTTCCGGATCTGGCCGGGAGACCGGTTCGTGCTGCTCGGGCCTTCGGGCTGCGGGAAGTCGACCCTGCTCAAGGCGGTGGGCGGCTACATGGCGCCGACCGAGGGCGAGATCCGGCTCAAGGGCCGGCCTGTGACCGAGCCGGGCCCCGACCGGATGATGGTGTTCCAGGAATTCGACCAGCTCCTGCCCTGGAAGACGGTCCGGCAGAACGTGGTCTTCGCCCTCGAAGCCTCGGGCCGGCTGAAAGGGCGCGCCGCCCTGGAGCGGGCGAACCTGTACATCGACAAGGTCAATCTCACGAAGTTCGCCGACAGCTACCCGCACACGCTCTCGGGCGGCATGAAGCAGCGCGTCGCCATCGCCCGCGGCATGGCGATGGAGCCCGATATCCTGCTCATGGACGAGCCCTTCGCGGCGCTCGACGCCCTGACCCGGCGGCGCATGCAGGACGAGCTGCTGATGCTGTGGGAGGGCACGCGCTTCACCGTGCTGTTCGTCACCCACTCGATCCCCGAGGCGATCAAGGTCGGCTCGCGCATCCTGCTGCTCTCGCCCCATCCCGGCGAGGTGAAGGCGGAGCTCAACAGCGCGGACTCGCCGGAGGCCGCGATGGGGCTGGAGAACCGGATCCAGCAGATGCTGTTCTCGGAAGAGATCGAGGAGGCGGAGAATGTCTAGCGCGCCCGTCCTGACCGGCCTGCCGCGCGCCGCACCCGCGCGCCCGTCCGCCGCGGATCCGAGCCGTCCCGAGATCGTGCGCGAGACCGGCCACGCCCACGGCGCCACGGTGGTGGAGAAGCCCCTGTCGGTCGCCGAGCGGCTCTACAACCAGGCGTGGCTGCGCAAGATCGTGATCCTGCTCGTCCTGGCCGGGATCTGGGAGGCGTACGGGCGCTACCTCGACAACGATCTCCTGTTTCCGACCTTCTCGGCCACCGTGGAGGCGTTTGTCCGCGGCATCGCGGACGGCACGCTGCCGGCCCGCGCCTGGACCTCGCTCAAGGTGCTGCTGATGGGCTACGCCGCCGGCGTCGCGCTCGCGACCGCGCTCACCGGCCTCGCCATCGCGTCGCGGATCGGGACCGACTTCCTCGAGACGCTGACCTCGATGTTCAATCCGCTGCCGGCGATCGCGCTGCTGCCGCTGGCGCTGATCTGGTTCGGCCTGGGCAGCGGCAGCCTGATCTTCGTGCTCGTCCACTCGGTGACCTGGGCGATCGCGCTGAACACCCATTCGGGTTTCCTGTCGGTCAGCCGGACGCTGAAGATGGTCGGGCGCAATTACGGGCTGTCGGGGCCGGGCCTGATCGGCAAGATCCTGATCCCGGCGGCGTTTCCCTCGATCCTGACCGGCCTGAAGGTCGGCTGGGCGTTCGCGTGGCGCACCCTGATCGCGGCCGAGCTGGTCTTCGGGGTCTCGTCGGGGTCAGGCGGGCTCGGCTGGTTCATCTTCGAGAACAAGAACATGCTCGATATCCCGAACGTGTTCGCCGGGCTGCTCACCGTCATCCTGATCGGCCTCGTCGTCGAGAACCTGATCTTCCAGACGATCGAGCGCCGCACCATCCAGCGCTGGGGCATGCAGGCCTGAAGACAGGCCTACTGGCGGATCATCCGGCGCAAGCTTCCCGCGATCCGCCCGTTCGGGCCCTGCAGCCGGCATTTTGATCGTTCTGATGCGCGCCGTCCCGGACGCGACGGCAACGAGAAATTAGGCGCACCGGGCGCGACTTGCCTCCATGACCTGCGTGAAGTCATGTATATAACATATGACTGTTGACAGGGCACGCCCGGCGCGTATCGTTCGATCCGACGCCGACGGACTCGCCTGAGTTAAGATCGGCGCGAAAACAGGTGAGGAACGCCATGACGGCACGGGGCATCATCCGGCTCGTCGGGACGGTCGCGGCCCTGTGTGGGGCGCTCGGCACGGCGCGCGCCGAGGTTTCGACCGTCCGGCTCGCGAAGCAGTTCGGAATCTCCTACCTGCCCTTGACCGTCATGGAGGAGGAGGGCCTGCTGGAGAAGCAGGCCAAGGCGCGCGGCCTCGACGTCAAGGCCGAGTGGCTGCGCTTCACCGGCGGCTCGGGGATGAACGAGGCCCTGCTCTCCGGCAACCTCGACTTCGCCTCCGGCGGCGTCGGCCCGTTCCTGACGATCTGGGGCCGGACGCAGGGCAACATCAAGGTCAAGGGCGTGGCGGCGCTGAACGCGATGCCGCTCTGGCTGGTGACCACCAATCCCGCGGTCAAGTCGATCACGGATTTCGGACCGCAGGACAAGATCGCCCTGCCGACCGCCAAGACCTCGATCCAGGCTATCACCCTGCAGATGGCCGCCGAGAAGGCCTTCGGACCCGGCCAGCAGGCGAAACTCGATCCGCTGACCGTCTCGATGGGGCACCCGGACGCGCAGACCGCCCTGATGGGCGGCCGCTCGGAGATCACCGCGCATTTCGGCTCCCCACCCTTCCAGGAGATGGAGCTGAAGGACCCGCGGGCGCACAAGGTGCTCGACAGCTTCGACGTCATGGGCGGTCCCCACACCTTCAACCTCGTTTGGGCCTCCTCGCGCTTCGTCACGGCCAATCCCAAGGTCACCGCGTCCTTCCTGGCGGCGCTCGAAGACAGCCTGACGCTGATCCGGGACGATCCGGCGAAGGCCGCGGCTCTCTGGATCAAGGCGGAAGGCGCGAAGATTTCGCCGGCGGAGGCGGAAGCGCTCATCCGCGCACCGCAGAACACCTGGACCACCAAGCCCGAGCGCATGACCGCCTATCTCGCCTACATGAACCGCGCCGGCCTGGTCTCCGCTACGGCCGCCAGCGACAGCGAGCTGTTCTTCCCCCCGCCGGCGGCGGGTGATGCCCCGAAGGAGGCGACGCGGTGACGGCCCCCGTCGGGCATGCCGCCGTCGGGCGGAGCGCGACCGAGGCGCTGCGGGTGCGCGTCCGGCGGGGCGAGGCGGTCGCGGACTATGTGGTGCCGCGCCGGGCCAACCAGACGGTGCTCGACGTCGTCACCGAGATCCAACGCGATCAGGACCCGACCCTCGCCTACCGCTTCGCCTGCCGGGTCGGCATGTGCGGCTCCTGCGGCATGACGGTGAACGGTCGCCCGCGCTGGACCTGCCGCACCCGGGTCGCCGCGGTCGCGCCGGACGGGGTGCTGACGCTCGAACCCCTGCGCAACCTGCCGGTAGTCAAGGACCTCGCGGTCGACATGGAGCCCTTCTTCGAGAAGTGGCGCCGCGCCCACGGCTATTTCGAGCCGGGCGAGAACCCACCCGACGACTTCGCGACGGTCGCGCCGGACTCGCCCGCGCGCCAGGAGGTCGATGCCGGGATCGAGTGCATCAATTGCGGCGTCTGCTACGCGGCCTGCGACGTCGTCAGCTGGAATCCCGACTATCTCGGGCCGGCGGCGCTCAACCGGGCCTGGACGCTCGTCAACGACGTGCGCGACCAGGATCGCGACGGGCGGCTCGCCGCGGTGGTGGGCGATGCCGGCTGCCATTCCTGCCACAGCCACATGAGCTGCACCGAGCATTGTCCGAAGGGCCTGAGCCCGACCTTCTCGATCGCGGGCCTGAAGCGCGAAACCGGCAAGGCGGCGCTGCGCCGGTTCTGGCGGCGCGGATGAGCCCGCTCCTGTACCTCGCCCAGCGCGGCACCGCGGCGATCCTCGCGGTCACGGTCGCGGTTCATCTCGGCACGATCCTCTACGCGGTGCGCGGCGGGCTCACGGCGGGCGAGATCCTGGGCCGGACACAGGGCAACCGTGCCGTCCTGCTGTTCTACGCGGTCTTCGTGCTGGCCGCCGCGATCCACGCGCCGATCGGCCTGCGCAGCATCCTGCGCGAGTGGACCGGCTGGCGCGGCCGCTCCCTTGACTTCACCATGATCGCCCTGTCGGCGTTGCTCGCCGGGCTGGGACTGCGGGCGGCGCTGGCGGTGTACTGGGCATGAGGACGATTACGAAGACGTCCATGCAGATCGGGATGACCCGCGCGTCCCTGCGCCGGCCGGGCTTCGCCGCCGCCCTGATCCACCGCCTTTCAGGGATCGCGCTGGCGCTGTTCCTGCCGATGCACTTCATCGCGCTCGGCACCGCGCTCCAGGGCGCCGACCGGCTCGAGAGCTTCCTCGGCCTCACCCAGAACGGCTTCGTCCGCACCGCCGAGTGGGGCCTCGTCTGTGCGCTGGCCGTCCACATGGCGCTGGGGCTGCGGGTGCTCGCCATCGAGTGGCTGCGCTACCGCGAGCGCAATGCCCTCGTCGTCTCGGGCTGCCTCGCGACTGCCTTCGCGGTCGGCCTCCTGTTCCTCCTCAGCGGGGCGTGAGTCCTGCCCGTCACCATCGGAGACCCGCCATGGATCTCGACATCCGCGAATTCGAGGAGGTCTGCCGCGACCTCTACGTCCGCGCCCTGAAGATCCTGCCTCCGGACATCAAGGCGGGCTTCGCCGACCTGCAGCGGGCCGAGACCAGCGCCACCGGCCGCGCGATCCTCGACACGATGGTGGAGAACGTCGCGGTCGCGGAGCGGACCAAGAACATCCTCTGCCAGGATACCGGCATCCCGATCTACAACGTCGTGATCGGCGCCGACGTGCGCTTCGACGGCGCCGCGCTCAAGGCGGCGATCCGGCGCGGCTGCGAGCGGGCCACGAAGGAGTTCTCCCTGCGCTCCTCGGTGGTCCACCCGATCACCCGCAAGAACGAGCAGACCTCTTGCGGCATCCGGGTGCCGATCATCCACGTCGACTTCGACGACCGGCCCGAGACCGTGGCGGTCGAGATGATCCCCAAGGGCTCGGGCTCCGAGAACGGTTCCTTCCTGCAGATGCTGCTGCCCTCGGACGGTATCGGCGCGGCCAAGCGCTTCGTCATCGACCGGGTGATCGAATTGGGTGGCCGGGTCTGCCCGCCGACCATCGTGGGCGTAGGGCTCGGCGGCACCTCGGATCTGTGCATGCATCTGGCCAAGGTGGCGGCGACCCGGCCGCTGCGCTCGGTCTGCTCCGATCCCGAGGGCGCCCGGATCGAGGCCGAGCTGTCGCGGGCGGTGAACGAGCTCGGCATCGGCCCGCAGGGGCTCGGCGGCCGGTCCACAAGCTTTGCCGTCCATGTCGAGCTCGCCGCGACCCACATCACCCAGAACCCGGTCGCCGTGAACATCCAGTGCCACTCGGCCCGCCGCGCCCGCGCGACGTTCACGCCGGGCGGCATCGCGTTCGAGTGAGGAGCAGACCGTGGCCCACCACGTCCTCGACATGCCGACCGGCGAGGCCGAGATCCGCGCCCTGCGGATCGGCGACACCGTCACCCTGCGGCGCTGGCTGTTCGGCATCCGCGACGCGACCCTGATCCACATGTTCGACCGGGACCGCCGCACCCGGCTCGACCTCGACGGTCACGCGGTGATCCACACCGCGCCGAACGTCCATCGCGTCCCGGTCTCCAACGAGGCGCCGGTCGGCTTCGCGCCGTTCTGCATCGGCACCACCACGTCGATGCGCATGGAGCGCTTCACCGACGCCCTGATGGAGCGCGAGGGCGTGCGCCTCATCGTCGGCAAGGGCGGCATGGGGCCGGCGACCCTCGACGCCTTCGCGCGGCGCGGCGGCGCCTACCTCGCGATCGTCGGCGGCGCGGCGGCGCTGGAGACCACCTGGATCGAGACCATCGTGGACGTCGACCTCGACGACCTCCACCCGGAGAGCCTGTGGCAATTCGCGATCCGCGATTTCGGCCCGCTGCTGGTCGGCATGGACGCGCACGGCGGCTCGCTCTTCGCCGACGTGCAGCGCGACGTGGCGGCCCGGCGCGACGCCGTCATCGCCTCCTTGGAGGACGCCCGATGAGCCCCGCGCAGGTCGAGACCGACATCCTGATCCTCGGCTCCGGCGGGGCCGGGCTGTTCGCCGCGCTCCACGCCAAGAAGACCGCGCCCGAGCTCGACGTCACCGTCGCGGTGAAGGGGCTCCTCGGCAAATGCGGCTGCACCCGCATGGTCCAGGGCGGCTACAACGTCGCGCTGGCGCCTGGCGACTCGGTCGAGCGGCATTTCATGGACACGATCGAGGGCGGCAAGTGGCTGAACGACCAGGCGCTCGCCTGGACGCTCGTCACCGAGGCGCAGGTCCGGATCCGCGAGCTCGAAACCGAGCTCGGCTGCTTCTTCGACCGCAACCCGGACGGCAGCGTCCACCAAAAGGCGTTTGCCGGCCAGACTTTCGACCGGACGGTGCACAAGGGCGACCTCACCGGCATCGAGATCATCAACCGCCTGTCCGAGCAGGTCTGGCGCAGGGACGTGCGCCGCCTGGAGGACCACCGCGCCCTGGAGCTGATCCCGGCCCGGGACGGGTCGGGGCTGGCGGGCGTGCTGATGCTCGACATGCGCACCGGCGAACCGAAGCTGGTGCGGGCAAAGGCCGTGCTGCTCGCCACCGGCGGCGGGCCGACCATGTACAAGTACCACACGCCGTCCGGCGACAAGTCCTGCGACGGGCTCGCCATGGCTTTGCGCGCCGGTCTCCCCTTGCGCGACATGGAGATGGTGCAGTTCCACCCGACCGGGCTGCTCGCCGGTGCCGGCACCCGCATGACCGGGACGGTGCTGGAGGAGGGCCTGCGGGGGGCCGGCGGCTGGCTCCTCGATTCCACCGGCCAGCGCTTCATGGAGGCCTACGATCCTCGGGCCGAGCGCGCGACCCGGGACGTGGTCAGCCGCTCGATCATGCGGCGGCTGCGCGAGGGGTTCGGCACCCCGAGCGGCGGCGTCCACATCCAGATGAGCCATCTCGGCCCCGAGGACGTGCGCCGCCGCTTCAAGGGCATGGTCGAGCGCTGCGCCGATTGCGGCTTCGATCTGGCGGGCGGCCTCGTCGAAGTCATCCCCACGGCCCATTACATGATGGGCGGCCTCCAGTTCGCGGTCGACTGCACCACGGCGCTGCCGCGCCTCTTCGCGGCCGGTGAGGATACGGGCGGCGTCCACGGGGCGAACCGGCTGGGCGGCAACGGCGTGGCGAACTCCACGGTGTTCGGGGGGCTCGCCGGCCAGTCCATGGCGCGGGCCGCGCGGCGCGAGGGCGCCCTCGCCGAGCCCGACCCCGCCGCCATCGAGGTGGGCCTCGCCCGCGCCTACGGGCCGCTCGGCTGGCCGGCGGGCTCGCTGCCGGAGATCCGTGAGGCGCTCTATGAGACGATGTGGGCCGATGTCGGCATCCTGCGGGACGAGACCGGCCTCAGCCGGGCGCTCGCCACCCTCGAAGGGCTCGCCGACGCGGTCGCCCGGGCCGGCGCGCCGGACGGCGACCGCCGCTACGCGCTGACCTGGATGGACCGGCTGAACCTCGAGAACCTCGTGCTGGTCTCGCAGGCCGTGGCCCGGGCGGCGCTCGCCCGCACCGACAGCCGCGGCGCCCATTTCCGCGAGGATTTCCCGGAGGCGTCGGATCTCGCGACCTCGCACTACACCGTGGTGCGCCAGCGCGGCGGGGCGCTCGACCTCGCGATGGAGCCGGTGCACTTCACCCATGTGCGGCCGGGGGGCTCCCTCCTCGATGCGGCCGCCTGAGGGACTTGAGCCATGCAGACCCTGCGCGGCGCCGACATCGTGGCCCGGACCCTGGAGGCGCTCGGCGTCACCCGGATCTTCACCCTGTCGGGCAACCACATCATGCCGGTCTTCGACGCCCTACTGGAGACCGGGATCACCCTCGTCCACACCCGCCAGGAGGCGGCCTGCGTCCACATGGCCGACGCCTGGGGCCGGCTGACCGGCGAGGTCGGCGTCGCGCTGGTCACCGGCGGGCAGGGCCACACCAACGGCGCGGCGGCGCTCACCACCGCGCTGGCGGCCGAGTCGCCGGTCCTGCTGCTCTCGGGCCACGCGGGGCTGTCCGAGCTCGGGCGCGGCGCCTTCCAGGAATTGGCCCAGGCCGACATCGCCCGGCCGATGACCAAGGCCGCCTGGACAGCCGGCTCGGTCGCTTCCCTCGGGCCGGACCTGGCCCGGGCCTTCCGGATCGCCCGGGAGGGGCGACCCGGCCCGGTCCATCTCAGCCTGCCGGTCGATCTGCTGGAGGCGGCCGTCCCCGCCGCCTCGGTGCGGATCCCGGACCGGGCCGCGGCCGCGATCCGCACGGCAGAGCCGGCGCCGGATCTCGTCGCCGACCTGCGCGCCGCCCTCGCCGGGGCGGAACGGCCCCTCGTCGCCTGCGGCCCGGCCCTGTGCGACGCTTCCGGCCGGGCCGCCATGGCGGCGCTGGAGGAAGCGCTGGGCCTGCCGGTCGTCGGCATGGAGAGCCCGCGCGGGATCAACGATCCGGCCCTCGGCGCCTTCGCGGAGGTCCTGTCGCGGGCCGATCTCCTCGTCCTGCTCGGCAAGCCGCTCGACTTCACCCTGCGCTTCGGCGCGGCCCCCACCCTCGCGCCCGACTGCCGCTTCGCCATCGTCGATCCCGATCCGGCGCTCCTCGGCCGCGCGCCGGCCGACCGTCTCGCCGTCGCAGCCCTCGCCGATCCGCGGCCGGTTCTGGCTGCGCTGGCCGCAAGCGGCACCGCCCTCCCCCGCCGAGAGGGTTCGCACCGAGAGGCCTGGCACCGGGAGGCGCGGGCCGCCCTCGCCTACCAGCCGCCCGGCTGGGCAGACCTGCGCAGGAATGCAGGGCCCCTGCATCCGGTGGCGCTGTGCCGGGCGGTCGACGCCTTCCTCGACCACTATCCGGACGGCACGCTGATCTGCGACGGCGGCGAGATCGGACAGTGGCCGCAGGCCCTGGTCCGCGCCGGTCGCCGGCTGATCAACGGCGTCTCGGGCACGATCGGCGCGTCGATTCCCTTCGCGATCGCCGCGGCGCTGGAGCGCCCCGGTACCCCGGTGGTTGCGGTGCTGGGCGACGGCACCTTCGGCTTCCACATGGCCGAGTTCGACACGGCCGTGCGCTACGGCGTCCCGTTCATCGCGGTGGTCGGCAACGATGCCCGCTGGAACGCCGAGCACCAGATCCAGCTGCGCAACTACGGCCCCGAGCGCACGCGCCACTGCGACCTGCTCCCGACCCGTTACGACGCAGTGGTCCAGGCGCTCGGCGGGTTCGGGGCGCTGGTGACCAAGGCCGCCGACCTTCCGGCGGTGCTGGAGGCGGCCCATGCCAGCGGCCTGCCGGCCTGCGTGAACGTGATGATCGAGAGCGTGCCGGCGCCGGTGATCCGCCGCCCCGCCTGAAGGGCACGATCAGTCCGTGACGCCGTCTCTGCCGAACGGGGCGGGGGTCCCTCTCCATGTGGGAGAGCGACAGGCTGAGAGAAGAGACTGGTCCGTACGAGGCGCGACCTGTCGGCGCGTCGATAGCGTCTTCAGACGGAGCGTTCGTGTCCCTCATCCCAATCTTCTGCCGCACGGGAGAGGGGGAGGTCGCGTCCACCAAGCGAGTTGGCGCAACGATCGGTTACCATCGGTTCAGGGAGGGGAAACATGCGCAGACGCGACCTTCTGGCGGGCGCTGCCGCCCTCGCGATGAGCCCCCGGCCAGCCTGGGCGGAAGTCGGCGCGGTGGCGATCGCCCGCCAGCCGAGCCTCGGCCACTTGCCGCTGATGCTGATGGAGGAGCAGGGCCTGCTCCAGAAGGCGGCGGCCGCCCGCGGCGTGGAGGGGCTGCAGGCGCGCTACCTCACCCTCGCGGGCGGGGCCGCCATGAACGACGCCCTGCTCTCCGGGACGATCCAGTTCGCGGCCGGCGGCGTGCCGCCCCTCGTGCTGCTGTGGTCGAAGACCGAGGCCACGGCCATGGCCGTGAAAGGCGTGGCGGCGATGAACAGCATGCCGCTCCTGATGAACACCAGCAACCCGAAGGTGCGCACGCTCGCGGACTTCACCGACCGGGACAAGATCGCGCTCCCCGCCGTAAAAGTCTCGGTGCAGGCGATGTTCCTGCAGATGGCCGCCGAGAAGGAGCTCGGCGCGGCCCGCCGCAACGATTTCGACCGGCTCACCGTCACGCTCTCGCATCCCGACGGCATGGCGGCGCTCCTCGGGGGAACCGAGGTGACCGCGCATTTCACCGCCGCGCCGATCCAGGAGCTGGAACTGCGCCGACCCGGCATCCGCACGGTGCTGAACAGCTTCGACGTTCTGGGCGAACCCTCGACCTTCAACGTCGTCTGGGCTTCCTCGGCCTTCGCGAGTGCCAACCCCCGGGTCGTCGCGGCCTTCGGCGCCGCTTTGGACGAGGCACTCGCCGCGATCACGGCCGATCCGTCGGAGGCGGCGCGCGCCTACGTGCGGCTCGCCCACGACGGGAGCGATGTCGGGCTGATCACCGAGATCCTGAACGACCCACAGGTGTCCTTCACGGCGACGCCCCGGGCGGTCGGCAAGGTCGCGGATTTCATGGCCCGCACCGGCACGATCCGCCGCCGGCCGGAGAGCTGGAAGGACCTGTTCTTCGCGGGCGTTCACGACAAGGCGGGCAGCTGACGCCCCGCCGACCGCGCTCAGCTCTGCAGCAGGCCGGGCAGCGCCAGGGCCGTCGTGGTCAGGCCGATCGCGGCCAGCAGTGCGAGAACCAGCGTGCGGAAGCGGCGCTGGTCGATCCGGGCGAACATCGAGAGGCCGGCGAGTACGCTCACCAGCACCACCGGCAGCGCCAGGGCGAGATCGCCGAGGAGCTCGGGCGGTAGCGGATCGAGGTAGACGAGGATCGTCAGAGCCCAGACCTGCATCACCAGGGTGAAGGATTGGTAGACCGCCCGCTGGGTGCGCGGTTCCCAGCCGCGTACGAGGCTCCAGGCCGTCGGCAGGGCGCCGGACAGTCCGGCGATGCCGCCCAGCACGCCGCCGAGGAAGCCGATGGCGCCGTCGCTCCATCGGTTGCCGAATCCAACCCGGTAATCGGCGCGCAGCAGCGCGACGCCGCCGCTGTAGAGCATCAGGAAGCCGCCGATCGCGACCTTGATGAAGCGGGGATCGAGATCGTGCAGCAGGTGAATGCCGATCGGCGCGCCGACGAGGCCGGGCAAGATCATCGCGAAGGCGGTGCCCCGCGGCGGCCAGGTTCGCAGGCGCAGGATCGAGATCACCTGCGAGAGGATGCTGCAGACGAGCACCAGGGCGGTCGCCTCGATGGGCGTGCGTATCGACAGCAGGGTCCCCGAGGCGATCAGCGCGAAGGCGAAACCCGTTAGGCCCGAGATCACGCCGGCGCAGCCGACGCACAGGATCAGGAGGAGCGTCTCGTTCACCGGGGGCGCCCGACCCGGCCTGTGCGAGACGCGTACGCAACCGCCATCCTCGTCCTCTCGGCCCGTGTCCCGCCGGGGCGGGCTCTGTTTCGAAGATATCTTATATAAGACCTGGCGGTTGGGGCAAGACATTGGCTGGTGCTGCGGGCCGGGCGCGCGATTTTTGAGGGGTGGCCCGGACGAAGGTTCGCGGGTCGCATCGGAGGCTCGGTCAAGACGGGCGGCCCGGACTTGCCGCGTACCCTCGCCGCCTTCCAGGGCTGTCTGATTTGCCCGTTCTGGGCCGCGATGCGGTCGCGGAAAGCGGTGCGCGGCCCCTTTCCTGTGCAGGAGACGGATCGGGCGTAGGATCAGGTACTTCCGGATAGGCTCGATTCTACGCGCAGGTGATGACGCGCACGATTTCGGGTGTGCTTGGCCCTCAACCCAGCTCTTTCCCACACGCGGCAGGCGCGCGTCGCGCCTCGCAGGACCGGACGCCCCTGCCCCCGGACCAACGAAATCACCCGCACCCCTCAATCGGCCGTTGACGTCCGCCATCTCATAGGTCTTATATAAGACCAGTCGCCGCCAAGAAGCCGACGACGCAGATCAGGAGGACCGCATGAGCAGCCACGCCGCGTCCGGCGCGGGGCGCCGCAAGCCGCATCTTCTCGCCCATTCCCCCCAGGACAACGTCGCCGTCGCGGTGATCGAGGGCCTGAGCGCGAACACCGACGCCTTCGGGGTAATCACCGAGAATGACAGCACCTTCGAGGTCGCCGTCCGCCACGACATCCCGATCGGCCACAAGGTCGCGCTCACTGACCTGAAGGCGGGCGACACGGCCATCAAGTACGGCCAGGATATCGGCAAGGTCATCAAGGACGTCGCCAAGGGCGAGCACGTCCACGTCCATAACGTCAAGACGAAGCGCTGGTGAGGTGACGATGTTCAAGGAAGCCGCTCAACTCGAACACGAGATCACCACCCCCTTCGTCGGCGGTGCGCCCGATCAGTTCGCCACCCAGGCGCTCGCGACCAAGCGCGCCTCGCAGGACTACAAGGCCGCCACCTTCATGGGCTGGCGCCGGGAGAACGGCCGGGTCGGCGTGCGCAACCACGTCGTGCTCCTGCCGCTGGACGATCTGTCCAACGCTGCCTGCGAGGCGGTCGCCAACAACGTGAAGGGCACGATGGCGCTGCCCCACGCCTACGGCCGGCTCCAGTTCGGCGAGGATCTGGACCTCCACTTCCGCACCCTGATCGGCATCGGCTCGAACCCGAACGTCGCCGCCGTGGTGGTGATCGGCATCGAGGATCAGTGGACCAACCGCGTGGTCGAGGGCATCGCCAAGACCGGCAAGCCGGTCGTCGGCTTCGGCATCGAGGGCCATGGCGACATCGCGATCGTCGCCAAGGCGAGTTACCAGGCCAAGCGCTTCGTGCAATGGGCCACCGAACTCCAGCGCGAGGCGTGCCCAATCGCCGACCTCTGGGTCTCGACCAAGTGCGGCGAGTCCGACACGACCACCGGCCTCGCCTCCTGCCCCACCGTGGGCAACATGTACGACAAGCTGATCCCGCACGGGATCTACGGGGTGTTCGGCGAGACGTCGGAGATCACCGGCGCCGAGCACCTCTGTCGCGAGCGGGCGATCAGCCCGGACATCGCCGACAAGTGGTACACGATGTGGAAGGCCTACCAGGACGACGTGATCGAGGCTCACAAGACCGACGACCTGTCCGACTCGCAGCCCACCAAGGGCAACATCGCGGGCGGCCTGACGACGATCGAGGAGAAGGCGCTCGGCAACCTCGAGAAGATCGGCCACGAGTGCCGGTTCATCGACGCGCTGCAACCCTCGGAGGCCCCCGCCAAGGGACCCGGCCTCTACTTCATGGACACGTCCTCGGCGGCGGCCGAATGCGTGACCCTGATGGCGGCGGCCGGCTACGTGGTCCACACGTTCCCGACCGGCCAGGGCAACGTGATCGGCAACCCGATCGTCCCGGTGATCAAGATCACCGGCAATCCCCGCACCGTGCGCACCATGGGCGAACACATCGACGTCGACGTCTCCGGCGTGCTCAGCCGCGAGATGACGATCCCGCAGGCCGGCGACGCCCTCATCGACATGGTGGTGCGCACCGCCAACGGCCGGCTCACGGCGGCCGAGTCCCTCGGCCACCGGGAATTCGTGATGACGAAGCTCTACCGCAGCGCCTGACGCACCTGTCCCGCGCCCGCGGACCACGACCGGTCCGCGGGCGCAGCCCCGACGCCACGGGGCCAGGACCACGAGGGAGCGCACGACCGCGGGCGAAACCGCGGCGGCCTCCGTCCCGTCATTCTGGAGGAACGCATGAGGTTGCTTCGGTCGATCTACGGCCAGGTCCTGCTTGGCATCGCGCTGGGCATCGCGGTCGGGGTGGTGGCCCCCGATTTCGCCGTCGGCTGCAAGATCCTCGGCGACATGTTCATCAACCTGATCAAGATGATCGTCGCCCCCGTCATCTTCTGCACGGTCGTGGTCGGCATCGCGCATGTCGGCGACATGAAGAGCGTCGGCCGTATGGGCCTGAAGACCATCCTGTACTTCGAGGTCGCAACCACGGTGGCGCTCGCCGCCGGCCTCCTGTTCGTCAACCTGCTGCGGCCGGGCGACGGCGTTAACGCCACGGTCGACAGCCTCGACGCCAAGCTGGTCGCCGGCATCGCCGGCAAGGCTCACGCGCAGTCGCCCATGGAGATCGTCGCCAACATCATCCCGCACAGCGCGGTCGACGCCTTCGCCAAGGGCGACCTGATCCAGGTGATGTTTTTCTCGGTGCTCGTCGGCATGGGGCTCGCGATGCTGGGCCGGCGCGGCGAGTTCCCGCTCAAGGTGGTCCACGCCTTCGGCGACGTGCTGATGAAGGTCGTCGGCCTGATCATGCACTTCGCGCCCGTCGGCGCCTTCGGGGCGATGGCCTTCACCATCGGCAAGTTCGGGCTCGGCATCCTCGCCCAGTACGGGATGCTGATCGTCTCGCTCTACCTGACCTTCATCGTGTTCATCGCCGTCTTCCTCGGCGGCGTGATGCGCTTCTACGTCGGCCTGAGCCTGTGGAAGCTGTTCCGCTACAGCCGCGAGGAGCTGTTCATCCTGCTCGGCACCACGAGCACGGAATCGGTGCTGCCGCGGATCATGGCCAAGCTCAACGGGCTCGGGGTCGACAAGAGCGTCACCGGCCTCGTGATGCCGGCCGGCCTGTCCTTCAACATGGACGGCTCGTGCATCTACCTGACCATGGCGATCGGCTTCATCGCTCAGGCCCTCAACGTGCCGCTGACCTGGGAGCAGGAGTTCGGCATCCTGGCGATCGCGCTGGTGACCTCGAAGGGCGTGGCGGGCGTAGCCGGCGCCATCCTGTTCGTGCTCGCGGCGACCCTCCAGGCCTCGCAGCTCCTGCCGGTGGCGGGCATCGCCTTGATCATCGGGGTGGACCGCATCCTGAACGAGCTGCGCTGCGTGACCAACGCGATCGGCAACATGGTGGCGACCCTCGTGATCGCCCGCTGGGAGGGCAAGATCGACCTCGCCCACGCCCGGGCGGTGCTCGACGGCCGCATCACCCCGAACCTCGACCTCCTCGACGACGAAGACGCGGTGGCGGACGCGATCCCCGCCCGCGAGCCGGCGGCGGCCTTCCGCCGCCCCCTCCCCGCTGCCGTGCCGGCGACCTGAGAAGGACTCTCGATGCCCAAGGTCATCATCAGCGAGTTCATGGACGAGGCGGCGATCGCGGCCGAGCTCACCGGCCTCGACGTGCAGTACGACCCGGGCCTCGTCGACCGGCCCGGGGACCTCGCCGCCGCCGTGGCGCGGGCCGACGCCCTGATCGTGCGCAACCGGACCCAGGTCCGCGGCGCCCTGCTCGACGCCGCCCGCGACCTCAAGGTCGTCGGCCGCCTCGGCGTCGGCCTCGACAACATCGACGTCCCGGCCTGCCGGGCGCGCGGCGTCGCGGTCTACCCGGCCACCGGCGCCAACGACGGCGCGGTCGCCGAGTACGTGGTCGCCACCGCGATGCTGCTCCTGCGCGGCGCCTATGGGGCGAGCGCCGCCGTCGCCGCCGGCGCGTGGCCGCGCAACGCCCTGATGGGCCGGGAGATCGCCGACAAGCGCCTCGGCCTCGTCGGCTTTGGGTCGATCGCCCGGGAGACCGCCCGCCGGGCAGCGGCGCTCGGCATGGCGGTCGCCGCCCACGACCCCTTCGTGGCCGCGGACGATCCGGCCTGGAACTCGGCTTCCGGCCCGGTGCAGCGCTTGGCGCTCGACGCGCTGATCGCCGGGAGCGACCTGCTCTCGTTGCACGTGCCGCTCACCGAGGAGACCCGCGGCCTGATCGACGCGGCGGCGCTGGCCCGGATGCCCAAGGGCGCGATCCTGATCAACGCGGCCCGGGGCGGCGTGGTCGACGAGGCGGCGCTGGCCGCGTCGCTGCGGTCCGGCCATCTCGGCGGCGCGGCGCTGGACGTGTTCGAGCGCGAGCCCCTCGACGCGGCTTCCGGCACCGTTTTCGCCGACGTGCCGAACCTGATCCTCACGCCGCACATCGCCGGCGTGACGCAGGAATCGAACGTGCGCGTCTCCGCCGTCACCGCCGCGGCCGTGCGTCGCCACCTCACGGAGCGCTGAGCCGATGCCGAACCTGACCCTCCCGGAAGCCGAGGCCCTCGCCGCCGACGCCCTCGTCCGCTGCGGAACGGCCGAGGCCGCGGCCCGGAGCGTCGCCCGCGCGCTGGTCGGCGCCGAGGCGGACGGGCTCAAGGGCCACGGCCTGTCGCGGGTCGCGCCCTACGCGGCGCAGGTCCGTGCCGGTAAGGTCGTGGGCGACGCGGTCCCGCGGGCGGAGCGCCCGCGGCCGGGCCTGCTCGCGATCGACGCCGCCCACGGCTTCGCCTACCCGGCGATCGACCTCGCCCTGGAGGCGCTGCCCGGCCTCGCCCGGCAGCAGGGCGTGGCGGCCGCCGGCATCCGCCGCTCGCACCATTGCGGCGCGGCTGGCCGCCCGGTGGAGGCCCTGGCCGAGCAGGGCTGCGTCGCCCTGCTCTTCGCCAACACGCCCGCCGCGATGGCCCCCTGGGGCGGACGTCAGGCGGTGTTCGGCACCAACCCGTTGGCCTTCGCCTGCCCGCTGCCGGGCCGCGCGCCGATCGTGGTCGACCTCGCCCTGTCGAAGGTGGCCCGCGCCAACATCGTCGGGGCGGCCAAGCGCGGCGAGGCCATCCCCGAAGGCTGGGCGCTCGACGCGGAGGGACACCCGACGACCGATGCCAAGGCGGCCCTCGACGGCACGATGGTGCCGCTGGGCGACGCCAAGGGTACGGCGCTCGCCCTGATGGTGGAACTGCTCGCCGCCGGCCTCGTCGGCGCGCGCTTCGCTGGCGAGGCCTCCTCGTTCCTCGACGCCGCGGGAGACCCGCCGGGCACCGGGCAGCTGATCCTCGTCCTCGACGCGGCGGCGCTCAGCCCTGACGCTCCGGAACGCTTCGCCGCGCTGGCCGGCGCGATCGAGACGCAGGACGGCGCCCGGCTCCCGGGCAGCCGCCGGCTCGGGCTCCGGCGCCGGGCCGCCGAGGCGGGGCTCGACGTGGCCGAAGCTCTCGTGGCCGAGATCAGGGCGCTGTGACGCCGATCGCCTGTGCGGAGGAAAAACCTGTGATTGCTCCCGTCGGCAGAGCCACGTAAGCGAGAGGAGGGAGAGGTGCTGGACACAACCTGCGACGCTCTACCCACGGATGGGGCTCTGCGTCGTCACGCGATGGAACGGTCAGGCGATGGGCAGGCAGGTTCGGGACGCGCCGGCACGGTCGGCTTCCGCCCACTCTACCGGCAGGTCTACGATACGCTGCTGAAGCGCCTGGCCGACGCGGTCTGGCAGCCCGGCCAGATCCTGCCAAGCGAGGGACAGCTCGCCCTTGAGTTGGGCGTCAGCCAGGGGACGGTGCGCAAGGCCCTCGACGCGCTCACCGCCGACAGCCTGCTGGTGCGCCGCCAGGGCCGCGGGACGTTCGTGGCCGACCACGACGACAAGCAGAGCGTCTTCCGATTCCTAAAGCTGCGGCCGGACGGCGACGGCACCGGCATGCCCTCGAGCCGGGTCACCGGGATCGCGGAAGCGGCCGCCAGCGCCGACGAGCGCGGGCGCCTCGACCTCGTGCGGTCCGCCCGCGTGGTCCGGATCGAGCGCGTGCGCGCCGTCGACGCCAAGCTGTGCGTGGTCGAGACGATCAGCGTACCCGCCGGCCTGTTCCCGGGCATCGCCCAGCTCGAGCTGCCGAACACCCTCTACAGCCTCTACGCCACGCGCTACGGCATCACGATCGCCACCGCCAACGAGCGCCTGAAGGCCGTGGCGATCGGGGCGCGCGAGGCGGAGCTGCTCGAGGTACCCGCCGGGACCCCCGCCCTCGAGATCGACCGCGTCGCCATCGATCTGGAGGAGCGGCCGGTCGAGTGGCGCCTCTCGACCTGCCTGACTCAGGAAATCCACTACCTCTCGGTCCTGCGCTGACCGGGATCTGCTCCGAGGCGTCGCCCCGCAATCGCGGGCGGGGCGCGCCGAACCGGAACTCCGCTGCGACAGCCTGAACGAGGAGCGCGCGATGACCGATCGCGGAAGACGGGATTTCATGCGGCTAAGCGCCCTCGGCGCCTTCGCCGCCCTCGGGGGCGTACCGCGCGCACGGGCGGCCGACGGCGCGACGCTGCCCTTCGGCAACGGCGAGCGCCCGCTCGTCGCCTATCCGGGCAAGCGGCCGCTGCTGCAGATGACCGCTCGCCCGCCCCAGCTGGAGACACCGTTCGCGGTCTTCGACGAGGGTGCGATCACGCCCAACGACGCCTTCTTCGTCCGCTACCACCTCGCCGACATCCCGACCGAGATCGATCCCGGGGCCTTCCGCGTCGCGGTGACCGGGCAGGTCGAGCGCCCGCTCTCCCTGTCGCTCGCCGACCTCAAGGCGATGCCGCAGACGGAGATCGTGGCGGTCAACCAGTGCTCGGGCAATTCCCGCGGCTTCTTCGAGCCGCGCATGGCCGGCGGCCAGCTCGCCAACGGCGCCATGGGCTGCGCCCGGTGGACCGGCGTGCCGCTCAAGAGCGTGCTCGACAGGGCCGGCGTGAAGGCCGGCGCCCTGCAGGTCGCCTTCAACGGTCTCGACGGGCCGGTCCTGCCCGAGACGCCGGACTTCGCCAAGGCGCTGACCCTCGACCACGCCCGGGATGGCATTGTGATGCTCGCCTGGGGCATGAACGGGGAGGACCTCCCCTGGCTCAACGGCTTCCCGCTCCGCCTCGTGGTGCCGGGCTATTACGGGACCTACTGGGTCAAGCACCTCGACAGCATCGCCGTCCTCGATCACCCCTTCGAGGGCTTCTGGATGAAGTCGGCCTACCGCATCCCCGACAATGCCTGTGCCTGCACCGAGCCCGGCAAGGCGCCGGACAAGACCGTGCCGATCGGCCGCTTCAACGTCCGCTCATTCGTGACCAGCTTGAGCGACGGCGCGCAGGTGAAGACCGGGCGCGTGCCCCTGCGCGGCATCGCCTTCGACGGTGGCTCAGGTATCAAGGCGGTGGCGGTCTCGACCGACGACGGCTGGACTTGGAGCGCGGCGCAGCTCGGCCCGGATCTCGGCCGCTACGCCTTCCGCCCCTGGACCGCGGAGGTCGATCTGGCGCCGGGCGCCCACGCCCTGCGGGTGCGGGCCACGGGTAACGACGGCGACACCCAGCCGATGGAGCCGCGCTGGAACCCCGCCGGCTACATGCGCAACGTCGTTGAGACCACCCGCGTGCGGGCGGCCTGAGGAGGACCGGCATGTTCATGACCCGCCCATTACGCGCCGCGGCTGTCACCTGCACCGCCGCCCTCGCCGCCACGGCCGCGCTCGCCGTCGCCTTGGCCGCGCCGGTCGCGCGCGCCGCGCCAGAGAGCTACCGGTTGCCGGAGCCGACAGCGCAGTTCCGGCCGGCCCCGGATGCTGGCCACGCCTCCGGCTTCCAGGCCGCGCAGGAGAACTGCCAGACCTGCCACTCGGCCGATTACGTCGCCATGCAGCCGCCCGGCAAGGGTCCGGCGTTCTGGGAGGCTGAGGTGACTAAGATGATCAACGTCTACCACGCCCCGATCGCGGCCGAACAGGCCAAGGCCATCGCCGCCTATCTCGGCGCGGCCTACTGAGCGCCGGCGCCTAACAGGAAGCCGCGCGATGATCGCCAGAACCGCCGTACAGGACCAGTCGGGGACCGCGCTGTCTCGGTCGCAGCGCGCGTCCGCCTGGGCCGGGACGGCGTGCACCCTGCTCCCGGGCCTGCTTTTGTGCCTGGGCATCACGGCGGTGGCGCAGGGTCTGCAGGCTGGTGAGGAGCACCTGACCGGTCATCCCTACGTCGAGGCCCTGGTGCTCGCCATCCTCCTCGGCACGGCCCTGCGCACCGCCTGGGTACCGGGGGCGCGCTTCAAGGCCGGGATCGCCTTCTCGGCTAAGCAGGTGCTCGAGTTGGCCGTCACCCTGCTCGGCGTCGCGGTGAGCCTCGGGTCCATCGTCGCTTCGGGGCCGGCGCTGCTGGTCGGCATCGTCGGGGCGGTGGCGCTGACCATCCTGGCGAGCTGCGCGCTCTGCCGCGCGCTCGGGCTGCCGGTGCGCATGGCGCTGCTGATCGCCTGCGGCAACGCGATCTGCGGCAACTCGGCGATCGCGGCGGTGGCGCCGGTGATCGGGGCGGACAGTCGGGACGTGGCGGCGGCCATCGCCTTCACGGCGGTGCTGGGCGTGCTGATGGTGCTGGGCCTGCCGCTGTTCGTGCCGCTCGCGGGCTTCAGCGAGCACCAGTACGGCGTGCTGGCCGGGATGACCGTCTACGCGGTGCCGCAGGTGCTGGCCGCCACCGTGCCGGTGAGCGCACTCGCCACGCAGGTGGGCACGCTGGTCAAGCTGGTGCGCGTGCTGATGCTCGGCCCCGTGGTGGTGGCCCTGTCGCTGATCGCGCCGCGCCTGCCCGCGGAGGGGGCCACGGGCAAGGCCGCCCCGGATCGGCTCGGCTTTTTCAAGTTGGTGCCGTGGTTCATCCTGGGCTTCCTGGCGCTCGCGACGCTGCGCTCGCTTGGCCTGATCCCGGACGACTGGGTTGCGCCGCTCGCCCGGATCGCCGGCTTCCTCACGATCGTGTCGATGGCTGCGCTGGGCCTGGGGGTGGACGTGCGGGTGTTGGCCCAGGTCGGCGGCCGGGTGACGCTGGCGGTCAGCGCCTCGCTCCTCGTGCTCCTAGCCATCGCGGTCCTGCTCATCCGCGGCCTCGGGGTCGGCTGAGCCAGATGCCGGATGCGAGACGCCACCGGATGGCCCAGGCCCTGGTGAGATTTGAGGGCGCGCTGAGCGCCGAGCTTGCGAACAGCGTTCCGGGGCAGCCGACCCTTTGTGGCCGGATCGTATGCGGAATGTCACATCGCCTGTCTCCTCGCCGGCCGATGCCGGGGAGATGAGAAGACCTCCGAACCGTCCTGTGCGGTGATGGCGGACATGTGCGGACGCTCCGCATCCGACCCATGCCAGTCATCCAGACGGCTGTCGGCGTTCCCCGAAAGGAGACATGCGTCGGCCGTCGGGCAACTTCGGCTCGGGGTGGTGAGCGGCCTGTGGACTTTCGGCCAGAATCGGACGCTTCGCCCATGAGCTGACATAGTCGTCCAAATTTCCTCAAGATCTGCTGGAATGCGGACCTTGACCCCGATCAAACGCGACCAAGCGGGCTCAAATCGAGTTGTCGGAGAATGCGCGTCAGTGCCACCCGATTGTTCTTGTCTTCTGCGTTTTCGAGCGCATCCTGTAGCACCAGACGGATATCCGCGGCTTCGACTTTCTCCATGTCCCAGTTCGGATAGAGGCGCTCTCGCTCTTCCTCGCTCTGGCTCAGCGAAACGATGTCATGATGACGCTTGTCGCGATGCAGGGTCGCGATCAGTTTCTGTATCTCGGCAGCCGGCCCCTCGATCCATTGGAAGAAGACGCCGCTGCCGAAAACCAGAACCCCGGTGATGCCGTGTGCGAGATTGTTGCGCTGGGCCACCTCGACGATCCGGGAAACTTCGGCGTCGTCAACGCCTTCTGCGGCACGACTACAATAAACAAAATGGCAGAGTGGGACCAGCGCAGCTTCGTTTAAATCGGCGCCGCGTGGAATGCCGTATTCGTCGAACATGAGTAAGCTCGCTTCATTTCCGCCAGGTAGATCCATGGGCGACTTGAACCGGGCCAAAGCCCGCATCCGCCGAACGACGTCGGACTGATTTTACGGGTGGCCTTTCATCGGCTGCAGATTTTTTAGCTGTTCATCGGGGGCGCTATGCGTTGTCCCGTTCAGGTTCGGCTGCGAGCCGCTGGAATATTTTAAGCGCTTGCAGGTGCGTGGCTCGATCGATCGCTCCATTCGCAACTTCAGCTTGTGACCACATCCAAGATCGGGCCGGATCGTCGCGCATAGCCCAGCCAGGGAATAAACGGTCCGTCACAGTGTGATAAGATAGGCGTCTGATCTCCAGATGGCGGTCGTCCCTCAAGATCCGCGCATAGGTGGCATCCAGCGCTGCAGCCGAGCCCTCTAACAACTGCATGTAAATATCTGCCCGACAGATGAGGGCGCCGGTAACTCCATCGCGCGCGTTGCATCGCCGCGATTGCGACAGGATGCCATTGAGCATCGCTTGATCAAATCCGAAAGGGCGTGAGGCATAGATGAGCTGAACGACAGACATTGCTGCTGGATCCTATCAGGCCGTCGGATCTCGGAAGAACCTACATTCGTTCGCTCGCAAGCCCGAAGGATGATCACGCGCTTCGGCGATTGCAGAAGTTCCTCATAGCCTCATCGAGCGTTCTGACCTTGCAGACGGGAGCAGTCTCTGCGCGAGGAGCACCGCGGTGGGGGCATCGACCGCCGAGGCATCAGCGCCGACCCGTTCGACATATTCGGGATGCTCAAGGAAGACGGGTCCCCCGACCATGACGCCTATCGAAGGGTTGAGGGACGCCTGTCGTACCGCCTTGATCGAGGAAGCCAGTTGATCGAGGTGGCTCTCCCGGCTTAGCGTCAGACCCACCACGCCGAACAACTCCGAGCCTACGAGATTGGAGATTTGTTCAGGGCTGGAGGCAAGGCCGCTCGCCACATGCCAGCCGGCCTTTCGCATGAACTGCTCGACAATCGCCAAGCCGAAGGTGTGTAGCTCGCCGGGTGCTCCCATCAGGAGGATGCGGCGCTCGCTATCGTAGGGCGCGATGCCTCCGTCTGAGCCGAACGTGGCCAAAAGGTACTGAAGTTGGGCGAGGCCGACCGTGACCTCGATGAAGTCGCACAGATCGTCGTCCCACATGCGTCCCAGCAGGGCCGCCGTAGGTGCCAGAAGGTCGAGGAAAAGGTCGTCGACGCAATAGCCCTTGGACGTCAGAGTTGTGAAAGCGTCCATGACGGCCGCGACGTCGTGCTTGAGGATCAGATCCGTGAAGCCCGCGACCGTTTCTGTATCCAACTTCGGCAGAATGTCTGATCGGAGCTGCTTGTCGCCGCGATCAACCAACATCAGCCGAGGGATAATGTCCGTCTGAACGATGTGGCCGAGCGCCAGGGTTCGCTGCCGTGCCTCGTCGACGGATCTCCGTCGTGCATAGTCCTCGCGGACAGACGCCGCTTCAGCGATCCCCTCCGTGATCAGACCGGCCCACTCTCGGTGGGGTGATCCCTGATCCAGCATTGTCTCATCCCCCTGGTCCGGGGTTGGCATCCCCGCTCGTTATTGACCGTCGTTCGGCGAGTACGAGGCGTAACAGAGACGCAAATGCGCAAGTTGTAAAGAAGGCGGCTTTTCTACCACACTCGGCCGGTATCGGCAGGCTACGGCGGGCGGAGAAACACAGCCCACATTCGCTGACATCCAGGTCTCCGAACACCCGCCACTCGTCGACCGCAGCCTGAAGCGGACCGACCGCTTCCCGACCAACCCGGCCGTTCAGCGGCGCCAGCCTGCGCGGCCTGAAGTGGCCGTCAGCAGTCTGTCCGCTTCGGAGCCGAGCCGCCGGAAAAGTGGACGGCCTCCTACCGACCCAAAGCGGTCGTTCGGGCCGGCATCAAGGCTTGTCGTAAGCGGTCACACGGGAGCCACCAGGCAGACACATCGAGCGCAGGAACCTTTACATTGTTGAACGTTTATCCGTACACAGATGTACGTTTAGCCGCTGGCGAGGACGTCGAACTGGTTCGGAGGTGTAGCACATGACGACCTGCGGGAATCTGAGGGATGGCGGAACGGTCGCCATCGTCGGGGCGGGACCAGGCGGAGCGACCCTCGCGCGATTGCTGGACCGGCGCGGTTATACCGTCCGTGTCTTGGAGCGCGACGCATCGCCCGATGGGCGACACCAGGGCGGAAGCCTCGACCTCCGACCGGATAGCGGGCAGCGCGCCATCGGTGCGGCGGCCCTCGCCGAGACGTTCGCCGAACGCTCTCGCGACGACGCTAAGGCATTCCGCATGCTTGATGCCGACGGGCATGAGATGCCGGGCCAGGGGCAAGAGACGCATGAGGACGCAGGTCCCGAGATCGACCGGGGCGATCTGCGCGCCATGCTGATCGAGGCGCTGCCGAGCGGCATGGTCGCCTGGGACCACAACGTCGAGGTGGTCGAGCGTCAGTTGGACGGCAAGTGGCGTCTCCGGATCGAGGGGCGGGATGCCGTCACCGCCGATCTCGTCGTCGGCGCCGACGGCATAGGCTCTCGGGTCCGCGCGGCCTTGACCAACGTGCAGCCAATCTACACCGGCATCACGATGGTGGCCGCCTACATCCGCCCGGAGTTGTGGCGTGGGTCACGCATTTCCGACACGCTCGGTGAAGGCTCTGTGATGTTCGCCGGCGCAAACAAGACGATCTTCGTCCAGCGCTGCGCGCGCGACGTCATCCTGCTGTACTACTCGCTGGCCGTGCCGGAGGGCTGGCCCAAATGCGCCGGCTTCGACCTGTCCGACACCGGTGCGGTGATGGCCGCCGTCCGCGAGACCTTCCGCGACTGGTCGCCTAGGATTCTTGGCATGCTGACCGATGTGCAGGACCGCTTCCAGGTCTGGCCGACCTCCGTCATGCCGCCAGACTATCGCTGGGACAGCAAGCCCGGCCTGACGATGCTCGGGGACGCCTCGCATGTCATGCCACCCTTCACCGGCAAGGGCGTGAACCTCGCGCTCCTCGACGCGCTCGACCTAGCCGACGCCCTCGTCGCCAATCCGGGCCGCGCCGTCGCCGATGCAATCGCGGGGTTCGAGCGCGACATGCAGGCACGAACGTCCCAGGAGATCCGCGCCTGCCTCCAGGTCGGCCGATCGGCCTACGGCATCGACCTCGGCTTCGACCTAGGGAAGCCGGCATGACCTTCGATCAGGAGGTGGGACGCGCACAGCACCGGCTCGCGGTCACCGATGCCTTGCTTCATTTCGCCGCCGGCACGGATACGGGCGAAGCCGGGCTGATCGCCTCGGTGCGGGCGAACGCCGAGATCGACTTCGAACCCCTGCAGCCGTGCCCTTGGACTGGACTTCGGGGTGCTGCGGAGTCGTGTGGAAATCGTCGCATTCCTAGCAAGTACGGCGGCAGGGCAGGTAACCCGCCTCGTCGTCACCAACCCGTTCGTGGTGGTGACCGGAGACCGGGCCAGCCTGAGCGCTCTGGTCGAGGCGGTTCACATCGTCCGGAACGCCCCCGACCGGCGGTTCCGGATGATGAACCGATGCGAGGCGTCACTGGAACGCAGGGTGGACGGCTGGGCCATCGGCCGGCTGCGGAGCGAAGACGTTGGTTCGAGCGCGATCCTCGAACGCTTCAGAACCGATGAGGGCACGGATACGCGCCTCGAACACGCCTTCGACGCCACCGCCACCGTCCTGTGGCCGCACGTGGTTGGCCCCGGGCCCTTCGGGATGCGGCACTCCTACGAGGTGGAGGCGGGGCTCGTGGATGGTCCGCTCCTTGCCGCCCCGACGCTCGGAGCCAGTGCCGACTGGCTGCTCGGCGAACCCGATGGCGTCATGCGCGTGGACGTGCGCATCCAGATCGTCACCGACGACGGTGCTGTCCTGTGCGACCGGTGTCGTGGGATCGGCGAGCCCACCGAGCGCATGCGAACCGCGATGGAACTCGGCGAGCCGACCGGCTTCGAGGACCGACGGATACGGACCTGTTGGGAGTTGGAATGCGGCGCCCCCCGCTACGCAGGGGTGAATCGTTGCATCATGGTGGTCGAGGCGCGCTGCCGCCCCGCCGAGAGGCCCGGCCGGCTTTCGAGCACCGGGTCTACCGGCCGGCTTGAGGATGTCCCGTGAGGAGTTTGGACAAAGGTCGATGCGTAAGGATGCCGAACGGAACCGCGAGCGACTGGTCGCCGCCGCCAGCGAGATCATGCGCTCGGAAGGCGGAGACGTCGCCATGGAGATGATCGCCGAGCGCGCTGGCGTGACCCGGCCGACGCTGTACCGCAACTTCCCGGATCGCCAAGCCGTCTACGAGGCGGTCCTGGAACGCGACCTCGAACACCTCGCCGCGGCGGTAGAGCCCGGGGAAGACCCGCTCGCCTTCCTGCGGCGCACGGCGGAGATGATGCGCGTCTACGACAAGTTCCTGGCCAACCTGGTCGACATGCCGGACTACGACGCAGCCACGAACCAGCGTCGGATGGCATCGATCCTGGCCGATCCACTCGCCGACGCCCAGCGGCGCGGCGTACTCCATCCCAACCTCACCCCCGAGGACATCCTCGTCGCGTGCCGCATGTTGGCCTCTCACTGGAAGCTCGACGACGGGGCCGACTTCCAGCGGGTCTTCGAACGGCGCTTTGCCCTGCTAGCGCGCGGGCTGCTAGCCGAGGGACGCACCGGCGCCGAACGCGATGGCCGTGTCAGCCGTCTGCCCACGACCATGGAAACCGATCGCGGAGACGGGTCATGATCGTCGTCACCGGGGCTACCGGCGAACTCGGCCGCCGCATCGTGGAGCGATTGCTCAAGCGCATGCCCGCTGCCGGGATCGTCGCCACCACCCGCGATCCCGGGAAGGCGGATACGCTCGCCCGCGCCGGAGTCGAGGTCCGTCGTGGCGATTTCTCAGAACCGGATACGCTTCAGGCGGCCTTTTCGGGAGCGCGGCAGCTCCTGATCGTCTCTTCCAGCGCGGAGCGGGTCGGCCAGGACGCGGTCGCTCAACATCGGGCCGCCATCGAAGCCGCGCGCACAGCTGGGGCGCAACGCATCGTCTACACGAGCCATATGGCGGCGAGCTTGACCTCATGCTTTCGACCGATGCACACCCATGCCCGAACCGAGGCCATATTGAGGGAAGCGGGCACCGCTTGGACCGCCCTGCGCAACGGTTTCTACGCCGAGACGGTGCCTACCCTGATGGTCGGGGACGCGCTATCCACCGGCGTTCTGGCCGCGCCCGCGGATGGGAAGGTCGCCTGGACGACGCGTGACGATCTCGCGGCCGCCGCCGCCGCCATCTTGGTCGACGAGGGCCGCTTCGATGGACCGACCCCACCACTCACTGGTTCGGAGGCGCTCGACCTGGCCGATGTCGCCTCGCTGCTGTCGAATATCCACGGTCGACCGATCCGGCGCGAAGTCATCACCGACGAGGCGTTGATGGCCAGGATGCAGGTCGGTCGCGCGCCCGCCGCCGTGATCGAGATCACTTTGGGGCTGTACCGCGCCGCGCGGATCGGCGAATTCGCCGCGACGCATCCTACGCTCGCGACGCTCGTCGGCAGCCCCCCGAGGACGCTTGGAGCTACGCTGGCAACGAGTGGAAGCTCAGCGTAGCGGATTTACTCGAAGTCATCGGCTTAGCCGATAGGGCATTCCAAACGTTGCTCTGCACGCAGTTGCCAACTTCGATCGCGTTAACACCGCATGAATACTCCGCGCTGATGGCATGCGCGGAGGTATCTCCGCCGCGTGTCTTATCTTGAGCAAAAATCAGCGATGTCGGCTTTTCATCATTGATGAACCTGAGAGGACCGTCGCGAAGCCATCCAACCCAGCCGTTCAAGGGCGCCGGTCTGCGAGACTGGAACTGGCCGAAAGCGGCCTGTCCGCTTCTCGGGTCGTGAGCAAGCAGACGTGTGGCGCGCTATGCCGGGTAAAATGTTCGTCGGCATGGCGCCAGCCCGTCGCCGTCCTCGCAGGCGAGATCGTGGATCCACAACTTGGTTGCCCGCCATTAAATCCGTATACAACATTCAACTGCATCGTGAGGGACGATCGTCCGCTAGGGCTCCCCTCCATGCTCAACGTCGTCGGTTGCCTTGTCGAGGCCCATGACATCCGCCTCGTCGCGCTAGCGGCCGGCATCTGTGCCCTCTCGGCCCTGACGACGGTCTGCCTCGTCAGCCACGCGAGCCGGGCTGTCGGATGGGCCCAGGCAGGCTGGCTCACCGTCGCGGCGGTCGCCGGCGGCTCCGGCATTTGGGCAACACATTTCATCGCGATGCTCGCCTTCGCGCCCGGCGTCCCGAGCGGTTACGACATCGCGCTCACCGGCCTGTCGCTCGCCATAGCTGTCGCCCTGGTCGGGTCCGGCCTTTCCTTCGCCGTGCTCGTCGGCGGACGGGCCGCGGCCTGGGCTGGCGGCATCATCCTCGGGCTCGGCATCGCTGCGATGCACTACACCGGCATGGCCGCCTACGACGTGGCCGGCCACAAGGCGTGGGACCTCGCGACCGTCGCCGTCTCGCTCGCGCTCGGCAGCGTCCTGGGAGGCGCCGCGCTAGCGGCGCAGGTCGGCGCCCGGGGCCTGATCCGCCAGTTGCCTGCCGCGCTCCTGCTGCTGCTGGCCATCTGCAGCCACCACTTCACCGCCATGGGTGCCGTCACCGTCACGCCCGACCCGACGCTTGCCGTCTCGGACACCGCGGTCCCGAACGCTTGGCTCGCAGTCGCCGTGGCGCTCGCCAGCTTCGCCATCCTGCTCCTCGCCGGCGCGGCGCTCGCGCTCGACGTCCGCGACCGCCGGCATTCCAAGCTGGAGGCCGACCGCTTGCACAGCCTCGCCAACGCCGCCGTCGAGGGTCTCGTCGTGTGCACCGGCGACACGGTCGTCAGCGCCAACAGGAGCTTCGCCAAGCTCGTCGGCTTGCCGCAAGGCACGCTCGCAGGAACGAACCTCTCCACCTATTTGCCGGGCGACGCGGCCCGATTGGCGTTGGCCAGCCAGCCTGAGCGTCCGATTGAGGTGGAGCTCCATCAAGCCGACGGCTCGCGGGTGCCGGTCGAAGTCATCATGCAGCCGGTCGATTATGCCGGGCGGCCGCACTACGCCGTCGCGGTGCGCGACCTGCGGGCCCGCCGGCAGGCCGAGAGCCAGATCCAATTTCTCGCCCATCACGACGCGCTTACCGGCCTTGCCAACCGTGCCAGCTTCGGCAAGCGCCTCGAACAAGAGATGCGGGCGGCGCACGGATGCGGCCGCAAGCTCGCGGTGCTCTGCCTCGACCTCGACCGCTTCAAGGAGGTCAATGACCTGTTCGGCCACGCCGCTGGCGATGCCATGCTGGAGAGCGTCGCCCGCATCGTCTCGGCGGAGCTCGACGGCACGCAGATGATGGCCCGGCTCGGCGGCGACGAGTTCGCCGTGCTCGTGCCGTGCGAGCACGCCTCCGCTGCCGGGCGGCTCGCCGAGCGTATCCTGGAGGCGCTGCGCTCCGGCAAGACCGATGCCGGCGGCCCGCAGATCGCGACCAGCATCGGCATCGCCCTCTACCCCGACGACGCCGACGAGCGGGCGGCGCTCCTGAGCTACGCCGACACGGCGCTCTACCGCGCGAAGTCCGAGGGACGCGGCACCTACCGCTTCTTCGAGGCCAAGATGGGGGTCGAAGTGCGCGAGCGCCGCCTCCTCGAACACGACCTGCGCCACGCCGTGGCGCGCGGCGAGATTCAACTCGTCTACCAGCCGCAGACCGAGGTCGGCAGCGGCGCGGTCATCGGCTTCGAGGCGTTGTTGCGCTGGAAGCACCCGGAGCGCGGCTACGTCTCGCCCGCCGTGTTTATCCCCATCGCCGAGGAGAGCGACGCCATTCTGCAGATCGGAGAGTGGGTGCTCCGCGAGGCGTGCCGCGAGGCGGCGAGCTGGCGCCAGCCCCTATCCATCGCGGTCAACGTCTCGGCGGTGCAGATCCACAGCCCGCACTTCGTCGGCCTCGTGCACGAAGTTCTGCTCAGGACCGGGCTTGCGCCGCACCGGCTGGAGGTCGAGGTGACCGAGACGGCGCTGATCAGCGACCCAGCCCGGGCGCTCCTGACGCTGCGGCAGTTGAAGTCGCTCGGCCTGCGCATCGCCATGGATGACTTCGGCACCGGCTACTCGTCCCTGTCGAACCTGCGCTCGTTCCCGTTCGACAAGATCAAGATTGACGGCTCTTTCGTGCGGTCGGTCGACAGCAACGAGCAGACCGCGGCCATCGTGCGCTCGGTGCTCGGCCTCGGACGCGGCCTTGGGCTCCCGGTCCTGGCGGAAGGCGTTGAGACGGATGCCGAGCTCGGCTTTCTCATCGCCGAACAATGCCACGAGGCACAGGGTTACCTGATGGGCCGGCCGTCGCCCATCGGGCTGTTCACCCAGTACACACATGGGACGTTTCCGCTCATCGCCGACGATCGAAAACGCGCCTGAGGCCTTTGAGAGGCTGTCATCAACCTCGGTGGCCTAAAAGGCTGGATACCAGGAGCGGATTAGGCGGGAGGCGGGCATGAGGGGGCGGAAGACACCGATCCCAGCGCGTGCCCTGTCGCCTCTCCGTCGCGCCGCACCGACCGCCGCCTTGGTCCTCGGCTGCGGCCTCGCCCCGGTCGCTCTCGCCCTGGCGCCTCGCCCCGGCGAGCCGGTCGCGGTGCTGACCCTCTTTCCCGACGCTTCGGTTCCCAGAGCGGTCGCCGCCTCCAGGGCGCCCATCCTGTGGCTCTCATCCGGCGGGCACGTCGCGGTGCTTGACGCCGCTGGGCGCGATACCGCCGCCGACCTGCGCCGGGCCGGCGCCTTCCTCGTTCTCGCCGCCGGCCCCATCGGGGCCTGCCTGCCGGGCTTCCGGCTTCCATTGACCCTTACCGGAACGACGCAGCCGTGACCGACAGCAGCCTCGAACGCCTCCGCCGAGCCTTCATGCCGGTCATGGTCGGCATCCTCGGCGTCCTCGCGACCATCGTGACGGTTCTTGCCTGGTTGCGGGACGTCATGCCGGTGCCGGTGACGGTCCTCGCGATCCTCCTCCCCGGCGGGATCCTCGCCGTCGCCCGCCGGCACGGCGCGGTGGCCTTCATGCGCCACTTCTCGTCGGCCGCCCTGATGATGCTCGTCGGCCTCCTGGTGCTGGTCTCCTCCGGCACGCACCTGCAGATCGACGCACACATGGTCTTCTTCGCCGCCCTCGCGGTCGTCGCGGGTTGGTGCTGCTGGTCTTCCATCCTTGTCGCCGCAGGTGTCGTGGCCGTCCACCACCTAGCCCTCAATGTCCTCTACCCGGCCGCCGTGTTCCCGAACGGCGCCGAGTACCTGCGCGTTGTCCTGCACGCCCTGGTGCTCGTCACCGAGGCTGGTGCCCTGGTGCTGGCCGCCCGCCAACTCGCCAACGCACTCACCTCAGCCGAGGCGGCGACCCAGCAGGCCGCCGAAAGCGAGTTCGCGCAGCGCCACGCCGAGGCCGCGGCCAGCCAGGACCGCAGCCTGGAGGCCCACCGTCAGCGTAGGCTTGGCGAGGTCGTCGCCGCGTTCCGCGACGCTCTCGTCGAGATTGAGCACAAGGTCGAGCGCGAGACGAGTGGCATGCGTGAGACCGCCCTGGCACTCAGCGAGGTCGCGGTACAGTCAAGCGGGCAGGCCGCGGCCTCCGAGACCACGGCGTCGGCGACTGCGCAGAACGTGCTGTCCGTCTCTGCAGGCGCCGAGCAACTCAGCGCCTCCATCTCCGACATCGCCGGACAGACCGAGCGGGCGCGCGAGCTGATCGCGCGTATGACCGAGATTGCGCGGGCGACGAGCGGCGAGGTCGAGGAGCTCGCGGTGGGGGCCGAGCGCATCGGCGCCGTCATGGGCCTGATCAAGTCGGTGGCAGACCAGACCAACCTCCTGGCGTTGAACGCCACGATCGAGGCGGCTCGCGCCGGTGTGGCGGGCCGCGGCTTCGCGGTTGTCGCCTCCGAGGTGAAGGCGCTTTCGGGCCAGACCATGAAGGCGGCCGACGAGATCGTGTCTCAGGTCGAGGCAATCCAGGCCTCGACGCGGCGGACCGTCGGTTCCGTGCAGGCGATGGCCTCGGCCACTCAGGAAGTGAACGCGCTGACCACCTCCATCGCGGTCTCAGTGGACCAGCAGCGGGCGGCGACGCAGGAGATCTCTCGGACGGTAGCGCAGGTCGCCCAGGGAAGCACCGAGGCGCATGCGGGCGCCGTCTCGGTCTCGCGGGCCACCCGAGAGACGCAGCACCACGCCAACAGCGCGCTTTCCGCGTCCGAGTCCCTCAAAGTGGTCGCAGCCGACCTCGCTCAATCGGTGGCGACGTTCGTGCAGCGGGTCACCACCGACTCGGAAGAGCGCCGCGGGACCGTGCGCGTCGGCGTCGACGAGGCGGCCTTCGTGCACGTGCGGGGGCGGCGATTCCCGGTGCGCGTCGTTGAGGTCTCATCGCATGGCGCCCGCATCGTCGAAGCGCCTCAAATCGCACCTGGCGAGGCTGTCGGGTTCGAGATGGGCGACGGAGGTCAGACAATCGCCGAGGTCGCCTGGAGCGAGGCCGGACGGGCGGGGTTGAACCTCCGGGCAGGGCTGCTCCATCCCGCCCTGCGCGACGGGAAATGCTTAGCGGCATGATCGAGACCGGTTCCCACAGAAGCACAGTCTGCGCATTCCAATGAGGTTTGCCGGGAACTTCGCCGCTCGACGAATGGAAATGGGCGCAAAACTGAACGGCCGGTTTTGCATCTATCGGCAATTTGGCATGGCTCAGTCCGGCCGAAAGGCCCCGGTTTGCTTCGGAGAGGATTCGGCGAAAAGGCGGACGGGCTCATACCGACCCAACCCAATTGCCCGGACCGTTGGCGGCACGCCTCCAAAGTGGCTGTTTGTCAGCGCTCCGGCGCCTTCGGGTCGGGGTAGGAGGCGGTCGGTGACGACGTACTGCGCCCAGCTCGACGATGGCTCACCGCTGGGGAGACGATCGCCACCTACTGATCTTCAAGAATCTGCGGGCTGTCGCCGAGTTGCGGGCACCGAAAATTACTCTGCGACGAGCTTCGGCTCTGGTTTGGAAGCTCGCGTCAGGCTCTGGGTAGCATGCGGCGGCCCTGCTGCCTTTCGAGAGATCTCCGCCTCTTGCTGCTCAATGAGATCGTGGGCCAGCTGATCACCGTCCAGACCGCCAAGGTCCTCCGTCGATACGCGCCGGTTTGAGGCGCGGCCGCCGTCCTTCAAGTCGACGTCGAACGAGACGAAGCCTCGATGCAAAGACAATTGCCTCACGCGCTGGGGAATGCAGGGCTCGTACGCCAGCAAGCTCGGCAGCGCCCCGTTGGCGGGTGGCGAAATGCGGCCAGCTGCAATCAGCGGATGCAGAACGACCGCCCCCTCCAAAAAAGTGGAACGGGACGGTCTTCCGGCCATGACGGCTTTAGTGGAAACGAAGAACTATCTTCGCTCAGGCGGCGCGCACGGTGGCGAGGAAGCGCGCGACCTCCGCGCCGAGGTGCTCGGACTGGCGCGACAATTCCGAGGCCGCCCCCAGAACTTGGCTGGCCGCCGCCCCGGTCTCCTCGGCCGCATTGGCCACACCGGAGATGTTGCTCGTCACCTCGCCGGTGCCCATGGCGGCCTGAGCGACGTTGCGCACGATCTCCTGGGTGGCCGCCCCCTGCTGCTCGACGGCCGCGGCGATCGAGGTCGCCGCGCCGCTGATCTCGCGGATCCGCCCGGTGATGCCGCCGATCGACGTCACCGCCTGCCCGGTCGAGGCCTGGATCTGCGCGATCTGGCCGGAGATCTCGTTCGTCGCCTTGGCGGTCTGCTCGGCCAGCGCCTTCACCTCGGAGGCGACGACGGCAAAGCCCTTGCCCGCCGCACCCGCGCGCGCCGCCTCGATGGTGGCGTTGAGGGCCAGCAGGTTGGTCTGCCCGGCGATGTTCGAGATCAGGCCGACCACATCGCCGATCCGCGAGACGGCGGCACTCAGCTCCTGCACCAGGGTGCCGGTCTGGTCGGCCTCGTGCACGGCGCGCTGCGCCAGCTCGGCCGAGCCCGCGACCTGGCGGCCGATCTCCTGGACCGACGAGCCCAGCTCCTCCGCCGCCGCCGCGACGGTGTTGACGTTGGAGGCGGCCTCCTCGGCGGCAGCCGCCACGGTGGTCGACTGGCTGGCGGTCTCGGTTGCCGTGGCCGTCATGGTCTGAGCGGTGGCCTGCAATTCGGTTGCCGACGACGAGACCATGCCGATGATGCCGCCGACGGCAGCCTCGAAGCCGTCGGCCATCTGGCGCATGCCGGTCTTGCGCTGCGCCTCGGCTGAAGCGCGGGCTTGAGCGGTCTCCGCCTCCAGTGCCTGAGTGCGGATCAGGTTGTCCTTGAACACCTGCACGGCAGACGCCATTGCACCGATCTCGTCGTTGCGTCCAATACCCGGGACAAGAACCGAACTGTCACCAGCAGCCAAGTCACCCATCGCTTCTTCCAGGCGAACGATGGGTCGGGAGACCCACCGCTGCAGGATCAGAAAGCTGACAACAGCGACCGCGAGTATGCCGACCGCTATTCCGGTCAGCATAAGCATCCAAGTCCAGGCCTGAGCCGCGGAAGCGGTAGCTTGAGCGGCCAGGATTTCCATCGCGGCAGTCGCGACAGCGAAGATGTTCGACTGCGCCTCACCGGCCAGCTTCAGCCACGTCTCCATGGTGAAGGCGAGTGGTTGGCCGGCCAAAGCTGACGTGTCGATGTCCTTGCGCAGTCCTGCGAAGGCGTGTCCAGAAAAGCTGTTCTGCGCGGCCATGAGCGCCGTGCGCAGGTCGGCGGGAGCGTGCTCGTCGATCAGGTCGGCCATGACCGTGAGGCCCGATGCCACTTGGTGCGCGTATTCGCGCAGCGAAGTCGCCTCTTCCGGCCGCACTGGCCTATTCTGCGCCAAAACCGTCCGCACCTGAAACCGTAGTAGACCGGCGCTGAGGCGCGCCTGCCACGCCGTCGCGCCGATCTGGATCAGGGGAAACGTCGTTGCATCAAGCGCCACCATGCGCCGCCCCAGGAGCTTGGTTCCATGCGACAGCGCGACCAGCATCGGCTCCAGCCGTTGATCTAGTCGGGCCCGCACTGACATGTCGCGTGCGGCAAGGTCCTGCCCGAGACCATTGTCAACTTCTGCGCGGACCGCCTTCCAATCATCGTAGGTGGTGGTGAGTTCGCGACGGACTTGGTCAGCGCCATCCAGCGACAGACCCGCCAACCCGTTCAGGCTGGCCTCCAGCGCTTTCGACGCGACCTGGCGGTACTCTAGGGCGGCTTTGCGTTCGTTCGTGTTCCGATCGCTTCCGATCAGGAGCGCGGCTGACGAGGAGCCCCATTCGAGGCGCGTGGACGCGAAGCTCTCGAAGATGGTCTTGTCGAGTTCAGCCAGCTTGGCGACCTCACTCGCACTCTGTCCGGCCGTGAGGGCCTGTCGGATGCCGCCACCTGCGAGGCACAGGGCGATGATGCACATCAGGCCGAACAGGCCTGAAAGGAGCGCGCGTATCGAGATCTTCATCGCAGGGCCTGCGTCAACACGCTGCGCAGCATTCAGCGGCAGCTTCCAGATCATAGCTGGCAAACCAGTTGACGAAGATTTAACCTTGCTGATTAGGCGAGCGCGGCTGCCTATATTCACGCCACTTGATCAGACTGCGTTGGGCGCCAAGCATGTCGTCAATAAATCGGTTGCCTCTGCATGCGCGCGTGCCCACGCTCGTTTGGAAGCCGAAGAGCGCTCAGAGGCCGGTGTTGGCAGATAGCTGAACGCCCGCTTCGGCGACGACCGGTTGGAAAAGCAGACAGCCTTCTATCAACCCAACCTGGCCGCCAGGATTGGCGTGAGCGTTTTCGATAACCCGCACAAGTTGCAAATGAAAGCATTTGTTAGAGGATGTTTCGTAGATTGGTAAAACAGCGCCTTCTTCGCGATGTCGAATACCATTTGGTGATGAAGTGCGATGAGTGGGATCCCAGCAAATTGTCAGCCGCCTTATGGGGGTGATTTGGATCACTCCGAAACGGCTGTTTCAGGTGCCTTCGGTCTCGCTTGGGCCGCCACCTATGCCTTCATCACCAGCAACGACAAGGGCCGCATCACGTTTGCGAACGAGGCGGCTGCGGTTCTCTTCGGCTACAGTGTCGACGAGTTGATGGGCGCGAACATCGATCTGATCGTTCCGGAGCGTTTCCGTGCCAGCCATGAGGCGGGCATGGCGCGGATGGCCCGCAACGAGCCGTCTCGTCTGTCCGGTCGAACGATCGAGGTCATGGCGCGCCGCCGCGACGGCGGCGAGTTTCCCGCCGAGTTCACGCTCTCGATGTGGCGGGACCGCTCCGGCCTTTGCTTCGGCGCGATCCTTCGGGACATCTCCGAATGGCGGGCACGCGACGAGCGTCTGGTCCAACTGGCCCATCATGACCTCCTGACCGGGTTACCGAACCGGGCCTGCTTCGAGGAGGCGCTCGATGCGAAGCTGGCAGCCGGAGACGCCATCGGCGTCCTCATGCTGGACCTCGACGGCTTCAAGGAGGTGAACGACAGTTGGGGGCACAGCACGGGCGATGCCGTGCTCCAAACCCTGGCTATTCGATTGCCGGCTTGGCTCGGGGAGAATGCGGTCTTTGCCAGGTTCGGTGGCGACGAATTCGCCGTCATCCTGCCGGATGCGGGCGATCCCGCGACGCTTGCCGCAAGCGCGACGACGCTCCTCGACGCCTTCGCTGCCCCCCTCCAGGTCGGATGCCACACCTTCCACCTCGGGGTCAGCATCGGGGGGGCCATCGGTCCGAAGCAGGGAGCATCCGCAGAGGAGCTCATTGGCAATGCGGACTTGGCCATGTTTCGCGCAAAGCAGGAGGGTAAGCGCCGATTTCGTTTCTTCCAGCCCGCAATGCGCAGCGCGCTGCTATCCCGGCTGGCCATGCGGGCCGAGCTTCACGAGGCGACCCAGCAGGGCGAATTCGTGCTGCACTACCAACCACAGGTCGCGCTCGACACCGGCCGCATCATCGGGGCGGAAGCCCTCTTGCGATGGCAGCATCCCCGGCGCGGTCTTCTTCTGCCAGGCGTTTTCTTGTCCCATCTTGAGGACCATCCTCTGGCCCTCGAAGTCGGGCATTGGGTCGTCGAGGAGGCATGCCGCCAGGCCGTAGCTTGGCGGGCTGCAGGCCATCCGGCCATGACGATGGGCGTGAACCTATCCGCGGCCCAAGTGCGGGCGGGGACGCTGGCGTCGGACGTCGCCGACGCGCTCCGGCGACACCAGCTGTCCCCTGGGATGCTGGAGCTGGAAATCACTGAGACCATCGTGCTGAGCGTCGACGAGGCCGACCTCGACCAGTTTCGCGTCCTCCATCGCCAGGGGGTAGGCATTGCGTTCGACGATTTCGGCACGGGTTACGCCTCGCTGAGCTCGCTCAAGCGCTTTCCGCTGACGCGCCTTAAGATCGACCGGGGTTTCGTCCGGGACTTGATGGCCGAGCGGCACGATGCCGCCGTCGTACGCGCAATCGTCCAGATCGGGAACGACATCGGCCTAAACGTCATCGCGGAGGGTATCGAGACCAAGGATCAGGAGGCGAGGTTGCTGGAGATGGGCTGCCGGCACGGCCAGGGGTACCTTTACGGCAAGGCGCTACCGGCGGCCCGGTTCGCGGATCTCGTCGAGGCTTCCAGGAGCCTTGAGCGGTTGGCCGGATAATCGGTCAGCGCTTCTGGCACCGAATCCGCGCGCAGTCCCCCCCTCCAGCCCATAAATCTTGGCCGACAAATATCGGGCAGTCGGCCCTTCGTAATAGATTGTCAGCGGGTGAAACTGCAGTGTCCGCTTATCCGTATTTGCTTTTCCTTAGCAGTTCGTCACAAATAACCCGCGACAGTCATTTTTACGGACTATCTGCAACGACGCAACCTGGCCGAAAGCTGCCGGTCCGCTCCGGAGCGGTGCGGCCGAAAAAGCAGACGGCCTCATCTCGACCCAACCTAGCCATCCGGATCGCCTTGCCTGCATCCCAAAGCGGACACACGTTATCGTCCGAGCCCCTTAGTCGATCGTGATCCTTGACGGGCTGCCGCGTGCTGCTTAGCTCGGCCTAGGACGTGTAGAAGCCACAGCCCGGTCGGTAGTCCGGGTGGCCCGACGCTCGTGCATGGCGGCCGCCATCAGCGGCCGACTACCAGCACGTCCTTTCCGATGAACAGGAAAGGTGTGTCCAATGAAGCTCAACCATATCAATCTGACGAGCATCGACGTTCCTGCCGACGTTTCAATGTTTGAAACCTATTTTGGGCTGCGCACGTTGGTGATGCGTGGGAGAACACTTGCCGTCATACATGACGACGACGATGGCATGCTGTTGGTTTTGAATGATTTTGCGAAAAAACGGGGCAGTTTTGCTTACCCCGAGGATAGTGACGTCCACCATATCGGCTTCATCCAAGACAGCCGCGAAAAAGTCGACGCGCTGAACGCGCGTCTGAAAGCCGACGGCTGGGATGTGCCGGAGCCGCGCGACTATCACGGTGCTTGGACATTCTACTTCAAGGCTAAGGGCGGGTATTTTATCGAGGTTGCAACGCGGACCCAACTACGGCGCGCAGAGCCCGCCGCCGTCTGACAGGCTGTGGCCGATCAAACTCAACGACATGTTGCCTAACCTCCGCTTCTGCCTCGTTGCGCGGTAGAAGCGGACCGCCTCAAACCACCTTGTCCGGCCATTCTGCAACCGACCCATGTCAGCCGTTCGGGAAGCGGTTGACGCTTCCCGAAAACCGACATCCGTCGGCCATCTGGAATCGTCCGCTTGGGGTGGTGAGCAGGCTTCAGCACTGCGACCAGAACCGGACATCCAAGCCGATAGCAATTGGTCTGGATTGAACGCTTCTTGATCGACCGACCTTCGCGGCCGCGGCGATCATCGGCATTTTACGGAATGACCGATTGCTCGCCTGCGGATCAACGTTAAGCCGAGACTGATGTGCACACTGACAACTGTATTAGGATTGGGTGTCAAAGGTCAAGTAAACGAGTCGCGCGTTCGCACCTAAGAACAGTAGAAAGGCATATTTTTGAGGCGTGAAAGATCTGTCGCAAAGCTCACAACGAGGGCAAGACAAAATTTGCCTACCTGAATGTTGATATCGACGTACGGGATCAAAAGGGATTTGCACGCTACCGCGAAGCTTTTCCGGCCGTTGTTGCAAGGTTCGGCGGCCGGTATCTGGTCAAAGTTGGGGCATTGCACCCGATTGAGGGCGTATTTGAAACGAAGCGCTTGATACTTATTGGATTTTCCCTCAATAGAAGCCGCTCGTGCATTCTATCAACGCCCCGAATATGCACCGCTGCTCAAGCTAGAGTTGGAAAGCACACCGTCAAAAATGATGCTTGTGGAAGGTTGGGTGGCGCCCGCCTGATCGGGCACGCCCGCTAATGTCCGCCCTCACTTCTTCTCGTCCGCTTGTCCACTCCAGATGCGGTGGGCGGGTGACGAAAATTTCGTACCGGATCGACGTTGTCGTCCGTGATGGCGTAACGGTGTGGGCGTCAACGGACGTGCGACCTTAGGGATCCCGGCGGGACGGCGGTCGCATTGCAGCGATGGCCGACTACATAGGTTGTCGCAGTTCAAGTTGCCCGCGTTCGAGAAGCCCAGACAATCGACAGCACGCCCGACTTGGGTCGGCAACGGAAGGGCCGCTGGGGTGGTGATCGGACCCTGTGCCATCGCCACGAAGCGGACGTTCCGCATTCGACACATGTCGACCATGCGGCAGCGCGTCATAGCGCTAGTGCACTGCCGTATACGGAAGGTTCATATTAATTAGCAGTCCGGACCTTTGGTTTGGACCAAATCAGCAGCGGCAGTCCTCAATAGCTAGGCTGCACAATCCGTCAGAGTTCGTGCACGAGACATCAGTTATCCGCTACCTGCCGCTTATTGGCTGATATGGGGAGCGTCCGCTCCTGGGCAGTTTGGGAAGACGCAAAACATGGCGTGGCCGAGAGCCGCCCTCTTGCCTGGGCAGGTTGGGCGAGAAGGTTGCGAATCTGCCGGCTCCGCTTGACTTGACCGGCTAACTTTGAACCGGGCTGATCGAGCGGGTTAGCCAGGAGAAGTGCAGTTGGAGATCCGGCGCACTCAGAAGATGAGCAGGCAGAATTTCTCGGCAAGAAAACCGAACGCCACCCGCGGAATCTATTTTTGCGCGCTAGATTCGTTCCGCGCACACCGCATGACACAGTCTAAAGTCCTATCCCACAATTTTCTGCTTGACAGGCGTGGTTTATAAGGTCGTTGATGGCTGCTTCAAGACGCTTTAAGAAAATATTCGAATCACACAGCATTTATATGACGCGTTGAGACGGGAGGTGAGAATGGGCGAAAAGCGGCCAAACAAGAAGCGCGTCGCTTTGAAATGGGTGCTCTCGAGGACCGAGATGGGTCGGGCGTTTCTGATCAAGAGAGCCCTGCGCAGGAATGCTTTCGGAACTCACCCCTTCGATGCCGCCAACAATGTTCAAACCAGCGGAGCAATACCTCAGTATCTTCTGAGTCCCAAACAAAGCATGAGAACAATATCTAGGAACGAAACGCATCCTTATTTTGGCTGTAGCCCTAACTGTCTCCGCGCGGCGCTCGATCAGATGGAAGATCTGGCGGGCGCCACCTTTGTTGATTTCGGATGCGGCATGGGAAGAGCAGCCATCATAGCTTCCGAATACCCGTTTCAATCCGTAATTGGCGTAGAAATCTCGAAGGATCTGAGCGCGATCGCACGCCGTAACGCGCGAACAATTCGGAAATCATTCCCCAATCGATGCGGTATAGAAATAATCAATCAAGATGCCCGTAGTTTCCATATTGATGACAGAAACTTGGTCATTTTTATCTATAATCCGTTTGGTCCGGATTTAATTAAAATTATCATGATGAGATTAGAGAGGATCATACAAGCAGGTTATAGCGTGCATATTATCTATCAAAACCCTGTTTACTTCAATATTTTGGATGAATCCGATGCCTTCGAAAGATACTTTGGCGGACAGATCAAGTGCGATCCCGCCGAGCGCCCCCAAATGTTTGACAACGATGACGCTATCGTTGTTTGGCGACCCAAGAGCGCGACGTATCCCGCAAATGACAAATTCGACATCAGAGTCGTAACCGCGGGAACACGCGCCGAATTGGTATTCTGACCGAACTAAATCGCTCCGCTTTTTGGTTATGATCTTGACCCGACCGGAGAGGCGCTAATGGCGGTCCGGATGGCCGAGTTGTGTCGCGAGCGGTCCCCGCGGCGATAGCCGCTTCGACGCATCCGTCGTCCAGAAACGGACAGGCTGAAAACCACCCAACCCGGCCGTTCAGTGGCGCCGGCCGAGGGGACCATATATGGCCGAAAGCGGCCGGTCTGCTTCGGGAAAAGAGCGCCGAAAAAGCGGACGGCTCCTTTCCAACGCATTGCATCTCTCAAGGCAACCATCCGCATTCTTCGAAAGCGCTCATAGACACGACGCGGTTCAAGGGCGGCATTGAGCGGTCAGCGGACCTCGGCAAGGCTGAACGCCGAGGCCGGATGTGGCCGCTGGAGGCGCAAAGCGGGCCGGACGCCTCCGCCGGGCGCGTCGTGCATGCTTCGCTCAACGACCACACCGCCAAGAGGTTCGTAGAGGCGGCGGGCGGGCTCGTTTGAATCGCAAAACTACAAGTCAATCCCTGAGCGTCTGTAATCATGTGCTGAACACTCGCCATAAACCTGGAGTCACTTTGCATATAATTCCCGACCATTCGCGGCCGTGACGAGATGAAGATGGTCAATCAATGTCCCTGACTGATCATCCTGAGTTTACACTGCACAAACGCAGCCGAAGGGCTCGTCATGGGCTTCGGCGATGATGACGTGTTCGTCTTGGTCCCGCTGCGCGGTGCGGGATAGCCAAGCGCTGAGGCGGTCCTCCTCGATCGGACCGGCGAGGAATTCAGAATTGCACGATAGGCGCTCTTCCAACTCGCCGTGTGAAGGCGTGTGATCAGGGCCCCGTCGCCTGCCGTAACGATCCGCATGAGGATGGCTGATCGTTCAGAAGCGCAGCCACGGTCCGCGACGAGTCGGGCATCGGCGCCGCAGCGACGTCCGCTTCAAGGTCCACGCATTGCCGCCCAGAAGCGGACCGGCAAAGATCCACCCATGGAAGCCGCTCGTCGCCCATCGGCGACAGCAGGAACTGGCCTTAAACGGCGGGTCCGCTCAAATGCATCTAAGATGCGAGAACGGCCTTTTTGGTCCGAAACTGAAATATGTGCCGATATCCAGTGCATGATTTGCACGGAATGCAATACAAAGATAGTTGTCCGGATCCATGCGGCACAATGGCTGCCGCGTTCGCGACGGAGAAGAGCCACCGGCGTGGGCGACGGTCAGCGCCGGGCCTCCGCGCCCTGAGGTTCGGCCGATGATCCGCAGCGCCGGTGCGGCGGCCGAAGCCGCAACCGGAGCGGCCTGCCCAAGCAGGATCGCGACGTTCGCCGTCATTCCCGCCGCCAGCACGATCGGGCATGGCACGTCGTCGAGGTCAATCCGGACCGGCACCCGCTTCGCCAGACGGACCCAGGTGAAGATCAAATTGACCACCGGCAGCCCCTGGATACCCGGGGCGGCATCGGCAACGCTGATCCCGCGGCCCCGGATCGGACGGTCCAGCCATGCCATCAGCGACACGCGCGCGGCGTGGCCCTCGTCGATGCGCGGGAGCTGCGTCTCCTCGAAATAGCCCTCGATCCAGAAATTGTCGCCGTTGACCGAGGGCGGCGCCGGCTGCCTCGTGGCGGCGAAGTCGCCCTCCTGCAGCAGCAGGTTGGTGACCCAGCCGTGCACGGTGGCCCGCAGGGTCGTGCGCTCCAGGTTGCGCCGCGCCTGCGCCAGCGCGCCCTCCGCCTGGACCACGTTGGCCTCTGCGGCCTGCGCCTGGCCGCTGGTCGTCTGCTTCTGCTGCGGGGTGGCGGCGAGGTCGTCGAGATCGGCCGCGTGCGGCGCGCGATCCCAACGAGGTATCCGGCTTGCGCCCGGGCGCTGGCGAGGGCACCCTCGGCCTGGGTCACGGCGTTCCGGAACGTGCCGGGTTCGATCTCGAACAGCACGTCGCCCTTGTGGACGAACTGGTTGTCCCGGACGCGGACCGCCACCACCGTGCCCGAGACCTCCGGCGCCACCTGCACGGTGTAGACCCGGACGCGTCCGTCCCGGGTCCAGGGCGTGTAGGCGTAGTAGAGGAAGGCGAGGTAGGCGAGGCCCACCGCCGCCGCGAGCGCCAGCAGCGCGGCGGCGACGTTATAGGCGGGTGCGGCTGCCAGTCGCGCAGGGATGATCGCGGCAACGCGGCCACGTCACGGCCCCGGGACGCGCAGGGATAGGATCAGCATCGCCGTCACGGCGGTCAGGAGGCTGAAGTCGAACAGGGCGCGGTTCCAGACAAGGTGGTTGATGCCGATCCGGTCCAGGATCCAGCGCAGGCCCCAGGTGATCACCAGGGCGGCCAGCAGGCAGATCACCGCGGGCTCGACGAAGAGCCCCAGCACATCGACCGCCCGCAATCCGAGCACGCCCGCACTTCCGGGTCGAGAATCGGCCAGCCCGCGCGGTCGAGATCCGACACGAGGGCGGCCAGCGCCCCGATGCGCTCCGCCTGAAGCGGCAGGGTCGCCCGGTCGGCGAATTCGCGCAAGGGTTCGCACGAGGGATCAGGCGCGCCGAAACGCGGCGCGGCGAGCCGCGCCCAGACCGCCCGGCCGACGCGGCGGCCCTGCCGGTCGTCCGTCTCCCGCAGGGCGAGCAGCAGGAGCCCGATGACGAGCAGGCGCTTGCCGCTCCGGGCCGCCGCGTCATCCGCGCCGATGAGGGCGAGCCGGCCAAAGCCCCGGGCAAGGTAGCGGTCGCGGGCCCGCAGCCGCAGTTTCGCGGCGCTCACCGGCGGCGGCAGGGCCGAGAACGCGATCGCCGCCATCGCCATCCCGAGCAGCTCGGCCAGCACGGTGTTGAGCGAGTCTTCGAGGTCGTAGGTCATCGGGTTCTTGGGATCGAGAACGCCGAAGACGAAGAAGCCGAAACCGATCCCGTAGATCGCGCGCTTGTCGGCGCGGCCGACCACCGCCAGCATCGCCACCGGCAGCAGCACCGCGGCCAGCAGCGCGAAGTTCCCGGTGGTCGTCAGCAGGGTGTAGCGTAGAACCACCCCGACCAGGATCGTCGAGCAGCGGTCGACGCCGATCTTGAACACCGTCTCGGGGTGCTGCACGTCGGCCAGCGCGATGATCGGCACGGTGAAGCCCATCGAGGCGAAGCCGTAGGCGCGCTGGCCGCTCTCGACGCTGGAGGCCGCGGTGAACAGGCCCATCCACAGGGCGAGGGCGCGGTCGAAAGCCAGGGTCGCTTGTGCGAAATTGGCCACCAGCACCATCGCGACGGTAACGCCCACCAGCGTGCTGCCGGCCCGCCACAGGCTCTTGCGCAGAGAGGCCGCGCGGGTGGCGAGCGTGACCGAGATGACCGTCCAGCCGGCCCAGTGCGGCAGCACCAGTTCGAGCCACATGGCGAGCCAGACCGCCGCAATGGCGGTGAGCGCGATGCGCACCGCCTCGGCCGCCTCCTGCGGCTACCACGCGGCGCCGCGCTGCAGGAATCCCAGCGCGTCTTCGGAGCGCGCGCCCTCACCCGCCATGGCGCGCCCTGACCGGCCGGCGCGGCTCCGGGAGCCCGGTAGCGGGCTCACTCACAATGGGCGGCGCTGTCGACCTTCCCCTTGAACACCCGGTAGACGACCAAGGTGTAGATCAGGGTGATCGACAGGACCACGAGCCCGGCGCCCCTCATGTTCCATGTCCGGATCGCAGCACCATCCCCTCATCGATCAGAAAATCACGAGACAGAGTGCCCGGCTTCCTTACAATCCCGCCGTCCAGCGCGAGGACCACACGGGAGGAGACGAATGATGAACCGACGAGACGTTCTCGTGGGCGCCGCCACCTTCATGGCGACCACGGTCGCTCCGCGGGCCGACCGGCTGCCCCTCGGCGACCTGCAGGGTACCCGCTATCCCGATCCGCGGGTCGAGGCGCTCGACACGCGCTTCCGCTACAAGGTCGGCAACGCGGCCATCGAGCGCGTCGCCACCGGCTTCCGCTGGGCGGAAGGCCCAGTCTATTTCCGAGACGGCGGTTACCTGCTGTGGAGCGACCTCCCTAATAACCGGATCATGCGATGGCTGGAAAACGGCCATGTCAGCGTCTATCGGGCGAACTCGAACTACTCGAACGGTAACACCCGCGACCGCCAGGGCCGGCTGATCACCTGCGAGCACGACACCCGCCGGGTGACCCGCACCGAGCCGGACGGAAAGATCACGGTCTTGATTGACGCGTTCGACGGCAAGCGACTCAACGCCCCCAACGACGTGGTGGTGGCCTCCGACAACGCGATCTGGTTCACCGATCCGGGCTACGGCATCGACGGGTTCTACGAGGGTCACAAGGACAAGGCGGAACTGCCGACCCGGGTCTACCGGCTGGATCCCTCGACTGGGCAGGCCAAGGTTGCGGCGGAGGGCATCGACCGGCCGAACGGCCTCGCCTTCTCGCCCGACGAGAAGATCCTCTACGTCGTCGATTCCGGCATCACCCATGGCGGGCGGGCCAATATCCGCGCCTTCACGGTCGAGGGCGACCGGCTTACCGGCGACCGCGTCTTCGCGGAAGGCTTCGCGCCGGGCTTCACCGACGGGGTACGCACCGACGTCGACGGCAATGTCTGGTGCTCGATGGGCTGGGCCGACCCGAAGGAAGACGGCGTGCGCTGCTATACGCCGTCTGGGGATCTGATCGGCAAGATCCATCTGCCCGAGACCTGCGCCAATCTCTGCTTCGGTGGACCGAAGAAGAACCGGCTGTTCATGGCGGCGAGCACCTCGATTTACGCGGTCTATGTCGAGACGCAGGGAGCGATGGTGCCGTAGGGTGCCTCGGTTGCCTGACAGCAACTGCCGCGCGTGAACCCTCGCCCTATGCGGGAGAGGGGCGGTCGCGTTTGCTTCGGCCAGTTCTCGCCAGGAAGCAGAAAGGCCAGTTTCCACCCATCTAAAACGCGCAGGCGAACGCCTCGGGTCGGCTGGATCTGGCCGAAAGCCGCGGGTCCCGTTCGGAGAAGGTTTGCCAGACAAGCCGGCAGATTCTTGCCGAGCCCAGTTTGCCATTCGACAATCTTCGGGCTTGCGGCTGGAAGCAGCACGTCCACTTCCGCGACGTTGCGTTTTGGGCTGCCATCGCGCAACTCACTTCACGCTCCGGCCTAGCGCCGAAGACCGGCACGTCCGTTAAGGTGCTACCTCAGGCGATTTTGGCGGGCAGGGCGAAGAGGTCGACGAAGGACTGTGCGAGATCGGCCTCGCCAGCGAAGGCCAGCGTTCCGCCCGCACCGTCCCTGGCCAGAGGCGCCTTGCCAAAGATCGTGCGGCGCATCGCCATCGTATCGCCCGTAAAAGCGAGGTCGGGAGTTTCCAAGAGCCCACGGATCACGAGGATTTCACCGCCCGTCACGGTCACGATAAAGTCCTCGCCGGGGAAGTGGAAGGCGACCGACACGGACAGCTCCGCAGCCCGCGTGCGGTCGACGAGGGCCTGAAGCGCCATCATGGCTGAAGCCGCCGACATGAACAGACGCGGATCATGCCGCGGCGAGCGAGCTGCCCAGCGCCCCATATCGCGCATCAGCGGCGCGGCCTCACGGCCCCACTCCGTCAGATCGTAGACCTGCACGTTGGCTGGGGACGGCAGACGGAACCGGCGAACGATGCCTGCATCTTCCAGGCTGTCCAAGCGCTGCGTCAGCACGTTGGCGCTGAGGCCTGGAAGGTTTGTCCGGATCTCACCGAAGCGGCGGGGGCCGAAGACCAGTTCGCGCATGATGAGCAGCGACCAGCGCTCGCCAATGAACCCTAAGGCGAGGGCCGTCCCGCAGGCATCGTCGTAGCGCCGGTCTCGTGGAGCGGCGGCCTCAATGGTTATTTCTTTTAACTGCATGGTTGCTTTGTATAACTGAGAATGCAAGCCTGGGCAAAGCGGGGCCATGGGCGGCGCCGCGATATGGCCTGCGCGCCCGTTGTCACGGAGGATGGCGTCCGATGCCAACTGACGAGGGGGAACCCATCTGGTGCGAGCGGAGCGCGACCGGCCAGGATGCGGCACAGGCCTTCTACGAGGCTCTTGCCGGCTGGCGCGTCGCGCCGTCCCTGATGCCCGAGCACGGCGGCGGCCGAGTCGCGGAGGCCGACGGGATGCCCGTGGCCGGGATCCGGCCGTCGATGCCGGAGGCGCACGGCTTGCCCGGCTGGGCGGTCTACCTTGAGACCGGCGACGTCGACGCCACGGACTCTCGGGTGGCGGATCTCGGCGGCCGGATCGTGTTCGGGCCAGTCGATATCCGTCATGTCGGGCGTTTCGTCATTGTCGGCGACCCGCAGGACATGATGTTCGCCCTGATGGATACGGCGAGCGCCGGCGCGAGTCGGGCCTTCGGGCTGGTGCCCCTTGGAACGGAGCAAACCTGTGGCCACGGCGTCTGGATCGAGCTCGCAACCCCCGATCCCGAGGCTGCCTTCGCGTCGCACAGGGCGCTGTTCGGATGGAGGAAGCTCGGGGCCATGCCGATGGGCGAAATGGGTGAGTACGCCTTCATCGGCCGGGGTGACCTGCGCCCTGGCGCCGTGATGTCGAGTGCCGTCACCGGCGCCCCGCCTCGGTGGAACCGGTACGTCCACGTGGTCGACATCGATGCCGCGCTCGCGACGGTTCGCGACAGGGGCGGCACGGTGCTTCAAGGACCCGATTTGATCCCCGGAGGCAGCTACTTGGCCAACATCGCCGATCCGGCAGGCAACCGTCACGGCCTTGCCGGCCCGCGCCAGGCAGCGTGAACGGAGGCTAGCGGTGACGAGCGAGACGCTGATTCACGCAGGCAGACAGAGTGGGCCTGCGGCCAGGAAGGCGCGCACGACGGTGGAGCGGGCATCGGACGGGGAGCTAGCCGTCACGCGAAATGTCGACGGCCCGGCGCGGATCGTCTTCCAAGCATGGACCAGGCCGGCGCTGTTCCAAAGATGGTGGGTGCCCCAATCCTGCGGGGTCTCGCTGATCTCCTTCGAGGCCGACATCCGCACGGGTGGAGCGTACCGGCTGGTGATGGGTCACCCCTCAGCGGAAAGGCCTATGGCGTTCTTCGGCCGCTACATCGAGGTGACACCCCATGCCCGCCTCGTCTGGACCAATGACGAAGGGGGCGAGCATGGGGCCCTCACCACGGTGACCTTCGAGGAAATGGATGGCGCGACACGCGTCGTCGTGCACGAGCTCTACCCCGCGAAGAAAGCGCTTGATGACGCCGTGGCCTCCGGAAGCACCAGCGGGTGGGGCGAGCAATTCGAACAGCTGGACGAGCTTATCGTCAGCCTGAACGCGAAGGTCTGATCGCCATGAGCAAGGTGCGCGTGAGAGGTTTTGCTGTGTCTGTCGATGGCTTCGGGGCCGGCCCGGACCAGAGCCTGGAGCATCCGCTCGGGAAAGGTGGGCCGGAGTTGATGCGTTGGTTCTTCCCGACGCGGGCCTTTCGATCAATGAATGGGCAAGGCGGTGGGACTGACGATCGCTTCGCCGACGCCGGGATGGAAGGTTTTGGCGCGTTCATCCTCGGCCGCAATATGTTCGGCCCGATCCGGGGCGAATGGCCGGACGACGCGTGGAAGGGCTGGTGGGGCGACAATCCCCCGTATCATGCGCCAACCTTCATCCTCACTCATCACGCCCGGGCGCCGATCGTGATGAAGGGCGGGACGACCTTTCATTTCGTCACCGGGGGAATCGAGGCGGCGCTCGCCCAGGCCGAGGCCGCCGCCGGCGACCTGGACATCAAGATCGGCGGCGGCGTGTCGACGGTCCGGCAGTATCTGCTCGCTGGCGCGATCGATGAAATGCACCTGGCGGTGTCGCCCATCGTCCTGGGCCAGGGCGAGCACCTGTTCTCGGGCATCGACCTGCCAAGCCTGGGCTATCGGGTGACGGAGACGGTCCCAACGGAGCTCGCGACCCACATCGTGCTGACGCGCTGACTGCAGGAAGTGAACCGGACGTCGCCTCAACGTTCGGAACCGACCCCATACGGAAGTTGGAAACGCCCGCTGCCGCCGAAGGCACGAATGGGGGCGGGCAGCCGACGCTTGCTGGAATGGGGTGCTGGCAGGATCGAGGCCTGATGCGCGTTTAACTCCGCATAGACCGGTCAATATACAAGCGATTGGAACGGTTGAGATGAAGGTGACTGTTTCCATCGACGTCCCGTCGATCGATAAGGGTCTGAAGTTCTTCGGTGACGTCTTTGGTTTCGTCGAGACGTCCCGACCTCATCCCGGCTACGCGAAGCTGACTTTGGGGGATGAAACAATTGGGCTTCTTGCGAAACCGGCTGGATCCTCACCGGCGCCGGGAAGCGACGACGTTCGCCGATATGAGCGCCATTGGACACCGGTACACATCGATTTTCGTGTCGACGATTTCGAGGCGACGCTCGCACGCGCCTTGGCGAACGGCGCAATTTCAGAACAGGTGCACCGCGTCCCGGGCTTTCCCCCCGTTGCGTTTTGCAGCGATCCTTTTGGGCATGGGTTCTGCATTGTTGGCGTGAATAAGCTTTAGAGCCTCGATCACATGTAATGCCGGTAAGTTCCCGCGCCTCCGCATTCTTGATCATCGAACGGTTCCGCAGGACGTCCAGCACGAGTTGCTCTGGGCTCAGCTCACTGGCAAGGCAGGCCAACTGAGACCTACAGTCTGAGCTGCTGTAACGACCGCGTCGGAGAAGTCGCCAGAGCCGGCTAAGCGGTTGCATTGGGCGCAAAGCCGAGCGGCGGGTTTTGCGCCCCTCGGCCATCCGGCGTCACGTAGTCTGGCTGAAAGCAGCACTTCCGCTTCGGGGGGGCTCGACCAAGAAAGAGGGTCAACGCCAACCGCCCCGACTCCGCCGTTCTGCATTCCGGACGCCATGTCCGTGAGCGGACGTCGAAGCCAGGCCGGCTTGTGTCGCGAGGGGCAGCCGCTGCCGTTGTGTCCTGTGATGTAGCCAGCAAGGCGGTCGCCAGCGTCTGTCGATCTGCGCGCGCGTGTCGTGCCAACCGTGGCTGGGCCCTCGTTCCATCGCGCGGCCGCGCGGTTCCCCGATCGCGGCTACGCATGTCGTACAGCGCTATGGCGACAGCGATAATGCGTTACGCGCGACAATCGGTTGACCATCGGCGGAGATCTCTATTGCGTGCAATAGGCTCGCGCAAATGTGAGGTGGCTTTTCCCAAGGCGCGCCGCAGGCCGCCAAGCCTGCGTGAGCGGCGCGGCATCTTGATTTTCGAGCCTCGCGGCTGATGTCACGAGCGATGCAGGATCGTTGAAGCGCGTCCGTCTCGCGATGAGCGCCACGCCTGGCGCTGCCGTCAACGAAAGCTGGCGGCCCGCTCAGTCCGGCGACGTCGGTCCTGCGCCTGGGGGATGTTGATGAACACGATCACGAAGGACAAGACCAACACCGACTCCTATCCGATGGCGGGCCAGTGTCCGTTCGGAGGCGACCGCATCGGCGGGGCCTTCGGCAGCCGTCCGGCGCTGGAGAACTGGTACCCGCATCGGCTCAGGGTCGAGCTCCTACACCAGAACGGGCTGGCGGCCGATCCGCTCGGGCCCGATTTTGACTACGCTGCCGCCTTCCAGACGATCGATCTCGAGGCGCTCAAGCGCGACATCAAGCAGTTCCTGACGTCGTCGGTGGCATGGTGGCCGTCCGACTACGGCAATTACGGACCGCAGATGATCCGCATGGCCTGGCATTCGGCCGGCACCTACCGCATCGCCGACGGGCGCGGCGGCGCCGGCACCGGGATGCAGCGCTTCGCGCCGATCTCGAGCTGGTGGGACAACGGCAACACCGACAAGTCGCGCCGGCTGCTTCAGCCGATCAAGCACAAGTACGGCAACGCCCTCTCCTGGGCCGACCTGATGGTTCTCACCGGCAATTGCGCCCTGGAGATCATGGGTCTGCCGACCTACGGGTTCGGCGGCGGGCGCCTCGACGCCTGGGAGGCGGACGACGCCACCTATTGGGGGCCGGAGGTCGTCGAGATGGGCTCCGTCTCGAGCTTCGACGAAATGGTCAACCGCGACAAGCGTTGGCGCGGCAAGAACGGCGACCCCGACTACGACCTCGAGAACCCGCTCGCCGCCTCCCATCAGGCGCTGATCTACGTGAATCCCGAGGGGCCCTACGCGAACGGAGATCCGCAGGGCTCGGCCAACGACATCCGGGTGACGTTCACCCGCATGGCCATGAACAATGAGGAGACGGTGGCGCTGATCGCCGGCGGCCACGCCTTCGGCAAGAGCCACGGCATGACCCCCGCCAAGGAGATCGGGCCGCCGCCGGAGATGGCGCCGATGGAGGCGATGGGGCTCGGCTGGCACAACCCGAACGGCACCGGTGCCGGCAAGGACACGATGACCAACGGCATCGAGGGCAGCTGGACGCCCAACCCGACGCAGTGGGACAACGCCTATCTGGAGAACCTCTTCAAGTTCGACTGGGAGCAGACCAAAAGCCCGGCCGGCGCCTTGCAATGGACGCCCAAGGACCCGAACGCGCCGCGGACGCCCGACGCACACGTCGCCGGGCAGTCGCATCCTCTGATGATGATGACCTCCGATATCGCACTCAAGGTCGATCCGGAGTACCGCAAGGTCTGCGAGAAGTTCCTCAACGACTTCGACGCCTTCACGCAAGCCTTCTCGAAGGCGTGGTACAAGCTCACTCACCGCGACATGGGCCCCAAGCATCGCTACCTCGGCCCGGAGGTGACGATCGAGGACGGCCTGCTCTGGCAGGATCCGATCCCCAACGCGGCTTACGCCCCTGTGGGCGAGGCCGAGGTCGCCACCCTCAAGCAGGCGATCCTGGCCACGGGCTTGTCGGTTTCGGACCTCGCGTTCACCGCCTTCTCGGCGGCTTCGACCTACCGTGACAGCGACAAGCGCGGCGGCGCCAACGGGGGGCGTCTCGCACTTGCCCCACAGAAGGACTGGGCCGTCAACCGCCGGGCCGCGCCAGTGGTCGAGGCGCTCCGCGGAGTCATGGCCGCGTTCAACGGTGAGCGCGGCGACGGCAAGCAAATCTCGCTCTCCGACCTCATCGTGCTCGCCGGCTGTGCTGCCGTGGAGAAAGCTGCTCTGGACGCGGGTGTCGAGACGCGCGTGCCGTTTACGCCCGGCCGTGTCGACACCACGCAGGCGCTCACCGATATCGAGATGTTCGAGTGGCTGAAGCCGGTCGTGGACGGCTTCCGCAACTATGTGGATGACGGGTTCGCGTCGATGGCGCCGCGCCTGTCGCCGGAGGAGATGTTCCTTGATAAGGCTAACCTTCTGACGCTGACCGCGCCGGAATGGGTGGTGCTGACCGGCGGTTTGCGGGCTCTGAACGCCAACCACGACGGCTCGAACCGGGGCATCTTCACCGACCGGGTGGGTGTGCTGACGACGGACTTTTTTCGGACGCTGACCGACACGAACTTGGTCTGGGAGAAGGCCGACGCAGCCGGCACCACCTTCGCCCTGAAGGACCGTGAGAGCGGGCAGGCCAAGTTCGAGGCGACGCGCAACGACCTCATCTTCGGGTCGAACGCGCAGCTGCGCAACATCGCCGACGCCTATGCCGGTAGCGACGGCCAGCAACGGTTCGTCGCGGACTTCGTCCGGGTCTGGGACAAGGTCATGATGCTCGACCGGTACGACGTGAAGGGCCACCGGCGTTACGGGTCTATGGCGGCCTGATCGACGACAGGCACAGCAGCGCGCGCCCCGTTTCACCATCCGGTGAGACGGGGCGTTGTTCTGTGAAGTGGATGTCTCGTCGCCGCTCCGTGGTCAGCGCGATGAGGATTGCAGACACTGTCGGTCCTATGTGTTAAGAAAATAATTAAGTCGTCATAGATGGGTGTTCAAACAAATTTCTGTAGAAATGGATTGCTAAGAATACTTCGCTTGCATCATAAAATACAATCATCAAACAAATATAGCGTGACCAGGCCGGAGTTCAGACGGATATAATGATTTCTTTTTTTTGTAAGGTCGCAGACGTTTCTCATCAAGCCCCTCTGCAAACGGCAGATCGACGAAGGAGTCACATCCCGCGGTTTTGAGAACCATGTTGTGAGAAATGCGCCATTGCTCGGTGCCCCATAGAAGCGCTCCGAGGACGGAGACCATCCCGTTAGGCCAACCGACACAAGGACCGCTCTAAGGACGCCGATGGCAGGAACTGAACGACCGATCGGGACGCGAAGCCGTACGTCCGGCCCTGCACGCGATGGCGATCCGGCGTGACGTAGTCTAGCCGAGAGCCGTCGGGCCGGTTCGGAGAAGATCCGCTGCAGACGCAGACCGGTTCTAAGCAACGCAAAAAAGGTAATTCAAGACCCCGCAATCAATTTCTATTACTATACGTTGAAATCGTCGGCCAGCATGGGGCTGAAGGAAATAGGATTACACCGCCGCTGAGCAAGCTGCGGCCTCCGATTGGATCATCTGTGCTGACGCCTCCTCGAGGCAGGCTTCCAATGCGTCTCGCAGCGAGGACACGGAGACATCGGCGCCGCAGGATCAGCGCACGGCATATTCCAACCTCTTCGGGGCGATCTGCCCGGAGAGGGGAAAAGGGGCCGGTTTGGTCCTACCCCGGTGCAACAGCGAGGCGATAAGCCTGCACTCGGCCGAGATCAGCCGCTCCGTCGCGCCCCACGCCCACGCCGTGCTGATGACGGGTAGCGCGGGCTGGCGCAGTCCCCACAACGTCATCGAGCCGGACAACATCACCCTGCTCACGCTCCCGCCCTGCGCGCCCGAACGCCACCCGGTGGAGAACGTCTGGCAATTCATGCGCGACAACTGGCTCGACGATTGAATTTTCGCATCCTACGGCGACGCCGTCGACCGGTGCTGCCGCGCCTGGAATCGCCTCGTCGATCAACCCGGGAAGATCAAATCCCTCGGCCTGCCCGCGCGGGCCTATCGGCCATGATCACCGGCGTTTCGTATGAGACTTACCGGCGGACCGGTAATGCGGCAGCGAGCGCGGGCTATCGCGGTCATGACGGCCGCACCGATCTGCGGGGCCCCGGCCGATCGGGCGATGGCTTAAGGCGATCGGAACGAGGCGCCTTATCAGGCGTTCCGGACGGCCATCGCGGCGGACAGGCTCCGGGCGGCCGAGGATCCGCATCTTTGACCCTGCAAGGGGGATGGCGACCGCCCGGTCGCGCGAGTGGATCTGCTGGGATCGCGAAAACCGTCGACGGGCAACCTTTTGATCCCAGTACGACTTGGACTTGCGTGACCCATAACATTTCGGGCGATGCGCCCTACGCTCTCGTCGTCGATGACGACGCCCTGATCCTCATGGAGGCAACCAGCATCCTGGAGGATGCGGGGTTTCGGGCGCTACAGGCGATGAACGTCGCCCAGGCCATCCGGGTATTGAATCAGTATAACGACTTGGTGCAGCTGCTCTTCACGGACGTGCACATGCCGGGGGACGCCGACGGCTTCGACCTAGCGCGGCAGACCACGGAGCGTTGGCCGCACATCGCTGTCGTAGTTGCCTCCGGCCAAGCCCAGCCCCGCCCCGGCGACCTGCCAGATGGAGCGGCTTTTATGGGCAAGCCCTTCAGCGCCGAGATCGTTCGAGACCATGTCCGCAAAATCCTGCCGGACGAGAAGCTACCCAAGCCGTTGAGGACTTAGGGGCTTCAATCTGACGCTTGATGCTCGTCGCAAAGCGTTCTCGCGGACCCGAAGCAGCTTTTGGAACCATCCCGAGGACAGCCGAGCGTCGCGGGCATGCCACTACGAAGGGTTAGTCGCGAAGGCTCGGCTATGCGAGGGCAGGAGCGATTGTGCGGACACAGTCCATGCGTCCCGCGGATCATCCGGAGCTGCGCGAGCCACGCACCAAGCCTTCACGGTTCTCGTTTGGGACGCAGTGTCAGGACGTTGCCTGTCGCGGATGTGATGCCGCCGCCGAGGACCTCCGCGACCTTTCGGGCGAGCTGCTCGCGCTTGAACGGCTTGCTGATCAGATGGACACCGTCGTCGAGCCGCCCATGGTGGACGATGGAATTTTCCGTGTAACCGGACATGAAGAGGACTTGGATCTCCGGCCTGAGTGCCTGAAAGCGCTCGGAGAGGTCGCGTCCCTTCATCTTGCCGGGTAGGATCACATCGGTGAGCAGCAGGTCGATGCTCCTGGCGCTCGTCTCGAACACCTGGAGCGCCTCGTCGCCGTCGGCGGCCTCCAAGACGCGGTAACCGAGGTCGGTAAGGATCGCGCAGGCGATCTCACGGACTGCCGCCTCGTCCTCGACCACCAGCACGGTCGCAGAACCGCGCGGGAGCTCGACGGGAGACGCGCGCCTTTTCCCGATCGGCATCACCGCGCCGATTGCTCTGGGCAGGTAGATCTTCACCGTCGTGCCCTGGTTGGGCTCCGAGTAGATTTTCACGTGACCGCCCGACTGCTTGACGAAGCCGAACACCATCGCGAGGCCGAGCCCAGTGCCCTTGCCGTCGGGCTTGGTCGTGAAGAACGGCTCAAACACGCGCTTCACCACGTCAGGCGTCATGCCGTGCCCGGTGTCCGAGACCGCCAGCATCGTGTAGTCGCCGGCTTCGACCTCGGCGTGGTCGCGGGCGTAGGCTTCGTCGAGAACCTTGTTGCCGATCTCGATGGTGAGCCGGCCCCCGCCCGGCATCGCGTCCCGGGCGTTGAGCGCAAGGTTGAGGACGGCGCTCTCCAATTGAGCTGGGTCGGCCATCGCGGGCCAGAGGCCTGCGCTCTCGACGTAGCGAACCTCGATGTGCTCGCCGAGCGTGCGCCGCAGGAGGGGAACGAGATCCGGCATGGTCGCTGCGAGGTCGATGGCTGCCGGCGCCAGGGGCTGCTTGCGCGCGAAGGCCAGGAGCTGGCCCGTGAGCGTCGCCCCGCGCTCGGCGGCCCAGGCAGCACGCTCGATCCGCGACTGAAGCTTGCCGTCGCCGTCGAGCTTCGCCCGGACGAATTCCAGGTTCCCGAGGATGACCTGCAGTAGGTTGTTGAAGTCGTGCGCGATGCCGCCGGTGAGTTGCCCGATGGCCTGCATCTTCTGGGCTTCGCGTAAAACGCCCTCGGCCTGAGCGCGCTTGGTCATGTCCGAGATGGTCAGGACGAAGCCGCCGTCGGGCATCTGGGTGCGGCGAATCTCCAAGTGATGGCCGTCGGCGCGCGTGCGCTCATAGACGATCGCCTCACGGAGTGCTGTGCTGCCGTGCCGTACTTGGTCCGACGTCTCAAGCGTCGGCCGACCAGCCTCGTCGGTATGCTCCGCGAAGGCGGCGTAGGACGCGCCCGGCCGCACCATCGCCTTCGGTAGGTCGAGCAGAACCAGGAAGCATTCGTTCCAATTCGTCAGTGTGCGATCCGGCGCGAACACCGCCACGCCCTGGCTGAGGCTGTCGAGCGCAGTCCGAAGCCGGAGCGCTAGGGTGCGCTGTTCGGCCTCCGTCCGGTACGAGTGCGACCACGCCCGATTCAGGAGGCGGGCGGCCCAGAGAAGGGTCAACACGGCAAGGACCGATCCGCCGAGCGTCGTCCACCGGACCCAGGCCGCCCGCGCGTCGTTCTCGCCGAGCCGCTTGGCGAGCAGCGCATCCTCCTCCGCGAGCATGGCGGCGAGCGTCGTCTCGGCTTCCATCATGTAGCCGCGGCCGGCATCGGTGTTGACGAGACGCCGGGCTGCGTCGAACCCGACGTCGCGGCGCAGCTGCACCGTCTGGGCGAGTTCCTCCAGCTTGCGCTGGATGACCGGCGCCATGGCGCGCAGGCGGTCCTGCTGGAAAGGGTTGTCCGCGGTGAGCTTCAGAAGTTCGCCCTGGAGCACCCCAAGACGGTCGCGCGCCGAATCGTAGGGAGCGAGATAATCTTCCTTGCCCGTAATAATATAGCCCCGCTGGCCGGTCTCGGCATCGCGAAGGGCGGTGGCGAGATCCTTCATAACAGTTACCACGCGGTAGCTGTGCTGCGACCACTCCCGGGCCTCTCGTGAAGCATTCAGGCGCTCCCACGTCACAACCCCGACGATGGCGAGGATAGCGAGTAGCACGCCGAAGACCAGGAGATTGGCGCGCGCGACGATACGCTTCGACATGTTCAAACGATCCGCCGCTGAACCGCGCGCCAGGTTTGGCCACGTCTCGCAGAACTTGCTCGAACGCGGATGACGCGGGCTCGCGTGGGCGCTTGCGGGGACTTCGTAGCACGTTGCCCCTCGCATGCGTGCCTTTCGTGAAGACATCGCCGTTCGGGTGCGGTCGGACTATCCGGGCCGGATACGTTGCCGGCGGCCAGTGGCTTCTTCGACGATGCCGTCGAAGCCGAGCCCGGGCAGGGTGTCGAGTACGGCGTAGCCCTTGAAGGCGGCCAGTCACTCACGGTCGGAGAGACCCGGCGGCTTCGAGTTGGGGTGTCATGAGCCTTGTTCTCGCTCCTCTGTGGGCGAGGGCGAAGCGGCGATGACCCGGCGCAGGACCCGGCCGATCTGCGTCGCCGAGTACGGCTTGTGCAGGAGCTCGAAGCCATGGCCGTCCTCGTGCGCCAGGACGTGGCTGTAGCCCGAGGCCAGCACCACTGGTAGCGCAGGGATACGGATGCGCAGCGTTTTCGCGAGTTCGATGCCGCCCATGCCGGGCATCACCACATCGGAGAAGACGGCCCGGAAGCCCGCGCCGTCAGCACCCAGGCGTTCGAGCGCCTCTTCAGCGTTGACGACCCATTCGGGCGCGTAGCCAAGGTCCTCCAAGATCTGGGCGCAGAAGCGTCCCACTTCCAGGTTGTCCTCAACCAGCAGGACAGGCTGGCCCTCGCCGGAGGGCGTCACACCGGCCTCGCGGTCGGTGACGGGCATCTCGGCCGGCGCGTCCGAGACCTCGGGCAGGTATAGCGTGAAATTTGTTCCGCACCCGACCTCGCTCGCCACATCGACGTCACCGCCGGACTGCTTGGCGAAGCCGAATACTTGGGAGAGCCCAAGTCCGGTGCCACGTCCGACGACCTTCGTCGTGAAGAAGGGCTCGAAGATGCGCCCGAGTATGTCGTCGGGTATGCCCGCGCCGGTGTCGATGAGGGAGATGGCGACGAACGGCCCGCGCGAGCCCGCATGTCCGCGGATGGTCGGCATGGGCTGTCCGGCGATCACCCGCATCGTCAGCGTCCCGATACCGTCCATGGCATCCCGAGCGTTCACCGCGATGTTCACCACCGCCGTTTCGAACTGATTGACGTCGGCGCGCACCAGCGCGGCCTCGTCCGGAGCTTCGACCGAGACATGGATGCGGGCACCGGTAATGGTGTCGAGCATGTCGGCGACGCCACGCAGGCGCTCGCCGGCATCGAACACCTCGGGCTTGAGGGATTGCCGACGCGCGAAGGCCAGGAGCTGCCCCGTGAGCTTGGCCGCGCGGTCGACAGTGTCCGAAACCGCATCCATGTACCGCTTTCGCCGTTCCTCGGGCAGGTCGGGGCGGCGCAGGAAGTCCACGGAGGACCGGATAATCGTCAACAGGTTGTTGAAGTCGTGGGCGACGCCGCCGGTCAATTGGCCGACGGCCTCAAGCTTCTGCGACTGACGGAGGTCCTGCTCCATCCTTTCGCGTTCGGCCGCCTCAGCGAGAAGTCTGGCGTTCGCCTCAGCGAGTTCTGCCGTCCGTGCAGCGACCTGGGTTTCCAGGGAAGATCCAGCCGCACGTAACTGGGCGGCCTGGGCTTCCAGCTCCGCATGCAGCGCGACGACCCCCCGATTGGTCTCCGCAAGCTCGCGGTTGAGGCGGTCCGCCTCGTCCTGGCGCTCGGCGAGCTCGGCGAGACTGCGCAGGAGCTCGCGGTTCTGCTCGCGCAGGGCGACCAAAGGTTCCGCGGTCCGAGCGCGCGCTACGCCCTCGGCAAGGGTCGCAAGCCTCTTTCCCGTAAAAGCTTCCGTGCCGTACGGCAGTCGCTTGGCGAAGGTTGCGACCGTGCCCTTGCCGAGCTCGGTCTCGATCTCGAAGCGGTCCATCAACCGGCGCGAGCCGGTGATGCCGATGCCCAGGCCCGTCGTCGAGCGGTAGCGACCTTCGAGGATCTCGCCGAGGTGGGGGATGCCGGGTCCCTTGTCGATCACGCGGATCACCAGGGATTGGCCGTCATGCTCCTCGTCAAGGCCGTACTCGACCCTGCCGCCGCCAGCGTAGCCGTAGGCGTTGCGAGCGATTTCGGAGACCGCCGTGGCTATGCGCGTCTGGTCTTGGACCTCGAAGCCGAGGTGCTCGGCGAGCCGACGCACGCGCTGGCGCACGGTAATGATGTCGTCCTCGTGCTCGATCTGTGTGGCGATCAGGGGCCATCTCATCCCCCGTCGCCCCGTACGACGATGACAGTCGCGTCATCCCGCGCCCGAGCGAAGTCTCGATAGATCAAGCCCGCCACGAGTGTGGGATGCGCTCCTGTAATCCCTGGAAAGGCATCGAGGGACCATCCGGTCGCGATCCCGTCCGAACACAAGACGAACACGTCGGCCGGGCGCATCGGGTACTCGAACTCCTGAATGCGCCGGGCAGCATGGCCCGCCGTGCCGGGGAGGGAAACCGTGCGCTTGCTCGCCTCGCCGGAGACGACGGCTCCCAGGACGTTGCCGATGCCCGCGAACGCAAGCTTGCCGGCATCCCGACTGTAGCGTGCGACCGAGACCGCCCCGCCACGGGTATGCGACAGTCCCGCGTGGATTGCGGATAAAATCGCGCTGGGAGACTTGTCTTGATGCTGCCGGAACAGCCGCAGGGCCTCCTCGGACGCCTTGGCCGCATCCGGCCCGTGGCCGAGCCCGTCCGCCACGATGGCTGTCCAGCCGTCGGCCCGCTCGCGCACAGCATAAGCGTCACCGTTCGCAGTCTCGCCCCTCAGAGGCACCGTCACCGCGCCGAATGTCGCTGCCGCAGGAGCCGCCCGGACGCTCGAAAGGCGCGACTGCACCGCCGTGCCTGAGCCAGGCCGCGATGCGATGTCGAAGGTATCGGACAACCGTCGCACGGCGCCTAAGCCCTCGCCGGCGCTGCCGCCCGTGGAATGCCCATCGCGCAGGGCCAAGCCGAGATCCGAAAGGCCAGGTCCCTTGTCGAGGGAGAGAATCTCAACGCCCGAGCCAGTCCCGTCCTCGTAGATACCGATGAGGATCTCGCCCGGCGCGCCGTACTTCACGACGTTCGTGGCGAGCTCGGTCACGACGAGGGCCACCCGTCCAGCAGCGGTCTCGTCGAACCCAATGGAATGCGCGACGGCCAAGGCGCGCCGTCGCGCCTCGGACACCTGGCTCGCCTCCGTGACGGTGACCCGGTCCATACCTACTTCCAGCGCGCGATTGTCACGCGTGTGCCTACCCCGGGCGTCGACGTTATGTGGAACTCGTTGGAGAGCCGTTTGGCTCCGCCGAGCCCCAGCCCCAGCCCCCCGCCGGAGGTGTAATGGTCGGTCATCGCCTGCTCGATGTCGGCGATGCCCGGACCTTGGTCCTCGAAGGTGAGCCGCAGGCCCTTGCGCCTGCCGACCTGGACGATCTCTGCGCGGACGTCGCCGCCCCCACCGTAATCGAGGGTGTTGCGCGCGAGTTCGCTCGCCGCGGTGACGATCTTGGTCTGGTCGACGAGGCCGAGGCCAATCTCGATGGCCAGTGCGCGTACTTGCTGACGCACGCGGACGACGTCGTCTCTGGAGCGGACCGGAAAGGACTCAGCCTTCGTGACCGTCACGGTTGCTCCCGAAGCTCTCCTCGTCCTCGAATAGCCGGGCCTGGATCAGCGCCATGCCCCGTTCGACGTTGAGAGCCGTCTTGATGCCGGTGAGCTCCAGCCCGAGCTCGACCAGGGTTATGGCAACCGCCGGGCGCATGCCAGCCACCACGGTCTCGGCGTCGAGCACCCGTGAGACCGCGGCGATGCTCACGAGCATACGACCGATGAAAGAGTCGACGATCTCCAGTGCTGAGATCTCGATGAGCACGCCGCGGGCGCCGGTCCGCGCGATCATCGCCGTCAGGTCCTCCTCCAGGGCCAAAGCCAGACGGTCATGCATGTCGACCTGGATGGTGACGATCAGCGCGCCACCCAGCTTGAGGATCGGGATGCGGTCCATGGCGTCAGCGGCGCTCCTCGGCCGTAGGCTGCTGACGGACGACCTTGCGGCCGGTGCGTCTCAAAGCGACCGCGAACGCATCGGCCAGCGTCGACTTCGAGATAACGTTCAGCTCGACCCCGAGATGCACCATGGTCTGCGCGATCTGCGGGCGGATGCCGGACACGATGCAGTCGGTGCCCATTAGGCGGGCGGCGGCAACGGTCTTGAGGAGGTGCTGAGCGACCAGCGTGTCGACGGTCGGCACGCCGGTGATGTCGATGATGGCGATCTCGGCTTCCTCGTCGACGATGGCCTGAAGCAGGTTCTCCATGACGACGCCGGTCCGGGCGCTGTCGAGCGTGCCGATCAGCGGTAGAGCGAGGATGCCGTCCCAAAGCCGAACCACGGGCGTGGAGAGTTCGGCGATTTCCTGTCCCTGTCGTCCGATGACCTCCTCGCGGCTCGCCAGGTAGACTTCCATGGTTTGCAGCCCAAGCCGGTCGAGTACTTTCCCCGCCGCCCATATGCCGGCCGCGAGCGTGTGCGTGTCAGCGTCGGACTTCCGCTGTAACGCCTCGAAGATCGGCTCCTTCAGCGAGAAGACGAAGTTCGCGGTGTCGGTCGGGGTGAAGCCTTGGATCGCACGGGAGCGTGAGATATCGGCGAGGGTCTCGCGCACCGGTGCGAAGTTCTCCGCGTCCGCGTCAAGCTCCCCTGTGCCGAGGGATTCGCGGAGCTGGGCGAGCACAGCCTTGGCCTGGGTCTGGAGCTCCGCCTCACGGATGCGTCCGCTCTGCAGCGAGACGCCTTCCCGTAAGGATGCGAGCCAAGCATCGAGGATCGCGCTCTCACCCTCCGCAAGGGCCTTCGTCAGCACTCCGGCGCCATCCATGATCATGAAACGTTCCTCGCCGTCCTCATTGCGGTCTAGCCTGATCGCGGCGGCTTCGATAGCTTCATGAATCAGCGATACGGGTGGATCAGGTGGTGTACCCGGCTCCTGCGATCCCACGGGCAACACCGATATGCGCGCCATGCCTTGAGCAGATGGACCAAGGCGCGGACGCTGAAAGCCTTCACCGCGAGCATTGGGGCGGCGCTTTCGCCAATCGCTCAAGCTCGCGATTGCGTTGCCTCGCTTTTTTAAACGGACGAGATCGTATTCCGTCTGCTTTCAAGAAGCGGGCAGATACGGCCGAGCGACTGCAATGGGCGCGCAGGCGAAGGTCCCGTCCTGTACGCGATCGCGATCACGCGTGACGGGGTCTGGCCGAAAGCGGCCCGTCCGTTCTGGACAAGAAACCGGAAAGGCAGTCGTCGGTGTGATGCCCACACACCTCGCCCGCTCAGACGTACGGAAGGCTCACTTGCAGGCGGTCTGATTGGATCGAGCATGCGTGTCGTCCCGGTATCCCAACATCCAGAGCGACCGGGTCGGTGGCGCCGGTGCTTCAGATCGGCGATCGTTCAAAGGCCTCGATGAAGTCATCCGAGGCAATCACCGAGAGGGCAGCGCGCAAGCTGCGGGCCTCCTCGACACCGAAGGCACGCTCGAAGCGATCCTGAGCTGTTTCCCACAGCCGTGTCGTCTCGGCGAGCTTGGCGACGCCAGCCTCGGTCAGCGACACCCGTCGTACACGCTGGTCCTGCCCATCTGCCGCCAAAGCGACGAAGCCATCGCGCTCCAGGGGCTTGATGTTGTGCGCGAGCGCGGAGCGGTCGAGGATCAACGCAGCGGCCAGTTCACCCATCGTCGGCGATCCGGCTCGCGCGATGTGGATCAGGATTGAGCGCTGGGTCGAGCGCAACCCGCTTGGTGCCAGCACGGCGTCATAGAGCTGCGAGACGCGCCGAGTCGCCTTTCGCAGCGCCGTCCCGTTGCACGCACCCGCTCGTGGCATCGTTGTCGGCTGTCCCATCGCCGCTCCTTAGCGTGTTGAGTTCGTGCCACGCCAGTTTGGCCGCCTGAAATCACCGCGGGCGGACGACCTCGCTGCACCCTTGCAAATTATTTGCATATGCACATAAATGCCGCGACGACGGATTTGGCGGCAGAAAGCCAGCACCCGCCGCAAGCGAATATCGCCGGCATCCGAGCGGCCGAACGCCCGGATCTAAACGCCTACAGCTGAACGGCAGAGACGCGGCTCGGCCAGCCCCATAGCGGAGACAGCGAGAGATGCCCTACCTGCAGTTCAATTTGCCCAAGCAGTTTCCGGCCGCAGTCAAGCGCCACGTCGCAGAAGCTGCCTGCCGCGCCTATGCCGAGATCATGGAGACGCAGCTCTGGCGGCCGAATGTCGGCATGGCCGAGCTGGGTGCCGACAACCTGTTTCATCTCGATGACGCGGGACTCCAGGAGATCGTCATGGTGCTGGTCGAGTGCCGCCGCGGCCGCTCGTCCGATCAGCGCTTGGCACTGGCGCGCAGGCTCGTCGAGCTGTGCACGGACGCCTTCGGCATCGCGCCGGGGCAGGTGTTCGTCGAGTTCACCGCCCATGCCGGCGACGAGATGTTCAGGAACGGCGACTGGGTGCAGGACTGGCGCGCCGACGAGGCAGCGTAGTCCCCGGGCCAATCTCCCGAAACAGCATCTGGGAGCGACCATGCGCATACTCGTCGTTGGAGCCGGCTCGACCGGCGGCTATTTCGGAGCCCGTCTGGCGCAAGCCGGCCGCGACGTGACCTTCCTGGTGCGGCCGACGCGGGCGGAGCAGTTGCGGGGCAGAGGGCTGCGGATCGTCAGCCCGCACGGCAACGCGACGATCGCGCCGTCCTTCGTCACCGCAGCCGAGCTCCGCGAACCCTTCGATGTGGTGCTGCTCACGGTGAAGGCGCCTGCCCTCGGCGCGGCCCTGGAGGACGTCGCGGCTGCTGTCGGTCCCAACACGATGATCCTGCCTGTGCTGAACGGGATGCGGCATGTCGAGACCATAACGGCTCGCTTCGGCGCAAACGCGCTGGTTGGATGCGCCTGCAAGATCGCGACGATCCTCGACGACGATGGGACCGTCGTCCAACTCACGACGCTGCAGGATTTCGCCTACGGGGAATTGAATGGGGTGCGCACCGACCGCCTCGTGCGCCTCGACCAAGTGATGCGCGGCGCGGGTTTCGACGCGCGGCTCTCATCCGACATTGCGTTGGAGATGTGGGAGAAATGGATCTTGCTGGCGACCGTCGGCGGGATCACGTGCCTGATGCGTGGGCCGGTCGGTACGATCGTGCAAGCGCCCGGCGGCAGAGACTTCATCGCGGCCTTCCTCGATGAGGTGGTGGCTGTCGTCTCGAAGATCGGACGTACGCCGAGCGAGCGGTTTCTCGCCGCAGCGCGCGCGCAGCTCACGGATCCCGGTTCGCAGCAGACGTCGTCGATGTACCGAGACCTCGTGAAAGGCCGCCCCGTCGAGGCCGACCAGATCCTCGGCGATCTCGCGGCGCGTGGCCGATCGGCAGGTATGCCGGCGCCGCTGATTGGCGCGGCTTACACGCATCTGTCGGTCTACCAGTCGAGCGGTCGACCGACATAGGCGGCTTCCATTCAACCGACGAAGCCGTCCCTGAAAGCGTCGGCCCCTCAATGGCGAACGACCACACGGCCCCGAACCTGCTGCGCCGGCAGGCCGGAGCCGGATGCAAGCTGAAGCCGAGATTCGCTGAAGCCAAGCCGACGTCGCGAGTCCGATCATCCCCCTCGGTGCAAGGACGCCCTCATGACGTTCCGTCCAGCCACGGACCGTTGCGCGCTAGCAGGCCCGGTCGCGGTCGCGCTTGTCACGGGTTCAGGTTTCGCGCGATCGGATCAGGCATCGCGGCCGGTTCGCAACGGTCGAAGCGGCCTGTGGGACCGGCACGATAACAGCGCTGTCCAGCAAGGCGACGGGATTCCTGCAGCGGCGTTCGCCGACAGGACCAGCCCTCTCGTGCGCGACCCCTCTCCGGAAGCACGCGCATGAGCGCGCCCGCTCCACGCACGGGCGTGGATCCGCGCACCCACGCCCTCTTGCACGCTCCGATCCTGCCGCTTCTCCTGAGGCTCGCGTGGCCGAACGTGCTTGTGATGCTGGCGCAGTCCGCCACGGGGCTCATCGAGACCTACTTCGTCGGCCATCTCGGCACGGATGCACTCGCCGGCATGGCCCTCGTCTTCCCAGGCGTGATGCTGATGCAGATGATCTCTGCGGGCGCGATGGGGGGCGGCATCTCCTCGGCCATCGCCCGTGCCCTTGGCAGCCAGCGGCGGTCGGACGCGAACGCCCTCGTCATCCACGCTCTCGTCATCAACCTCGGTCTCGGGCTGGCCTTCTCCGTTCTCGTGCTCACGTCGGGGCGCCCGCTCTACCGGCTGCTCGGTGGCGAGGGCGCTTCTCTCGAAGCCGCGCTGAGCTACTCGAACGTGGTCTTCGCCGGTATGCCGCTCCTCTGGGTGATGAACGCACAGGCAAGCGTGATCCGCGGAACGGGTAACATGCTCGTGCCCTCGCTCGTGACCTGTCTCGGTGTTCTCGTGCTGATCCCGCTCTCGCCCGCACTCATCTTCGGGTTCGGGCCGCTGCCCGGGCTCGGTGTCGCGGGCGGAGGTACTGCGCTCGTCCTGTTCTACGCATCCGGGGCCGTCTTCCAGGGATGGTATGTGCTCAGTGGACGCAACGCCGCCCGCCTCACCCGCGCCCGGCTCGCCTGGCCGATGTTCCGGCAGATCCTGAGCGTCGGTGCGGTCGCGACCGTGAGTTCGCTCCAGACAAACGTCACGATCATGGCGACGACGGCTTTCGTCGGCGCCGCCGCAGGGCCGGACGCGCTTGCGGGCTACGGCACGGGCGCGCGGCTCGAGTACCTGCTGATCCCCCTCGTCTTCGGGCTCGGCGCGCCGCTCGTGGCACTCGTCGGCACAAATATCGGAGCTGGGCAGCGGGCACGGGCGCTTCAGGTCGCGGGCTGCGGCGCGGTGACCGCGTTCGTGCTCACGGAGGCGATCGGGCTTCTCGCTGCCTGGCGCCCGGAGGTGTGGCTGTCCCTCTTCGGCACCGATCCCGCCATGCTCTCGGCCGGCACGGCCTACCTCTCCGCGGTCGGGCCCGCCTACGGATTCTTCGGCCTCGGCCTCGTGCTCTACTTCGCGAGCCAGGGCGCGGGCCGCCTGCTCTGGCCACTCGTCGGCGGCTTCGTGCGCGTCGCGATCGCGGTGGGCGGCGGCTGGCTGGCGCTCGCCCTCGCCGGCCTTCCGGGTCTGTTCGCGGCGCTCGCTGCGGGGCTCGTCGCGTACGGGCTCATCGTTGCGACCGCCGTCTGGCGCGGCGCTTGGTTCGATCCGCCGCCGCTGGCATCACCTGCCCTCGACACGGTTCTGCTTGCTAACGCCATAGACGAGCCGTAGGCCGAGATCGCTATTCAATGGGGTCCGTAAAAAGAAAAAGAGTTTGTCCGGTCGAGCTCAACACAAAAACGAATGTCGGCTTTCGGGCAGAACACTTATGGTGGCTCCCCACCCTCCTATGACATGCACCCGTTGGCACCACATGTCCGCTTCGGAGCAGGCCAGCCACACGCTCGCCGGCTGTCCTGGGGACGAGGCAGCCGGCTGGAACTGGCTGTGAGCCGCCGGTCCGCTTCGAAGTCGGTCGGCCTGAAAAGCCGACGGTCCAGGGGCGTTTCGTCGGGATGCCCGGAAGGACAGTCTGCAGGCGCTTAACCCCTGCTATCGGCGCCGCCGCGCTAGTGCGCGTCTTCGCGTGATGTCGACAGCCCAGCGAGAAACCAAGGTGTACGCGTCGCGCCTGCTGGATACGAGCTCCGAGAGGCGGACAGGTCTCGCGCGGCCAATACGGCCGATCTCCGCATCTGGCACGCTTCTTGGTTCGTGTTGACCAGCGCAGCGCCGCTTCGGCGGCGGCTAGAGGTTGGCGTGCCGTCGATGTGGTGAGGTGCCGGGCGACCGGGTCTCCGCGACTGCCTTGAGCCTGTCCCGAGTTCCGATCCCTCCGTTTCAGCACCGGCACGCGCAGTCCGGCGGATCGCGCGATCCGCCCTCTGAGGAGAGTCGATATGTGCGACCGTCACGGCGATTATCGCGTCCAGGATTTCACGCGGTTCAAGCCCAGCCGCAGGCGCTTCCTCGGCGGGACCGCCGCCGCGCTGACCCTGGCGGTGGGTCCGGGCCTGACCGGCCCGGCCGCGGCGGCCACCGGCATCCGGGCGACCCACGGCACCGGCTTCTGCAACCTGAACTTTTTCCTGGCCGAGGCGATGCAACTCGCCAAGGATGACGGCCTCACCATCGACTTCGTCAACACGCCAACCTTCTCGGATCAGGTCACCTTCCTCGGCATGGGTCAGGTCGACGCCGGCGTGATGCCCTACACGAGCTTCATGGCCCTCTACGACGCCGGCGCCCCGGTGAAGATCGTGGCCGGCGGCGGCATCGAGGGCTGCGTGCTCGTGGCCCAGCCCGGCCTCGACAGTCCCGAGAAGCTCAAGGGCAAGACACTCGGCACGTTCCAGCTCGATACGCTGGAGGTGCTGCCCTACGACTGGCTGAAGAAGAACGGCGTTGCCTTCAAGGACATCACGGTCCGCTACATGGGCTCGACCCCGGAGGCCGTTGAGGCGTTCCGCGCCGGGGCGCTGGACATCATCTCGACGATCGAGCCCTACGGCACGGCGCTGCTCACCGACGTGAAGGGCGCGGTGAAACTCTCCGACGGCACCGACATCTACGGCAAAGGCTATACCGACTGCGTGCTGGCGGTCCGCAACGAGCTGATCGCGAAGAACCCGGGCGCCGTGAAGGCCCTGATCAAGGGGATGATGAAGGCCCAGGCCCTGGCCGAGGGCGACCCCCAGGCCGCCCTGAACAAGCTCGTCGGCTCCTACTACAAGACCTCGATGAGCAACGCCCAGCTCGCCATGGGCCGGCAGCCCTCGGTTGTGGACGCCCGCAACCAGACGCAGTTCATCCTCGACCGAACCGATTCCGTCGCCGAGATGGGCTACATCAAGAAGAAGCCGGGCCGCGACGCGATCGACTGGACACTGCTGGAGCAGGTCATCGCCGAGAACCCCGATCTCTACGGCAAGCTCAAGCTGAAGTCGGCCTGAGCGGATGGCCGTCGATCTCGCCCGCGCCGACGCCGTCCCGCACGTCCGGCCGCGCCTTCCGTTCGGTCAGCGCGTTGCGCTGCCCGACGGGCTCGTCCCGCTCCTGCAGCGGATCGGCTGGATGCTGATCTCGGTCGGCTGCTTTGCCGGCCTCTGGGAGCTCCTCTGGGCGCTCGGCATCGCCGATGCCAAGCTGCTGCCGCCGCCGCACATCTTCCTCGGCAACCTCGCCGAGCAGGCGCGCTTCTTCAACACCGCGCAACGCTGGCAGATCGGCACCGGGATGAATGCCGGCCCGAGCCCCGCCATGGCGGTGCTGATCACGGTGCTCGCCTCCACGGGCCGGGTGCTGGCGGGCCTCGCCCTGGCCGCGACCTTGTCGATCCTGGTCGGGGTGGCGATCCGCTACGTCGTGCTGTTCGAGCGGCTGACCCTGCCGACCATCACGCTGCTCGCCCCGGTCTCGCCGATCGCGTGGCTGCCGGTCGCGATCTTCATGTTCGGGATCGGCAACGCCCCGGCGATCTTCATGGTGTTCATCGCCCTGTTCTTCACGATGGTCCTCTCGACCATCCACCAGATCGACGGGGTCAACCGGAACTACATCAACGTCGCCCGGACCATGGGTGCGACGAAGCGCCAGATCTACGCGCGGGTGATCGTGCCGGCGATCCTGCCGGGGCTTCTGGCGGTGCTGCGCCTCAACCTGTTCGGCGCCTGGATGGTGGTGCTCGTCGCCGAGGCGACCGGCGTCGGCTACGGACTGGGCCAAGTGATCATGCTGGCGCGCAACACCTTCAACCCGTCGCTGGTCTTCTTCACCATCACGCTGATCGGCCTCCTCGGCTTCGCCTTCGACCTTCTGTTCCGGCTGGTCCAGCGGCGGATGCTCTACTGGCTGCCGCGCGACGCGGGATCCTCCCTTGGCCTCTGATCCCGCATCCCAGGACGCCGTCTCCTGCCGGGGCGTTGCCAAGGTCTGGGCGGCCGGCACCGCCCGCGCCCACGAGGCGCTGCGCGACATCGACCTCACCGTGCGGCCCGGCGAGTTCGTGGTGTTCCTCGGCCCCTCGGGCTGCGGGAAGAGCACGCTGCTCTACCTGATCGCCGGGCTCGAACCCACAACCGGGGGCGAGCTCCTGGCCTTCGGCGCGCCGGTCACCGGACCGTCGCCGGAGCGCAGCCTGATCTTCCAGGAGACCTCGCTGCTGCCCTGGCTCAGCGTCTGGCAGAACGTCAGCTTCGGCCTGTCGCTGAAGGGCGTGCCGGAGGCCGAGCGCCGGACCATCGCCCGCGCGGCGCTCCAGCGAGTCGGCCTCGCCGAGGCCTTCGACAAGCGGCCGGACGAATTGTCCGGCGGCATGCGCCAGCGCGTGGCCGTGGCCCGGGCGCTGGCCATGCGCCCGAAGGTGCTGCTGATGGACGAGCCCTTCGCGGCGCTGGACGTCCAGACCCGCCAGAAGATGCAGGACTTCCTGCTCGACGTCTGGCGCGACAGTGGCGCCTCGGTACTGTTCGTGACCCACCACATCGACGAGGCGGTGGCGCTCGCCGACCGAGTGGTGGTGTTCACCGCCCGGCCAGGGCGGATCAAGACCATCGTTCGCAACGACCTGCCCCGCCCGCGCGACCCGTTCTCTCCCGAGGCCGAGGCGATGCGGCGGCATCTGACGGAACTCCTGCGCGACGAGGTCGACCGGGCCTTCGCCGAGCAAGAGGCGCTCGTCTGACCCCTCCCCCAACACGGACACGACCATGAGCACATCGCTGATCCGCAGCCGGCGGATGATCACCCGCACCCTCGACCACGATCGCTGGGAGGAGATCGCCGACGGCGCGGTCCTCCAGAAGGATGGGATCATCGCGGCGGTCGGCACCTATGCGGACCTGCACGCCCGCTACCCCGACGCTCCCGTGATCGGCTCCGGCCGCGAGATCCTGCTGCCGGGCTTCGTCAACGGCCACCACCATGTCGGCCTGACGCCGGTGCAGCTCGGCTCCCCCGACATGCCCCTGGAGCTGTGGTTCGTCACCCGCATGGTGGCGCGCAACCTGAACCTCTACCTCGACACCCTGTACTCGGCCTTCGAGATGGTCGGCTCCGGGATCACCACGGTCCAGCACATCCACGGCTGGATGCCCGGCAGCCTGGAGGAGGTCGAGGCGCGCTCCAACGAGGTGCTCCGCGCCTATCGCGACATCGGCATGCGGGTCTCGTACTGCTTCGCGGTCCGCGACCAGAACCGCCTCGTCTACCAGGCCGACATGGACTTCGTGGGGAGCCTGCCGGCGCCGCTGCAGGACCCGATGAAGCGCTGGTTCGAGCGCTTCCAGATGTCCCTGGAGGACAATTTCTCCCTGTTCCGCAGCCTGCATAGCGGCCAGGCCGGGGCCGCGCGGGCCAAGATCCAGCTCGCGCCCGCCAACCTCCACTGGTGCTCCGACGCGGCCCTCGAAGGCCTCGCCGGCCTGTCCGAATCCTACGACGTGCCGATGCACATGCACCTCGTCGAGACCGCCTACCAGAAGGCCTACGCGGAGAAGCGCGGCGGCGGCACCGCCCTGGAGTATCTCGACCGGTTCGGCATGCTCGGTCCGCGGCTGACGCTCGGCCACGGCGTCTGGCTCAACGAGTCCGACATCGAGCGGGTGGCGGCGACCGGCACCTGCATCTGCCACAATTGCTCGTCGAACTTCCGGCTGCGCTCCGGCGTGGCGGCGCTCAACCGCTTCGAGGCGAAGGGGATCAACACGGCGATCGGCCTCGACGAGGCCGGCATCAACGACGACCGCGACATGCTTCAGGAGATGCGCCTCGTGCTGCGCGCCCACCGGGTGCCCGGCATGGACGAGGCCGACGTGCCGAGCATGGCGCAGGTGCTGCGCATGGCGACCGTCGGCGGCGCCCGCACCACGCCCTACGGCGACAGCCTCGGCACGATCGAAGTCGGCAAGGGCGCCGACCTCGTGCTGATCGACTGGGACCAGATTGCCTATCCGTATCTCGACCCGGAGACGCCGCTCCTCGACGCGGTGATCCAGCGGGCCAAGACCGGCGGCGTCACCACGGTGCTGTGCGAGGGCGAGGTCCTCTACGCCGACGGGCGCTTCACCCGGGTCGACAAGGACGCCGCCCTGAAGGCGCTCCACGACGACCTGTCGCGGGCGCTGTCGGACGACGAGGTCGAGCGGCGTCAGCTCTCCAAAGCCTTGCTGCCGCACGCGAAACGCTTCTACGCCGACTACATCGACCCGTCGCGGCACGAGCCGTTCTACCGCCCAAGTTCGCGCGTCTGACGGCGTGCGGCTCCTCCTCCTCAATCCGAACACCTCGGCCGCCATGACGGCCCGGATGGAGCAGGCCGCCGCGGCCGCCCTCGCCCCGGACGCGACGCTCACCGTGCTGACGGCCGCCCGGGGCCTGCCCTACATCGCGAGCCGCGCGGAGGCGCAGCTCGCGGGGGCCGCTGTGCTGGAAAGTTTGGCCGAGCACCAAGCCGGCTTCGACGCCGCCGTGATCGCAGCCTTCGGCGATCCCGGGCTGATCGCGGCGCGAGAGCTGTTCGACCTGCCTATCGTCGGCATGGCCGAGGCGGCGATGCTGACGGCCTGCCAGCTCGGCCAGCGCTTTGGCATCGTGACGTTTTCGAGCACTTTGCTGCCCTGGTACGAGGATGCGGTTGCTCTCTCCGGCCTCTCGGCCCGCTGCGCCTGTGTCCGGGCTGTCTCGGCGGCCTTCCGCTCGGTCACGGAGGTGCAGCACGAGTTGGAGGCGGAGATCGTCGCCCTGGCCAACCGGGTCGTCGCCGAGAACGGGGCCGACGCGGTGATCCTCGCCGGCGCCCCGCTGACCGGCCTCGCCGCGCGGCTCGGCGACGCGGTGCCGGTCCCCCTGGTTGATCCGCTGGCGGCCGCTCTCGGTCAGGCGCAGGCGCTGGTCCGGCTCGGCTCGCGTCCGCCGCGCGTGGGCCGCTTCGCCCGGCCCCCAGCCAAGCCCGCCACCGGGCTGGCACCGGCCTTGCGGCGCTGGATCGAGCGGGACGACGCCTGAAGCACGCGTTTCAGGCCGGTGCGAACACGCTGCCCCAGCCGGTGATCGCAGCTGTGTCCAGCCCGGCGAGATCCATCGCCTTCCAGAGACTGACCGTCACCGAATCGTAGACCGGGATCCCGAGTTCCGCTTCGAGGGCGGGCGCGAGGGCGGCGCCCGCGAGGTTGGTGCACACGATGGCGGCCGCCTCGGCGCCCTCGGCCGCCACGGCGCGGACCATCCCGGCGATCTCGGCCTCCCCGGCCTCCGCGAAGGCGAAGTTCTCCGACAGGCCGAGGTGCCGCTCGGCCGAGCAGTCGAGCCCGTCGGCCTGCCAGTTCGCCTGGATCCGCGCCTGGACATCCCCCGTATAGGGCGTCACCAGCCCAACGCGCCCGATCCCGCGCCGTCGGAACAGGTCGCGAAAGGCGAGCGCCGAAGTCGAGGCCGGCACGCCGGTCCGCCGCGTGATCGCATCGGACAGGACCTCATCGTTCGCGAAGCCGAGCCAAGCGCCCGCCGTGCCGTTCCACAGCATCGCGGCGACCCGGGCGTCGGCGAGCAGCGCGGAGGCGGCCAGCATCGGCGCCTGGTCGAACTGACCGAGCGCCGCCGTCGACAGGCCGATCTGCGTCACCCGCAGGCGCGCGAAATGAGCCGTGATTCCCGGCTGCCCGGCCAGCAGGCGCGCCGTCATCGGTTCGAGGACGCTATTCGAGGACGGCGTCAGCATTCCGAGCCTGACCGTCGGCCGCGTGCCCACCATCCTGCCTATCTCCCCTGCGCCTCGGTGCGAGCCCGGCCCTCGCCAGTGGCAAGGATCGTTCCGGCGGGGCGGCACGGGAGTGGCAGAAAGGCGCCGTCGCGGTCCGCTCCGGACCCGCGCGCCAGAGGCGGCGGGATGGACAGGGAATCGGCGATCGGCGCGGCGGCCCGCGCGAAGGGCGACCGGGCGGAGGCCCTATTCGCCGACCTCGCCCGGTGCGGCCGCACGGATCCCGGCTTCACGCGGGCCTCCGAGTGGCGCCGCAGGCGCCGTCCGTCCCGTAGGTTGTGTCGAAGACCATGCACCTCGGTTGCGGGTGATGCACGCAAAGGTCGTCAACAGATCGAGCGTGACGAGATCCTGCTGCAGGATGCAGCGCAGGGTCGTGGCGGCCTCCGTGCGGACTCGGGCTGGCGCCGCGACCGCGCTGGCCGCGAAGGCGCCGGCTTCCTGTAACTGCGTACGCCGCTTCATCGAGCAACGCTCACCCTCCTTGGACGGTCATCGTCCAAGCGTCAGCAACTCGCACCGAACGTGGCGCAGTGCGACTTGCGGGAACGACGCCGCGATGCACCCAGGGAGGAAGCGACTCAGACTTCGGTTGATCTGGCCGCGTCGAGGGCCAGTGCTCTCCGGCCAACAATCAGGGCCAGCGCGGCACAGAATGTCGGTTGTGGACGTTCCGCATCCGCGCCACTCTGCCGTCTGGACCGCTTTCGGCGCTCCCCGAAAGCTGACTTTCGGCTTTGCGCCAGCCATGTTCGTTCGGAATATAAGATCAACATAGGCAAGGCGGATAAGTACGATACCTTCGTAAGCCGCAGTCGATATCGGGAGATCGACTGATAGATCTGCCCCTGCGTATCTTGCAAATGAGATCGACAACATCTTGCCTCGCACCGGCGGATCCGTTGTATCCAAATCAGTTTCGGTCTGAAAATTGATGCTGATCTAGCGATTCAATGCAGGCAATGTCCCGCCCCAGCATCGGTTCGACCGCCTCTACAAGACGGAGACATATGCGTGTCATTTCCTTTGTGCGTGCTTCCAAGTCCCTCGCGCGATGTTCTGCCGCTTTCGCGCGAGCCTTTGCAGCCGCAAGGTCTTTCTGAGCCGACAATAACTCCAGCTGTGATTGCGTTAGATCGACACGCAATTTTTCTGCTTCCGTGCGCATCCGCCTTCGCTCTGTCGCGACATGAGCGAGCAGGCTTTGAGCCTGCTCAGAAATCCGCTCACCCTCATCTTCTATGGAACGATAGCTCTCTACTGCCGCCTCGATGATTTGTAGCGTGGTGGCGGGCAATGGTGCACGCTTCAAGGCATCGCGTTGCTCTTCATAGGCGAGCACGCCTGAAGAATGCCCGCCGAGCAGGCCAGATTGTTCGAGAGTTTTCAAGCTCATACCGAACCCGGAATGCCATTTTTACTATTCAGGTGCCCTTAAGAGTCGCCAGGATCCTGTTCACTGACGACAATCGGCGCAGGTATTGTTCGAGCTTTGCGCCGAAACCCATTGAGTACCGCATCGTGAATACGGACGAGCCATGCTTCGGCCTCCTTCGCGCGAGCTTCAGCCGAATGCGCTCGTTCCTCAGCCTTTTCTATGCGGCGTTCGGCAGCAGCGATTTGCCCTTTGAGCTGACGAAGTTCCTCGCTTGCACTGATTTTGAACTGCTGCAACTCTGCCTCCAGATCGGCAGCACGCTCGTCGCTTATGTTGATGGCCTCGGTCGCCTCTCGGATCAGATCGAGCGCAGACGACCAGTCCCGAGAAGCTCCTGCCGGAAGTCGAGTTTGAGAAGGCTCATGAAGCAACGCTTCCGGCTGAGCGGCCGACGTGGTCTCCTGCTGCGAAGTCATTGTTCCTTCTGCTTTGATACCGCGTACAAGCCAGCTCGCCGAAAGCGATGGGGCCGAACTTTTGTATGCCTGATCTGCCACCGCGGCCTCCCTAAAATTACCGATCATTGATTTTAAGAGTTGTTGTCAGCTAGCTCGTTCAGGCGGGAGAAACGGACGGATATTATCCAAAGCTTCGGATCCAGTTTTTGTCGGCGCGGCGCTGTGTTCAAGGTCCGGAACGGGGCCCACCCCATCGAGCCCTCGGATTTTTCGAGCATCTCGCTTGAGTGCCTCATGCTGCTTCTGCAGTGTGACACGGCTCTCGCGAGCGATGTCCAAAGCACCCTGCATCAGAGCTCGCTCCGAGCGCTCAGATTGTAGATCTTCGACGAGGCGGCGGTTGGAGACCTCGAGCTCGTGCAACTCGGCCGCGTGACGATGGCTGAGTTGGTCAATGCGGTCGGAGAGTGTCGTGGCGCGAGACGTCGCCTGCTCAACCGCAACATCCTTGGCCGCCAGGGCCTTCGTAAGCATATCGCAGCGGTTGTCCAACTCAGACCGAAGCCGCTGCGCTTCGAGCAGCCGTTCAGTCTGACGCGCGAGATCTGCCTGCACTGCTTCGACCCGGCGGTCGGATGTTATACGCTCGATCGCAGCTTCCTTCGCCGCTCGCTCTGAGGCCCGGTGTGCCTCGTCCTTCTCTCGTAATTGTGCTCGCAGTTGCGCAAGAAGTTGCTCGGTCGCGTTCGCTCGGTTCGTTGCGGCCTCCAGCTTCATAGTCAAGCTGGCGCGTTCAGTCCGTAATGCCCCGATTTCAGCCTCATACTGAGCGTCAGACTTCTGCCGGGCGGCGCTTTCGGCTGCGAAATCGGCTTCTATGGCCAGCAGCCGCTGGCGCTCATTCTCGGCCTCCTCTCGCAAGCTGTCATATCGAACTGCCGCCTCGGCTAATCGCCCCTCCTGATCCTCGCACAACAACTGTAGACGGCGATTGTCTTGGTCAAGAATTGCAAGGCGCTCGCGCGCCTCGGCTAGGTCACGTTCAGATCGTGAAAGCGCTTGGTCAGCAGCATGAGCCTCAAGACGCAAGGCTTTGTTCTCTGCAGAAAAAGCTTTTGTCTGCTCCACTTCAGCGACGAGTTGGCGCTCGAAATTTTCAGCCGCGAGACCCTTGTCTCGCCCTGTGACACGCAACTGCTCAAGTTCGATATCGCGGCTATGGATACCGCTCTCCAAGCGAGCGACCTCAGCGGTCGTTGTGGCGAGGTCGCTCGCCAAGGCGGCAGTCTTCACGGTGAGCTCGCTGACCTCCCGCCGCGCAGCGAGGGCGGATTGTTGCTCCATGGCAAAGAGCGCCTCAACTTCTGCAAGACGCATGGTTGCGCGCGGTAATTCTTCCGAGATGGCGATGAGGGGCGTCAACACGGACGAGAAGTCATCCTGCAAACTTTTCAGCTCTTCGAGCCGACTGCTCATTTCGCTGACGCGCATGCGGAGCAATTCGTCGCGTTGTCCGATTGCATCTAAAGGGTTGCGTTCGACAGAATTGGTCTTGGCTACAGACAGTTCGCCTGCAGCGGCGAGGTGCGCTGCTGCAACGGGCGCTTCAATTATTTTGGAAGTCGGGATATCGCTATGAACAGTCTCGGTTGATCTATCTGCTGGGAACAAACCATTGCGAAAAGGCGACCACGCCATCAAAAGTCTCCAAATCGCCTTGTCTCAATAATAGCAGAGCGCATGCTTCCGCTGGACAGGAGGGTGTTGTCAATCTCTAAAGGCAGCGTGGTGCCATCTGTCCCGAGTTTATGAAGGGCTCGAAGATCCCGTATTGGGGCGGATTTAGCTTACCTGAACGCTCGTCAGCACGACCGGCCACACATCGAGGTGAACTGCCTTAAAGGCTTTCCGGTCGAACTTTCTTCGCGGGTGGTCGAGACGAAGCGAGGCAACATCGCTGCTACCGAGACCAAGCTTTCGCTCGAGCTTCGCGTTCGATACGGCATCTTAAGAAATGCGGTGACTTACCGCCACCGATCTAAACTGCAGCCTCGCGCGATTTGCGTCGCAGATATGAACGTCCGATAAAGCATCTGCGGTCAACGTGGCTTGGCGGTGATTGATTGAATATTCGACTGGTTATGGTGTTGAGGGCTGTCCTGGAATGTAAGATCGATTCGGTATGGCGGAGCGTGCGGTGCGATCCCGTGGGTTTACATATCCAATTCTGCCGAATGGAAACATTCGTCATTCTATATTGGCTCAATTCAGTGAGTCGACCTGAGCTGACCCGACCGGCATGATCCTCCCTCGGTTTCACGGACAGCTCTGATACGCCCTAACGGCGTGGGGAAGGTGTCGGATGGCGAAGACGAGACGGCATCCGTGCCCTGGCGGGGCGCGAGTTCAGGCGCTGCACGACCGACAGCCGCCACGACCTCCCGATCGCGCCCAATCTCCTGAAGCAAGACTTCTCGGCCGCGCGGCCCAACACGGTCTGGCCGGCCGAACCGAAGGACTGCGGACCGACATCACCGACCTGCCTCCCGGCGAGGGCTGGCTGTACCTGGACGCCGTCCTCGATCTGGCTACGCGCAAGATCGTCGGCTGGTCGATGCGCGATCATATGCGGGCCGAGCTGAGCGTAGCTGCGCTGTTGATGGCCGCCCAGCGGCAACGACCGACCGCTGGGCTCATCTGCCACTCGGATCGCGGCAGCCAGTATGCAGCCGAGGCCTACCAGAAGCAGCTCGTCGCCATGGGGCGAGGCCGTCTATGAGCCGGACAGGATGTCGCTACGACAACGCCCCGATGGAGAGCTTCTTCCACACCCTCCAGGTCGAACTCGTCCACCAGCCACCTTGGACGACCCGGGGTGAGGCGCGACGCGACCTGTTCGCCTACGTCGAGGGCGACTACAATCGGCAGCGCATCTATTCGGCACTCGGCTATCTCACGCCCGAGCGGGCCGAATGGACCGCGAGCTGATCTCCCCGTGTACGCGAAGTCAGGGGAGGATCAATAGAATCTCGGCGCATAAACGGCGGACGTATTCCTAGTGTTGCCCCGGTCCTATCGGGCGAACATCACCGCCAATACGGTGACGGAGGATGCCGCGACGGCCATTGCGGACGTGGCCGGATTCCGGGCCGCTCATGAGGCAACAGAGAGGGGCAGATCGATCGTCGCTTGCGTGCCCCACCCCGCTTCGCTCGCGAGTCTAATCTGCCCGCCCAGCGTCGACACGACGAGGTTGTGCACGATCTGCAGACCCAGACCGGTGCTGCCCCTCCCGCGTCCTGTCGTAAAGAAAGGGTCGAACACCCTCGGCAGATCGTCAGCCGGGATGCCGGCCCCATCGTCGGTGAACACGATGCGCAGGTCGTTCGGAGTCACGCGCGAGACGCGAAGATCGAGGACGCCGCATCGTCCGTCCGCGAAGGCGTGGTGGATCGCATTCAGGGCGAGATTGCTGATGACTTGCCCGAGCGCCCCTGGGTAGGACGAGAGTACGATCCCCGCCTCGCAGTGGATTCGCACTTCGTGCCCCCGCTGCCGTAGCAGCGGTCCGAGCGTGCTCATCAGATCGTGCAGCCACTCGGAAATCTCGAAGTCGCGCTGTATCTCGCTGCTCTGATCGACCGCGACCTGCTTGAAGTTGCGCAGCAGCTCGGTGGCGCGCGTCAGATTGACGAATGCCAGTTGTGCGCCTTCTCTGAGCCGCGCGACGGCCTGCACCAGTTCCGAGCGCCGCACCTGCCCACCGTCGACGACAAGGGCGAGCTGCTTCACGTCGGCGTCGATCGTCGTGACGATGGTCAGCGCCAGCCCGATCGGCGTATTGACCTCGTGGGCGACGCCGGCCACGAGCTGTCCGAGGGCCGCCAACTTTTCGGATTGCACGAGGTGTGCCTGCGCAGCGCGCAGTTCGGCAAGCGCCGCCTCCGAGCGGCCCTTCTCCCGCTGGACCGCCTGCTCCGTCCGGAAGTGCAATCGCGCGCGGATCTCCCGCGCGCCGACGGCGTAGAGCGACAGGGCGTAGGCCATGCCGATCTCGAAGTTGTTGACGAACGACAGCCCGGGCTGATCGTGCCGCGCGAATGCCTCGCACGTCGCAAAGCAGCTCCAGGTCGCTGCGCAGAAGACGGCAAGCGCGGGCAGACGCAGCGGCAGCAGGGTTGCGACGAACAGGATGACGATGATCATCCCGGCGCTCGCGTGCGCGAAGCCGCGCTCCAGAGCGAGGTAGATCACGCTGAGCGCGCAGCCGGGGGCGAGGCAGTAAGCGAGGTAGATCGGCTCGGCCCAGGCCCGCGCGCGCCGCAGTGACAGGGCTGCGGTGAGCGGCAGCAAGACGATGATCGCGACCGCGGCACGCATCGCGAGAGTCGTCGTCCAGGCGATGGGATCCACGATGCGATCCCAGGCGGCGAATGCGCAGTACACGAGCGCGCCCAGCACCATTGCCGCCTGCGTGCGTCCCAGGTCGTCAAGAGTGAAGCGCTCGACGAAGAGGCGCTCGTCGGCCGGTTCGGTAAAGCGGAGGCCGAGCTTGGCGAGGAGCGCGTGCATTGATGGCGGGCTATGCTGTCTCACGAGCGAAACGGCATCGGCGACGATAGGCGATGCACGCAACTCATCGCCTTCTTGGGTGATCGAGTGGCCGCCAGCAAGTGGACGCCGATGTCAGTGCCGGACGAAGTTAAGGGACTTGCTGCGGATGGCGGCTCGAAGATGGCATCCACCGGGCGGGAGCCACGGCACCTATGGGATAGGCCTCATCTCGACATCGGCATTGTTGTCCCACAGCACCCGCCTGCGCCGCCGGTCGATCTGCATGTGGAACCGGATGGGCGCGACGCCAGGGTTACCGCCGCACCTGTCATCATGCTTCTCTCGGACCGCCACGGCGTGTACTTCCTTCCTGAAACCCTTGTACACGAAGGTCGAGCAGGACAGTTCCGCAGTGTGGAGGAGGCGTCGACGCTTCACGATCGCCGCAGCCTCATCAAGTGTCGCATCCGACGCATCTCCCGCGAGGCAGGGCGCGATGATCAGGCCGCATAACGGCAGGGCCGTGCAAAGCAGCCATCTTTTCGAACACCGGTGCGCCATCCCTGTTGCAGCGCGATCTTCCGCCCGTGAGGGGGCGGCGTCCCGGTCATGCCCCGCCCGAGACCGGGGGCGCGTCCGTTCCCAGCCAAGATCGTCGGCCACGTCAGCCATCCCCCTGCAGGTCGCACGACCCAGCCAGCTCCGGCGCATCGAGCAGGAATCGCCGCCCACCCCGACCCCACGCGTTGTCCGTCCCGCTCGCGAAGACGTGGTCCCCGGGCGGGAACGTCGTCCGCCTTCGCGCAGCGAACCATGGCGCACTGGGTCGATCGTCACCGCGGTTGCGTGAAAGCGGCGCGCACGCGGTTCATGTCGAAGCGCGCGATCTCTGCCGCCCAACGAGGAGCCTGTACGGTCATCGTGTCGGTGTCGCTGCCACGCAGGCGCCGGGCGTATTGCAGGGATACGAGGCCGCGCCCACTCGGCCCGACGGCGTAGCGGAACACATTATACTCGATCGTTCCGTCAGGCGTGACGAGACTGAACTCGACGATCGACTCGGTCCGCCGGCCGTATGTCGTCACTGCCGCGGCTGGATAGCGCTGGCGCGCTTGGCGGGCCAGCGCATCGGCGGCGTCGGCTGCGCTCTGCCGGCTGTCGAGGAAAGCGCGATAGCCGACAAGACGGGTCCAGCCCCCAGCCGACTCATGGGGTTGGACGAACTCGATGAGGCCGCCCTGAGCGCCGAGTGAGTCGGACTTGGCGACGAGAGGGTCGCCCACGAAGGTCAGGCTGTCCGAACCGGGTGCGGCACTGGCCCGGCCCAGCAACAAAACCGAGGCGAGTGCGACACAGCATATCCTGGACATAGCGATTTCCTGCCATTCTAACTTGAACATCTCGCGAATCGGCGCCCATGAGCGTCAGCGCGTCAGCATTCGAAAGCATGCAGGCGTGGGGCTTCGCTATTTCAGCAGCATCGCCCTTGATTCTAGTCGGAACACGTCGTCTCGCGTTGAGCGGACGTCGGAAGTTCATCGCAGCGTTGCGTAGGTTTTGGGGGCACGCAGCGTGGCGGCCGGTACGACTACGGATGCCAGGTCCGGCAGGACCTTCGAGGCGTTGTTCGAAGCGAATGAGGCGACGAAGCCGGCCATTATGCGCACGTCGCCCGGCTGTCGCGGGTCGCTGGCGATAGCAGTCGCTTCACGCTTCAGCCGCAGGTTGCACGCTTTCGTCGGCAGGTCGTTGTCGGGAGTGCAGTCGTCATGACGAGCGCAGGCCGCGTCGAGGAGGTCGATCGGCGGCAGCGGGGCATTGTTTCCGAGCCCGCAATAATTGCCATAGACGAGCATCTTCGGCCGGACGCCCCCCTCGGGCTCCGCAAGCGCCGGCGCGACCCAGCAGGCGGCGAGGAGGATCGGGGCGGCGATTCGGACGGGCGTCGAGCGCAGAGCCATGGTGGTGATCTCCGTATCCGCAGACTTGAGACGCCGGGACCGCATCTGCGGCGGAGGAGGACTGCCTATCGCCCTCCCGCGCCGCGGACATCTGCGCCCGTCGTTGGCGGTGACGGTGTAAAAGGCTGGCTTTGCATATGTATTGCTTCAATTGTTGCACCGGGGCGCGCGACATCTCAAGGACGCGCACGAGCTTTGGTCGGGCGGCGCTTACTCCCCGCGCGCGCCCTCCTGCATCCGCTCCGTCATCTCGGCGTAGAGCGCCGTCCAGGCCGCGGCCACCGCCGGCGTCCAACGCTCGCCCAGGATGTCCTGGAGCGTCGCCAGCAGCGCTTCGCCGACAGGCCCGTAATACGCCGGCAGGACGCCAAAGCGGCGGTGCTGGCGGCCGAGATGCATCAGGATGGAGCCGAAGATGACGGGGTGCTGGACGCTGCCCACGAGGCTGGCGAGCGTGTTCATGAACTTAAGCTTGAGCGCCGTGAGATCGGTCCCGAAGAGGATCCGCAGGTCCGGCGCGCTGGCGAATAGGCGATCGTAGAAGCGCGTGGCGAAGTGCCCACCGACGAAGGCGGCATCGGCGGTCGCGAGGACCAGCGCTGTCTGATCGGGCGTCACGCTCCCCACCTCGTCGGCGCCTGCCGGCCGGCTGAAAGGCCCGGCGGGGATGCACCCTGCCGGGGCCGCACCGGATCCTATCTACGCTGGCTGCCTGCCCGGCGGCCAGCCTCGACGCGCCGGGCATATGGCGTTGGTCACCCCGTCAGCGCTCACGCCCCGCCCGCTGGTGCATGATGCCCGGCTTTGCCGAGCCAGACCATCAAGAGCGCGGCGACCGCTGCCGACCCGAGGCGGAAGACGGTCGGCTGATCCCAGAACCAGCCGCTCATCAGCGCGCCCATCGAAAGTAAAGCGACGCCCAGCGCGGCCATGATCACGCCGCACATGACCTGCACCGGGCCGTTCACGGGGGACCCCAACCGGGCGCTCGCGAAACGAGCGCAGAGCCCCCCCGCGACGGCGGCCCCCTCCTCCGCAGCGTCGGCTTAAGCCTCGTCAGTCTTCGCCAGCGCGTCGCCCCGGCCTTGGGCGATATCGACGCGCAGCTGAAGCAGCGGCACGATCTCGTTCCAAACCTCGTCGAGACCGTGCGGAGCGACGCCGCGCATGAAAGGGCGACGCTCGAGGCGGTCGGTCAGGCGCGCAGGGCCCCAATGTTGGCGGGCGATCCGGGCCGTGTCGTGCAGCGCGAGGCGGTGCTGCAGGCCCGACTCGGGCGGCTCGGGGCTCTGCCTCGCCCGTTCCATTCGGGGGATCGAGCAGCGTGTAGCGCTGGCCGGCGCGGTCCTCCTGCAGCACACACTCGGTCCAGGGCCCCGAGATCATGTCGTAGGGATAGAGCAAATGCGCGATTCCGGTCTTGCTCCCGCCGGACCGTGCAGAGGTCACCGCTGAGCCACACTCGTCGCGGTTCCACTCGAATAGAATGCCGCCGCCTGTCTCCTTGACGGTCTGCTGATAGCCGCGCATTGCCTCCAGGACGGAGCGGCCCTCGGGCATGAGCGAGCTCATGCGCGTCAGCCGGCCCTCCACCCCGCGCAGATGCGGGCGGCAGGACGAGCGCGTTGTTGTGCGCGTCCAACTGGTCGATGCGTCGCTCCGGCGACGCGTTGGGCAGTGCGATCGCGTCGAAGGCGTTTATCTTGCTGTCGAGGAGGATCGCTCCGGCGTAACGCGGCAGGGCGCTGGCATCCTGGGCACCGGGAGCATCGCTCGCCGGGATCCCCCCTGCTCTCAGCGGCGGCGACGCCCGCGCGGGCTGACGTCCCGGCGACGGGCTAGCTGCGGTGAGGAAGAGAGCGGCGGCGCACACGAGCAAACGAGTCGTTCAGAGACACTCTTCCAAGCCGGTCTGAAATCGACGGCGTGCAATTCAGCAGAGACCAATCAAGCTTGTCGATATCAGTCGCTTCCTTCGCTCCGTATGACTGGATGTCGCCTCACTGTCTGTCTTTTTATTGAGGAAAGTATATGAATTCTGATCGAACTGTATGAGACATACGGATTGTATCTTCAAAATTCCGCGTGCCGAGGAAAAATTATTACCGTCGTTCTCGATTAGAATGTTGTTTGACAATTATCTAACCGATATGTCGGTCGCATTGACAGATGAACCTTGCGTGGCGGTACTGTGATTGAGGCCTTGAGAACGCCGGCGGTGGCGGAGTACCTATGCTGTCCCGGCCGCACAGGTCGACGCTGGATACCCGGTTGGGCCATTTTCGGAGAACAGGAAGCTATCTCGGGACGCGACGTCGAAGGTCCCGGGGCGTCGCCGCTTCCGACCTTGAGACACAACTTCCGCGACGGCCGCTTCGGAAATGTGTTTGAAGTGCGTTGAATGAGGGGGAAGGGCTGCGACGCCGAATCTCGGTTGTGCTCGATTTACCAGCGAGGCGTGACGACGTCTGGCCGAAAGCCGCCGGTCCGCTTTTGCGGCGTGGCGGGCATCGAAGCGAATGTGCGGAGATTCATCGAGTACGGCGAACGCGACTGACAAGTTCGGCGGCCGCCCGTACCCGGTTCAGCGCGCCGGCTCCAAACCGAGCCGCGCCCTCGTCTGGATCACGCTTCCCAAGATGAGGGCTTGTCCGTCGCGCCACACGACGCGGCACGCCTCGTCTGCCCCGCCCTCAACAGGCTCCACCGAGATCACGATGCGTGGATCGATGCCGACCGTCCCCCAGTCGCCGGCCAGATCGAGGTCGACACGGTTCCCGGTCAGCGGCGCATCCGCCGATTGTAAGTCTCCCGCGGTCCGCGGCTGATCTGTTCCGATCGCCGCGACGGATCGGATTGCCGTTCCGCAGAGGAGCAGGGCCCCGACCGCAACCGCGCGATGCGACGGCGCCATGGTCAGGCGGATCGCGCGAAGGCGATCGGCTCCTTCGGTAGTCCCGCCAGCTCGTCCTCGCGCAAGCCGAGATTTGCCGCGATGACCTGCCGAGGGGCTAGCGCCAGCCACTGCGAGAGCGAACACTCTTGGTGTGCGGAGCTGTCGTGCACGCCCACGAACGTGCAGGGCGCGGTCCCGATATTTTCGATCATGTGCGCGGCGGCCTTCGGGAAGTAGGCACAATCGCCCGGCATCAACTCCGCGGTCGCGAGCCGCTTCTCGGGCTCGAACACCGTCACACGCGTGCGGCCTTCGAGCAGGAAGTGCCACTCGTTCGCTCCGGGATGCCAGTGCGGCGCGTGCACGGCGCCCGGGAGCAGGGTCTCGCTGAAGCCCGTCATGGTGGTCGACATCGGGAAGGTCTTGGCGGGCGCAACGCGCAGCGTCCCGGCAGCGCACGCGATCACGGGCTGAGCCTGGGCAAGGGCGAACCGGTGGGAGGCCGAGGCGTTCAGGCGACGCTCGTCGCGCGCGACGGCCCCGTCCAGCGGGATGACGGGCCCTTGCGCGATGTAGACCTCACCTTCCGGCAAGTTGCGGCTGACCGTATCCGGGAGGTTGAACGCGGCCTGCAGGGTCGTGGGGTCGAGGCGGCTGAGCCAGTCACTGAGTCCGAAGGTGCCATGATCCCCGTAGAGACCATCATCGAAAGCCAGGATCGCGTGGCATGGCGTCTCGCCGAGCGTCTGGATCGCGTGGGCATGACCCGCGGGAAACGACCACGTGTCACCGGGACCGAAATTGACGACCTCGAGGCCGCCGTCGGGATCGATGATCGTCGCTTGGCACTGACCGGCGATGATGTAGGCCCACTCTGCCGAGGAGTGCCAGTGCATCTCGCGCACACCGCCCGGGTTGAGGAACAGGTGTGCGCCCGCGATGCCGGTTGCGATCGGCAGCTGACGAGCGGTCAGATCCCGGGCCCAACCCCCCGACGTCGCCTTGATGGTCCCCCCGTCGAGGTGCCCGGTAAAGACCTGGGCTGCGCCAGTCTTGCGCGGGATCGTCCGGACGAAGCTCGCAGAGGACGAGGCGTCCTTGCCGGCTGCCCGACCGTCTCCGTCGGCTCCGAGCGCTCGGCCGGACACAAGGGTGCCGACACCGAACGCGAGACCACCGAGAAAATAGCGCCGCTCTGTCTCCACATGCCCCTCCGGCCCGGCACGGCTCTCCGCCGATCCGGGGTGTTGTGCGCAGCGCGGCGAGAGAACGCGTAAACGCTGCCGTGACGATGGGGCTACGTTACCGCTAAGGCTCCATTTGTCCTCCCCCGAATGAAGGATAGACTGTGTTCGATAGGAACATTATCGGCGATAGGCGGCATTAGCTGTCTTCGTGAGAGACGCATGACGAGTAGCGTTCCGAATCGAAGCGTCTTGATCGCGGCTGCCGATAGGAGGGCGACGAGGGAGGGTGTCCCGGAGCAAGCCTCGCGCTGGGCGGAATTCCGCGAAGCCACCGGGGCAGAGCTGCTTTCGCAGATCGTTCGGGGTGCAATGGGCGCTTCCCATAAACGGACAACCATCGGCCATCCGGCATCTTCAGCTCGGGGTGGAGCCGGTGTGAAAACGAAAGCGCATGCGAAAAAATGTAGACTAATTCTCCGCGCGGTAGACATTCGGCCCCGCTGCGTGGAGGTCTTGGTGCAGTCTGTGCCTCTATTTGGGCGCTGCTCAGGTTATCCTTGGGAAGATCCTTCTGCCGCTTCTGCGTTTTCACACATCCTCGGTGAAAACCATAACTCGATCCTGCATCTGGAAACCGAGGCTCTGCTGCGACGTGTCCAGCCGTCCAGAGCCAACTCGGGCAGGAGCGCCATTCGTGCGATCAAGACATCTGCGGGTATAGGAATAATGTTTCTGATCAGAAATGTTTCTTGCGGAAACAATGCGGCTCCGAAGGCTCCGGCTGTGCGCAATTTCTAGGCAGTTCAGCCTATAATGCAAACCGTGCATCCGAACGTATGCGCTGCAGGATGGGTATGTGTTAAATTTGATACTGGTCCTCATCCATCAATTGCCTCCGGATTAAAACATATTGCTGATTGGAAAGAATGGGGCATGATCCGGCACGAGCGGATCCACTCAGCTTGAGGCCGCCACAGCTCGCCACCAGACGCGAGCCAAAACTAAGCGGCGAGATCCGAACAATCGGGCGCTGCCGTACCGCTGGTCTCGAAGTTTTGGGGTTATCGATGAGGTTCTTGAAGAGCGCCCTGTTGGGCTCGGCTGCTGCGTTCGCCGCAGTCGGAGGTGCCCACGCCGCCGACCTGCCGGTCAAGAAGGCGGTTCCGATCGAGTACGTCCGGGTCTGCACCGCCTACGGCGCCGGCTTCTTCTACATCCCCGGCACCGACACCTGCCTGCGCATCTCGGGCCGCGCCCGGTTCGAGGGTGGCTACCAGACCAGCTACTCGCGCCAGTACGGCAACAACATCGGCGATACGTCGGGCTACCAGGGCCGGATGCGCATCAACCTCGATGCCCGCACCCAGACCGCCTACGGCACGCTCCGCGCCTTCGTCCGCCTCGATGCGGGCGCCCGCACCGGCTATTCCGGCGTCGGCCAGTCCGGCACCCAGCAGCGTATCGGCCAGGCCTACCCGGGCATCGGTACCGATCAGTTCGGCCGCGACTCGCAGTACATGAACGTCGACAAGGCGTTCATCCAGTTCGCCGGCCTGACCGCCGGTCGCGCCTCCTCGTTCTTCGACTTCTACGCCCACGACTTCGAGATCGCCGGCGCCACCGCGGGCTCCGACGTGTTCTCGACCAACCTGCTCGCCTACACGGCCACGGTCGGCAACGGCCTGTCGGCCACGATCTCGATCGAAGATCCGGTCTTCCGCCGCACCCCGATCTTCTCGCCGTTCGCCGTCTCGCCGACCGTCTCCACCGGCAGCGCCTCGAACTTCGGCGTGACCGTCCAGCCGACGCCGATCTTCGTCGGTCCGGGTCGCTACGGGCTGGTGGACAGCATCGAGAAGTCGCGTCTGCCCGACTTCGTCGGCGCCGTCCGGCTCGACCAGGCCTGGGGTTCCGCCCAGCTCTCGGCCGCCACCCACGAGCTGAACGTCGGCAACCTGTCGAGCGCTGGCAATGCCGGCGGTCTCGGCGCCGGGCCCATCCTGGTGCCGGCCCACACCAAGAACACCCAGGGTTGGGCGGTTCAGGGCGGCCTGAAGATCAACACCCCGTTCATCGCCCCGGGCGACGCCCTCTACCTGCAGGGCGCCTACGGCGACGGCGCGCAGCTCTACACCGGCTACTCCCAGTACACCGGCTCCTACATCCAGAGCACGACCACCATCCAGGGCCAGAAGTTCGCTCAGTACTTCTCGGACGCGACGATCAACCCGTTCACCGGTCAGCTGCAGACCTCGCAGAGCTTCACCGCCGTCGCGTCGTACCTGCACTACTGGACGCCGGAATGGCGCTCGGCCGTCTTCGGCTCCTACGGCGAGCAGAGCTTCTCGCAGAGCGCGCGTGCGGCTCAGGGCGCGATCTACGGCCTCGTGAGCGGTCTCGCCGGCGCCCCCGGCTTCGGCACGAACGCCGTCGGCGTTCCGGGCACCCGGTTCTACCAGCTCAGCCAGGCTCTGCGCGACACCTACCAGTTCGTGGCGGGTGCCAGCCTGATCTGGTCGCCGGTCAAGGACCTCGATATCGGCGTGGAGGGCTTCTACACGCAGATCGGCCTGAAGAACGGCCGCGCGATCGACCTCGACAAGAGCCCGGGCGCCTACAACCTGGTCACCCAGATCAACAACGGCTCCTACGTCCCGCGCACCGCCTCGCAGGACTCGGTCTCGCAGGTCCGCTTCCGCGTCCAGCGCGACTTCTAGTTTCTCCAATCGAGACCGGTTGTTCTCCAAAGCCACCTGGTCTTGATGTCCCCGTGCAAAGGGACTTTAACTCGCCCGGCCGAAAGGCCGGGCTTTTTCGTGATGTCGATCTGATGCCTGTGCCTCTCGGAAGCGGGCAGGCAAAAATCCACCCCACTGCGACGTGCATGCAGGCGTTCTGCGGCGGCCGATCTTGACCGCAAGCCGATCGTTCGCCTCGAGGCGTAGCGAGCGGATAGACAGGCGTTCAGCGCGGCTCAGGCGAACGCGTCAGACACCTATGCACACGTCAACACCTGGATCTGTCGGGCGCAAGTAGGTGCCGATGAGCATCACTACGCCGCGCGAAAGCCGCATCCTTGATGCGCATGCCCACGACGTCCGAGTCGACGAATCGCGCCATGCCTCCGCCGTCAGGCCGACGCCGCGCGCAACAATCCGGGCACCTCGCCCGACAGCTCGCCGGCGAGGAAGCCGACTGGTCCGACGGATGCAGCGAGGCGCTTGCCAGCCTCCCCGTGCAAGAACACGCCCGACAAGGCCGCCTCCATCGGCGCCAGCCCGCGCGCTGGCAGGCCGACGGCGAGGCCGGCCACGACGTCGCCAGAGCCGGAGGTCGCCAAGCCGACACCGCCACCCTCGTCGGAGCGGACCCGCCTTGCGCGAGACGGGAAGCCGAGATCACGCGCCGTGTCCCTTCGCCCCCTCAACCGCCGTCCACGCGGCATAGACGGCCCCAGTCGCCGTGTCCGGCTTCGCCGAACCGATGAAGAGCACGACCGGGCCATGGCTGTCGCGCCGGGGATCGTAGAAGTCGAGCAGGCCGGGATGGATTCGCTGGATGAAATCCGGTTGCCGGCCGCTCCGGCGCAGCAGATGGTCGATGACGACCTGATCGCCGTGCACCGCATTCGGTACCGGACCGCAGGAATCCGGGCTCATCCAGTGGCCGGGGGCGGCGAACGTCGTGTAAAGCGAGACGAGTTCGTCCCCGCTCCAGCGCAGAAGCGCGCTGGAGAGACGCCCCGTGTGGAAGTAGTCCTCCATCGCGGCGAGGCCGGGCTCCGCCAAGGCATCGGCCGGGCCGGTCAGCACCGTATCGAGGTCGCAGAGGAGCGTCGGTCCCGTGCTCAGACCGGGGCGGAACGCCTCCATCTTCGCCCACCAGGCGGGCCAAGCGTGCCGGAGCGGGATCGTCTCCACGCCCGGAACGGCCACGGGCAGGTCCGTAAGGCAAAGAACCCGCTCGAAAGCCGGGGCATGGCGGCGGATGCCGCCCGCGAGGCGGGCGACCCAGGTCGCGTCGTAGCGCCCGCCGCCCTTCAGGACGGTGATCAGGGTGGTCATGACGTTATCGCTCGATCGGGGATGGCGGATGCACTCGGATGCGTCCGGCCGCCTCGGCCTCGGCGAACCAGGCACGCTCGGCCGCCCAGGGATGCCCGGGCCAGCCGGCGAACCCGAAGCCGTAGACCAGTGCCGGTCGAGCGCCCGCGGGACGGCCGAGCAGCGCGAGCGTCACGAGGAAGCCCGTGCTTGGGTTCGGACGTTCCGTCATGCGGGGGCCGAGCAGGGTGTGGGCCTGCCTGTGCAGCGTCTCGGGCAGGAGGATGACGGGGCGGCCCAGAGGCTGCAGCAGCGCCAGCATCTCGCGGGTCCAGCAGATCGGCTCGGGGACATTGTGCTCGGCCGGCAGCATCGGGAAGGGCAGGATGAAGGCCTGCGCGGCGTGGACCACCGGGCGCTTCAGGAAGTTCCCGTCCGCCAGCCATTCCCGCGCCTGGCCGCCGCGATTGACCAGGGCAAGATGCGTGACGCGCTGGCCGGTGCCGCCGCCGAAGCTGGGCGCGTTGTTGAAGCGGACCACGCCGTCCGCCGCATCGATCGCGGCTCCGCACGCACCGGTCCCGGGCGCGTTGCCGACGATGGCGAGGGACCCGTCGGCGGGCAGGCCGGCGCCGCCGGCGGAGAGGGGGTCGACGTCCGGGGGCACGTACGGCAGGGGTGTCGGGAACCGTGAAGGTAAGGCGCGCGCCCCACGCATCCAGGGCTCCCGCCGGATCGCGGGTGCGGGAGACGGGATCATGCGCCGATGTTTCGTCTGCGCGGCCGCCATGATCGGGCCAACCGACCGGACCCTGTCCTATCCGGGCGGGGAGCGCCGCGCGTTCCCGCTGGCCTGCAACGCCTGCGGGGTCCTGCTCGCTGACGATGGGGATCCGGAAGTCTGCCGCGCGCATCTGGCCCGAAGCCTCGCCGGTCCAATCATCACGCCCGACCGGGAAGCGCCCTACGGTCTCGACCTCTACACCCTGCGGAGCGCCGCGACCCGGTGGAGGCTCGGCGCCCGTCCCCGCGACGCCGCCGGCCGGGCGGACCTCCGACACCCCCATGGCACCCGGGCGGCAGAAGCCGAGCTGTTCGCCCTCTCGGCCGCCGACGGACACCCGGTTTCCCTCGGCCTCATCTGCCGTCCAGCGGACCGGGACGCAGTCCTGGCCTCGCTGCCGATGCAGGCTGGCTGGACGGACGACGTCGTGATCCTGGTCGACGGGCCGGGGCTGGCGGCGGAGCCGGTCCCGGTCGCGGGCTTCGCCGCGGGGGCGGTGCGCGTGGCAGCCCGGCCCCTGGACGGGGATTTCGCCGCGCAGCGCAATGCCCTCCAGGGCCTCGCCCGCCACGGCTGGATGCTGCAGCTCGACGCCGACGAGGCGCTCAGCCCGGAGACCGGCCGGTTGCTGCCCGCTCTGGCGGCCCTCGCCGAGGCGGAGGACGTCGTCTCGATCGGCCTCGCCCGGGCGACCCGGGTCGACGGTGTCCTCTCGGACGTCTTCCCGGATGTTCAGTACCGGTTGAACCGGACCCGCCTTCTCTACGCCGGTCGGGTCCACGAGCGCCCGGTTCTCGACGGCGGCTGGCCCGGAAGCCTCATCGCGCTGCACGGTTGCATCGAGCACCGCCTGAGCTTGGCCCATGTGCGGGCACGGTCGCGGCGTTACGAGGCGCTCGATCCCGGGCGCGGACGTCCGGACGAGGAGGTTGCCCTGCTGCGCCCCTACGCCCGCTGACGGGGCGGAGCCGACCGGATGAGAGGCGGCCGCGCGATCAGCCGCGCCGCGCCCCCGCGATCGCTCGTTCGTAGAGCGCCAAGGTCTCGCGCCCGAGGCTCGCCCGGCTGAAGCGCCCGGCCGCCGCCAGGGCGCGGGCGCGGTAGGCGCGGCGCAGCGCCGGATCGGTGAGGAGCGGACGCAGGGCGTCGGCGAGGGCCGGTCCGGTTACGGCCGCGGCCAGGGGGCCGGCGCCGGGTGCGCCGACGAAGGCGCGGGCGCTCGCATCCTCGGCGCAGGCCACGACCGGTCGGCCATAGGCGAGGGCCTCCTGGTAGACGAGGCCGAAGCTCTCGTAGCGCGAGGGCGCGAGCACCGCATGGGCCTCGGCATACGCCGACGACAGCGCCCGGCCGTCGATCCGGCCCCGGGCCTGGATGTGCCGCCGCGCCGCCTCGGGCAGATCGACCGGGAGGTCACCCGGCGGAACGCCGACGAGGTCGAGCCGGAAGGATGGCAGCGCGCCTGCTGCCCGCTCGGCGCCGAGGATCGCGATTGCATCGAGAAGCGCGTCGAACCCCTTGCGCGCCTCGGCCCGCCCGACGAAGAGCAGGCGGACCGGGTCCGCCGCCTCCGGATAGGCGGCGCTTCGCGCAGCGGCGGCAGCCTCGGGGGGAAGGCTGAGACCGATCACGGCTTCGGGCTGCCGTCCGGCGAGCCCGTAGGCCCGGGCGATCACCGCCGCGTGCGCCGCGGTGTTGGCGATAAGCCCGGCGCTCCCTCGAGCCTGGCGGCGCTCCAGGCCGTCGGCCGCCCACCCGTCGAGCCCGTTCCGCAGGCTGCCGGCCGGGGCGCGTGTGAAGGCGGCCGGCGTCGAGCTGCGGGTGACCAGCGGCAGATCCCGGCGGCCGGCGAGCAGCGCGGCTGGCGCGTACCAGTTCGTCGCCTCGATGAGGTCGAAGGGCGCCGCGTCGTGCGCCGCCAGCACGGCGCGCCGGAAGGCGAGCGGGGCGGCGAGATGACCCGCGCAGCCCCAGACGCGCAGGTTCGCCAGGGAGGACGCGGGCGCCAGGGCAAGGCCCGACACGGTGACCCCGCGGATCCGTTCAAGTCCGGTCCGGTCGAGGGTAAAGACCGTGACGCCCGCTCCGGCTTCGACCAGGCTTTCGGCGATCTCCCGGGCGGCGGTCGAGAGCCCGCTCGGGGATGGCGGGTAGTCCCAGGCCAGGAGGGCGGTGCGCATCAGGCGGCGAGCAGGCGACGGTAGAGGGAGAGGTAGTCCCGCGCCATGCGCTCGGCGGTGAAGCGCTCCTCGAACCGGCGCCGAATCCCGGCCCGGTCGAGCTGGCCGATCCGGGCGAGCGCCGCAACCGCCTCGACCTCGGTGGAGACGATGAAGCCCGTCACACCATCCTCGACGATCTCGGGGACCGAGCCGCGATCCCAGGCGACCACCGGGGTTCCGCAGGCCATCGCCTCGATCATCACGAGGCCGAAAGGCTCAGGCCAGTCGATCGGGAACAGGAGCGCCCGGGCGCCCCCCAGGAGCTCGCCTTTCTGGGCATCGTCGACGGGGCCGAGATAGGTCGCGTCGGCACCGAGGAGCGGACGCACCTGGGCATCGAAATAGTCCGGGTTGCCAACATCGACCGTGCCGCCGAGCCGGATCGGCAAGCCGGCGGCGCGGGCGACGCGGATCGCCACGTCGGGCCGCTTCTGGTCGGTCATGCGGCCCACGAAGGCGACATGGTCGTCCGGCGCGGCGCGCAGGCCGTAGCGGGTCCGGTCGATGCCGTGATGCACGATGCCGGCCCGGTTTGCGGGCGGGATGCCGGCGGCCTGCGCGGCCGAGATCGCGGCCACCGGCAGGTCCGGGAACCCGGCGAAGAACAGAGCCCGGTCGAGCTCGTCCACCCGCCAGTGGATAGTGGTCAGGCTGTGCCGGCGACGCGGGCCCAGGAGAGCCGCATGCGCGAATTCGCCGTGGCAATGGACGATGTCGAACTCGTCGAGCCGCCGGCGCAGGGCCTCCAACTGCAGGGCGTCCAGGGCGGCCGGCACCCCCGGTGCGACGCGCCCATATTGCCGCTCCAACGCCGCAAGACTCGGGTAATCGCCGATGCGAGGCAAGTCTGTCGCACTGTCCGAGGAAGCAAACAATGTTAGTTCGACACCCAAGCTTCGCAGCGCCGTGCTGAGATCGTGCACAACCCGCTCGGTGCCGCCATGATGGCCTGGGGGAACGGGAAAAATGTTTGGCGCGATCTGGGCAATGCGAAGCACGGCGACCTCTTTACATATGTTAGGCCGCGTCGGAGCGGCCGCTTTACATAGGTTAACGCCTGTGGACTGTCCGGAAGCCGCAGCGCGCGCCTGATGTTCATCCTGCATATCGCCCTGCAGGGCTGCCTGCGTGGCGACGGCGTCGTCTACGGTCTCACCGCCGACACCGGCGGCCATATCCGCTACCTGCTGGATCTCGTCGCGGCCTCGGTTCAGGATCGCGATCTCACGCGCATCGCGGTGGCGACCCGTCTGTTTCGCGGCCCCCTCGGCGCCGTCTACGCCGTGCCCGAAGAGCCGATCGGCGACAAGGTCACGCTCGTGCGGCTCGCGAGCGCGTCCCCGGACTACCGCGCCAAGGAGGCGATGCACGCCGAGGTTGCGTCCTTCGCGGAGAACCTGATCACCTGGATCGCCGCGCAGGACCGGGCGCCGGATTTCATCCACGCGCATTACGCGGACGCCGCGACGGTGGCGGCCCTGGTGGAGGACCGCCTCGGCATCCCCTTCGTATTCACGGCCCATTCCCTCGGCCGCGTGAAGGCGACGATGCTGGGCACGGTCCCCGTCCGGCCCGATCTCGCGCGCCGGATCGCCGCCGAGGAAGAGGCCCTGGCGCTAGCCCAGCTCGTCATCGCGTCCTCGCGGGACGAGGCGGAGGTGCAGTACGCCGGCTACGCGGCCTACGACCCCGGGCGCGTTCGGGTCCTGCCTCCGGGCAGCGACCTCGCCCGCTTCGCCGCGGCCCAGACCCATTCCCGGGTGGACGCGGCGATCGACCGCTTCCTCGACGATCCGGACAGGCCGGCGATCCTGGCGCTTGCCCGGCCGGTAGCGCGCAAGAACCTCGCGGCGCTGGTGCGTGCCTACGGCGAGAACCCTGCGCTCCAGGCCCGCGCCAATCTCGTCATCGTCGCCGGAACCCGCGACGACATCGATACCCTCGACGGCGACATGGCCGCGACGATGCGCGACCTCCTGGTCCTGATCGATCGCTACGACCTTTACGGGCGGGTCGCCTACCCGAAGACGCATCGTCCGGAGGACGTTCCGGCCATCTACGCCTATGCCCGGTCCCGGGGCGGCCTGTTCGTCAACCCGGCCCTCAACGAGCCCTTCGGCCTGACGCTGCTGGAGGCCTCGGCGGCCGGCCTGCCGCTGGTCGCCACCGATAGCGGCGGGCCCAACGACATCGTCGAGACCTGCGGCAACGGGCTCTTGGTCGATCCCCGAGCCCCCGGGGCGATCGCCGAGGCCTGCCTGCGGATCCTGGGCGATCCGGCCCTCTACGCGCGCTGCGTGGCTGGCGGCGCCCGGGCGGCCGCAGCCTACGACTGGGACCGGCACGCCGCCCGCTATCACGTCCTGCTGCGCGCGCTGCTGGCCCCGAAGCCGCCCGCCCAGGCGCCCCGGCAGCTGCTGGTCTGCGATATCGACAACACGCTGGTCGGCTGCGACGCGGGGCTGGAGATCTTCCGCCGGTGGCGCAGCTGGCAGGCGGGGCTGGCCTTCGGCGTCGCCACCGGCCGGTCCTTCCACAGTGCCATGGCGGTGCTGGAGCAGCAGGACAGCCCCCGACCCCAGGTGATGATCACTTCGGTCGGGTCCGAGATCTACCATCTCGACGCCAACGGCGTGACCTACACGGCGGACGCGGTGTGGCGCCGGATGATCGAGCCCGGCTGGGATCGGCCCGCGGTGCAGGCGGCCCTCGATGGGCTCGACGGGCTGAGTCCCCAGGGTCCTTTGGAGCAGCGGGCCTTGAAGCTCAGCTACTTCGGCGATCCGGTGGCCGCACGGCGCGTCCGCGCGCATCTGGCACAGTCCGGTATCGCCGCGCGCGTGATCCACAGTCACGGCCGGTACCTCGACATCCTGCCGGAGGCGGCCTCGAAGGGGACCGCCGTCGACCACGTCCGGGCCCTCTACGACCTGCCGGAGCGCGCCGTGTTCGTGGCCGGCGATTCCGGCAACGACATCGAGATGCTGGGCGCCCGGGTGCAGGCGATCATCGTGGCGAACTACTCCGACGATCTGGCGAGCCATGCCGCCCTGAAGCACTCCTACGTGGCCCGCCGGACCCATGCCCGGGGCATCATCGAGGGCGTGTCTCACTTCCGACGGATGCCGGCCGATGTCGGCTGAAGCGCTGTCCGACGAAGTGGATGCCGGGGCGGCGCCCGCTCCCAGCGTCCTGACCCTGGTCCGCGGCCGTGCCGACCGCCTGCGCAACCTGATGCGCGGGCTTGCCCGTCAGACCCTGCCCCCGCGCGAGCTGGTCATCGCTTGGATGCAGCCGGAGCGCGCGCCGGACCTGCCCGATCCGGGCTGCCCGGTCCGGCACCTCCACCTGCCGGGCGAGCCGATGCCCCTCGCCGCCGCGCGCAACCGGGCTGCCGAGGCGGCCCGCGCGGAACTCCTCGTCTTCCTGGACGTGGATTGCATTCCCTCGCCGACGCTGACGGCCGCCTATGCGCGGGCCGGCGCCACGGCGCGCGGCCTCTTCCTCGGCGAGATCCTCTACCTGCCGCCCGGGGCGGTTGTCGGCCAACCCGATCCGCCGGTGCTCGACCGGTTGGGGCGTCCCCATCCGGCCCGGCCCGGCCTCCCCGAAACCGGCTTGCGGCCGGAACCCGATGCCGGCCAATTGTGGGGCCTGTCCTTCGCGCTGCCCGCCGCTTCCTGGCGGGCGGTCGGCGGCATGGACGAGGCCTTCGTGGGCTACGGCGGCGAGGAGACGGACCTCGCCGCCCGGCTCGCCGCCTCCGGCCTGCCGACCTTCTGGGTCGCGGGCGCGCGGGCCTACCACCAACACCATCCGGTCCACGTGCCGCCGCTGCAGCATTTTGCGTCGATCCTCGCCAACGCGGCGCGGTTCCGGGCGCGGCACGGGCGCTGGTGCATGACCTACTGGCTCGACCAGTTCCGCGCGGCCGGGCTGATCGACTGGGACGCGGACGCCCCGGCGATCCGCCTGATCCGCCCGCCGACCGAACCCGAGATCGCCGCCGCCCTGCGGCCCGACGCCTTGTTCTCCTGAGATCGAGCCCGAACCCCTGCCATGAAGAAGCCGATCGCGTTCTTCGTCCATCACCAGGGTCGCGGCCACGCCAACCGCACGATGGCGGTGGCGGCCGAATTCGCCCGCGACCGGCCGGTCTCGGTCCTGACTGCGGATCCGAGCCTGTTCGACGGCTTCCCGCGCGACATCGAGATCGTGGCTTTACCGAACATGATCGGCGCCGCGGTGCCGACCGCGCGCCTCTACGCCGAGCCGACCCCACAGGTGATGCACTGCGTCCCCCTGGGCCTGACCGAGATGCGCCGGACCATGCGGTCCATCCTCGACCATCTGGACACGCGCGAGGTCGGGCTGTTCGTGGTCGACGTCTCGGCGGAGATCGCGCTTCTATCCCGCATCGCCAGCGTGCCCGCCGTGCAGATCCGCATGCATGGCGACCGCTCCGATATCGGCCATGTCGGCGCATACGAGGCCTGCGTCGGGATGCTCGCCCCCTTCGACGCGCGCCTGGAGCAGGACGATTACCCGGCGCATCTGCGCGCCAAGACCTTCTACAGCGGTGGCCTGTGCACCAGCGTCGACCGGGTGCCGGAGCGCGCGGAGGCGCGCGCCAAGCTCGGCCTCGATCCCGACCGGGAGATCGTCGTGGCGGTGACCGGCGGCGGCGGCAGCGGTACGCCCTACGCGCCGCTCACGGTCGCCGCCCGCGCCGCCCCCGACGCCCTGTGGCTCACCCTCGGGCCGACCCACCGCGAGGGCCACGAGACCGATTTTGCCAATTTGCGCGAACTTGGCTGGGTGTCCTCGGTCACCGATTATCTCGCCGCCGCCGACATCGTGATCGCCTCGGCGGGGGACAACACGATCCACGAGGTCGCCCGGGTCGGCGGCCGCCTGATCGTGATGCCGGAATGGCGCTACTTCGCCGAGCAGACCCGCAAGGCCGAGGCTCTGGTTCGCCTCGACGCCGCCGTGCAGGCCCCGATCTGGCCCGGCGACCTCCAGGGCTGGCGCGATCTCCTCGCCCGCGCCCGTGGGCTCGACGGAGCCGCCCTGCGCGCCCTCTACGCCCAGGACGCCGCGGCCCGCGCCGCCGGCTGGCTCGAAGGACTGACCGACGCCCTCTGGGACCTTGGACCCGCCGGAGTCGAACCCGCACCGCTGCACGGCATCGCGGCCGAGTGACCACCGCCCTCCCCCCGCCTCAGCCGGAGCCCGATCGCCGCATGTCCACCGTCTCCGTCGTGACCCTCGCGAAGGGGCGTCCGGCCCACCTGCGCAACGTGCTGCTCGGCCTGGAGCGTCAGACGCAGGCCCCCGCCGAGTTCATCGTCGCGGTAATGCAGGACGCGCCCTACGACCTGCCCGCGGTCGGCTTCCCCGTGCGCCAGATCCTCGTGCCGGGCCGCGAATTGCCGCTCGCGGCCGCGCGCAACCGCGGCGTGGCGGCGGCCTCCGGCGACGCCGTGGCCTTCCTCGACGTCGATTGCATCCCGGCGCCCGATCTCGTCGCCGATTACGCGCAGGGGCTCTCCGAGCGCAACGGGCTGCTGATGGGCGAGGTGCTGCACCTGCCCGAACACGCCACGACGAGCGCCTGGGACTACGCCGGCCTTGAAGCCGTGTCGGAAAGGCATTCCGACCGCCGGGGGCCGCCGGTCTCGGGCATCGAGATCTGCAACGATTACCGCTGCTTCTGGTCGCTCAATTTCGCGATCCGACGGACCACCTTTCTGGCGACCGGCGGCTTCGACGAACGCTATACCGGCTACGGCGGCGAGGACACCGACTTCGGCAAGCTCCTCGACCGGCGCGGCATCCCGATCGCCTGGATGAAGGGCGCCCGCGCCTATCATCAGTACCACCCGCACCACATGCCGCCGGTCCATCACCTCGAGAGCGTGGTGCGCAACGCCGAATTGTTCGAGGCCAAGTGGGGCTACCGCACGATGGGCCACTGGCTCTACGCCTTCAAGGTGATGGGCCTGATCGACGACACGCCCGAAACACCGATCCGCATCCTACGCCGGCCCGACGCCGCCGATCTCGCGCTGACCCGCCAGCAGAGCCACCAGCCCTACACCAACGCCGCCTCGGTGATCCGCGCCATCGAGGCCCGAGAGGATGCCGACGCCGCGGCGCGGGCTGATGCGCCGGCGCCGGTGACCGCGTGAGGATCGCGCTCCTCGCCCATCTCCGTCACCCGATTGCCCCGCCCTTCGCGGGCGGCCTCGAAGCCTACACCTGGAATCTCGCCGAGGGCCTCGCCAGCCGCGGCCACGCGGTCACGCTGTTTGCCTCCGGCGACAGCGATGCGCGCTTCACCCTCGATCCCGTGATTCCGGCCCATCACGAGCGGAGCTACGCCGGCCTGGAGCACCGGGGCGATGCGGGCTTGGTAGCCCATCTCGACGCCGGCTACGCCGCTGCCTGCGACCGGATCGCCGCCGGGGGCTTCGACGTGCTTCACAACAACAGCCTGAGCCGCCTGCCGCTGGAGCCGCGCCGCACCGCCGCGATGCCCACCGTCACGTCGCTGCACGTGCCGGCCTACAGCGCCCTGCGCTGGTTCGTGCAGGCGAGCCCCGCCCCGGGACACCGGATCACCGCGACGTCCCGGGCGCAGCTCAATGCCTGGTGGCCGGACGGAGCGCCTCCAGAGGCATCGGTGCTCCACAACGGCATCGATCCCGCCGTCTGGCCCTACCGACCGCGCGGCGATGGCAGTGCGGTCTGGTGCGCGCGGATCACGCCGGACAAGGGCGCGCCGCACGCGATCGCGGCGGCGCGCCGGGCCGGGCTGCCGCTGACCCTGTTCGGCCCGATCGAGGAACCCGCTTACTGGGAGACGCAGGTCGCGCCGTTGCTCGGAGGATCGATCCGCTACGGCGGCCGCCTCGGCGGCGCCGCTTTGGCCGCGGAGGTCGGCCGCGCCTCCGTGTTCCTGACCACCCCATGCTGGGACGAGCCGTTCGGGCTGGCAGCGATCGAGGCGATGGCCTGCGGACTTCCGGTCGCCGGGTTCGCCCGGGGCGGCATCCCGGAGGTCGTCGGCGAAGGCGGATCCCTCGCCGCACCGGGGGACGCGGCGGGTCTGGCCTGCTCCATCGGCGAGGCCCTGGCGATCCCGCGGCCGGTCCCGCACGGGCGCGTTCTGCGCCTGTTTACCCGCGCGCGCTGGCTCGAGCGCTGCGAGGCGCTCTACGCGCAGGCCCGCTTCGGGGGGTGACCCCACGACTCCGACAGACGTCTGCTCGTCCTGCGCCTGTCCCATACCCGCACGCCAGAGTGACACGACCCGACAGGACCTAATCGCCACCCTTTGGCACGGCCGCCACCCCTTCGCGGATCCCCGGCTGCCTTGCGCCCCGGCGACCTGCAAGGCTGGCGCAGCATTCACCCCTACCTTGAGGAGGCGGTGATCGACGGCCGGCCCCGCGCGATCATCGAGATCGGCACTTGGAAGGGGGCCAGCGCCCTCGTTCTCGCTCGAACCATGGCCGCACACGATGTCGCCGGCACCGTGATCTCGGTCGATACGTGGCTCGGAGCGGTCGACCTGGGGGCGGACGAGGCGCTCTTCGCGGAACGCGCCACCGCGCATGGCTATCCGAGCCTCCACCGGACCTTCCTGGCCAATGGGGTACGCGCCGGCATGACGGACCGCATCGTGCCATTCCGCTCGATTCGGTGAATGCCGCGGAACGTCTGCGTCTGCGGGACGTGACGGCCGATGTCATCCATCTCGATGCCGGGCACGAGGAGGCGTCCGTCGCGGCGGACCTGCGCGCGTGGTGGCCCATCCGGCGACAAGGAGGCCTCCTGATCGCCGACGATGACGATCGCCGGGGCGGCCGCTTCCCGGGTGTCACCCGGGCGGTCGATGCATTCTGCACCGAGGCCAAGCGCGGGGACCGTGGTCGCTGCGGGGCAAGTGCAAGATCATCAAGCCGGATTGGGGCCGGTTGAGGAATCCGCCAGCCGGTTGGCCGAGCGCTCTGCGGCCGATCGGACGCGATCCGGCGGCCGCGATCAACGGCTTTCGGAGGGCGCGGTCCGCTTTAAGGATGACGGTCGTGCGGCCTGTTCGTCAGGATCGGGCGCGAAGCCGAATCCAGACTTTTCGGCCGCACACAAATGCAGCTTTAATGCCATGTGCTGATTTCATGAGCGTACACCACCTGAGATCCCGAACTTCCGAGCAATGACTCTGCTCGCCGGCGTTTATGGCGTCCTGTGTTTGGAAGACCCGAGTACGTTGACCCACAATACGATCGTCTGGGCACGCGTCCCCGGGTTGCCGAAACGATGCGGCCGGCGGCTCTCGAAGCGGAAGCTGTCCCCCTCGGAAAGCTGAAGCGTGCGCGCCTCGACGACGAGCGTGAGGCGTCCCTCAAGGACAAGCCCGGCCTCCTCGCCATCGTGGCTGAACAGCTCGTCGCCCGTGCTGGCCCCAGGCCTCAGCACCATGTGGAATAGGCTCATACCCTGCGTCCCGCCCGGCGGCGTCAGCAACTGCTTGGTGATGCCGGTGCGCCAGAGCTGCAGCTCCGGCCGGTCCTTCCGGAACACGACGATCGGATCGGGCTCGGGCTCTTGGAGGATCGGCTCGAACAGCCCCCCGATCCCGATCTGCAGCGTGTCCGCGAGCAGCGCCAGCACGCGGAGCGAGGGCGAGGACATGCCCCGCTCGACTTGGCTGATGAAGCCGATCGACAAGCCCGTGCTGGACGCGACCGCTTCCAGCGATAGACCCTTTGCGCGCCGCAGGTTGCGCAGGCGCTGACCCACGGCCCGGTCGACCGGTTCCGGACCCGTCGCGTCGCCCAGAGGAATGCTCACCGGTACACCAAGATGCCTTCCGCGCGTCTCTTCATGCACGTGAAATTCCCTTGCGTCGATATTGGAAACGTGCGGTATTCTTCACGAGAATGAAATCGGATTCTGGCTTTTGCCGTGTAATCCGGGAACCTGACGGGAGCGTCACGATGAGAAGACGGTTGGCCAGCCTGTGTCTGTCGTCGGCGCTTCTCCTCGGGGCCCTGGGGAGCGCCGTCAGCGCCCAGCCCCTGAAGGTCGGCGCGACGCCGACCGGTCTGCCCTTCACGTTCCTCGACACCAAGACCAACACCATCCAGGGCGTGATGGTCGACCTCGTCAACGCGGTCGGCAAGGAGGCGGGCTTCACCGTGGCGGTTGAGCCGCTGCAATTCTCGACGCTGATCCCAGCGCTCACCGCCTCGAAGATCGACATCATTTCGGCGGCGATGTTCATCACGCCCCAGCGCAAGGAGGTCGTGGCCTTCTCGGCCCCCGTCTACAGCTACGGCGAGGGGCTGATCGTCCCGAAAACCGACACGAAGGATTACACGGCCTTCGCCGACCTGAAGGGCGAGACGGTTGGCGCCCAGGTCGGCACCGCCTTTGTCGAGCCGCTGAAGAAGTCCGGTCTGTTCGGCGAGGTGAAGATCTACGACACGATTCCCGACATCATCCGGGACGTGAATTCCGGGCGGCTGAAGGCCGGTTTCGCCGACGCGCCGATCCTCGCTTACTACGTCAAGCAAGGCGTATTCCCGGGCGTGCGCCTGGTCGATAGCTTCAAGCCGACCGTCGTCGCGTCGGTCGGCCTCAGCGTGCGGAAGGCGGACGCCGACCTGCTTGCCAAGATCGACACAGCGCTCGCAAAGCTCAAGGCTGACGGGACGCTCCAGGCGATCCTGACCAAATGGGGCCTGCCGCCCTCGGCCGACCGGTCCTGAGCTTCGGCCCCAGCGTCATGCGCGAGTTCCTCGCCGACGCCCAGGAATACCTGCCGATCCTGCTGCAGGGCGTGCAGCTCACGGTCCTTATCACCCTCGCCTCGCTCGTGGTCTCGACGCTGCTCGGCTTGGTCTGGGCGGTGATGCGGGTCTCGGGCATCGCCGTGCTGGCGGGTTTCAGCGCGGTGATGATCAACATCCTGCGCGGCATCCCGATCATCGTGCAGCTGTTCTACATCTACTTCGTGATGCCCGATTTCGGCCTGTCGCTGACGGCCGTCCAGGCAGCGATCATCGGGCTCGGCATCGCCTACTCGGCCTACCAGGCCGAGAACTTCCGCGCCGGCATCGAGGCGGTGGATCGCGGACAGGTCGAGGCCGCGCTGTCGATCGGCATGAGCTGGGGCATGACCATGCGGCGGGTGATCCTGCCGCAGGCGATCCGGATCGCGCTGCCGCCCTACGGCAACATCATGATCATGATGCTCAAGGACTCGTCGCAAGCCTCGACCATCACGGTCGCGGAACTGGCGCTCCAGGGCAAGCTGATCGCATCCTCGACCTTCAAGAACACCAGCGTCTACACGATGGTGGCGCTCATGTACCTCGCGCTCAGCCTGCCGCTGATCCTGCTGGTCCGCCACTTCGAAGCCAAGGGGCGGCGCCGATGATCGTCCTGGAGGATGTCCGAAAACGGTACGGCGCCTTGGAGGTGATCAAGGGCGTCTCGGCGGAAATCGCCAAGGGCGAGGTGGTCTGCATTATCGGACCGTCGGGATCGGGCAAGTCGACGCTCCTGCGCTGCATCAACGGGCTCGAGGCCTATGACGGCGGCGAGATCCGCGTCGGCAGCCAGCGGGTCGAGCAAGGCAAGCGCAGCATCAAGGCGATCCGCACCCGGGTCTCCATGGTCTTCCAGCGCTTCAACCTGTTCGCCAACCGGACGGCCTTGGAGAACGTCGTCGAGGGGCCGATCCACGTGAAGGGCGAGCCCCGGGCGGAGGCCGAGGAACGGGCGCGCGCGCTCCTCGCGCGGGTCGGGCTGTCGGACAAGGCGCATGCCCGGCCGGACGAACTCTCCGGCGGCCAGCAGCAGCGCGTCGCCATCGCCCGGGCGCTCGCAATGCGGCCGGAGGCGATCCTGTTCGACGAGCCGACCTCGGCCCTCGATCCCGAACTGGTGGGCGACGTGCTGCGGGTGATGCGCGGGCTCGCCGACGAGGGCATGACCATGATCGTCGTCACGCACGAGATCGGCTTTGCCCGGGAGGTGGCCGACCGGGTGCTGTTCCTCGATGGCGGCCGCCTCGTCGAGCAGGGACCGGCCGCCGAGATCCTGAACCGCCCGCAGAATCCGCGCACCCAGGACTTCCTGCAGCGCGTGCTGCACCCGTTGTAGGAGAGGCTGTGGCCGAACCGTTCCCGCTCGCTCCATCGCTCTGGGCCACCACGGCGTCCCCCGCGCCCGATACGCCGCCACTCGCGGAATCCGGCGCGGCCGACGTGGTGATCGTCGGCGGCGGCTTCTGTGGCCTGTCCACCGCGCTGCATCTGGCCGAGCGCGGCGTCCGGCCGGTGGTGCTGGAGGCCCGCGAGATCGGCTTCGGCGGCTCCGGGCGCAACGGAGGGCAGGTCATTCCGGGCCTGAAATACGATCCCGCCGACCTCGTCGCCAAGTTCGGGCGGGAGCGTGGCGAGCGGCTCGCGCGCTTCGCCGGCGGGACCGCCGACACGGTTTTCGACCTGATCGAACGGCACGGAATGGACGTGCCCTACCGGCGCGAGGGCTGGATCCAGGGCGCCCATACCGAAGCCGGACTGGCCGAGGTCGAGCGGCGGGCGACGCAGTGGGCCGCCCTCGGCGCACCGACCCGCGTCCTTGACAAGGCCGAGACCAGCCGATTGCTCGGCACCGAACGCTATCTCGGCGGGTGGCTCGACGGCCGCGGCGGCGCGATTCAGCCGCTGAGCTACGCCCGCGGCCTCGCCCGGGCGGCGCTGAAGGCCGGGGCGATGATCCATGGCGCATCACCGGTCACGGCCCTCGAACGGATTGGATCGGGCTGGGCCGTCACGACGGCGCAGGGCGCCCGCCTCACCACCGAACGCGTCGTCCTGTGCACCAACGGCTACACGGGCGGCCTCTGGCCGGCTCTCGCCCGGACGGTGATCGCGGCGAATTCCTTCCAGGTCGCCACGGTACCGCTCTCCGACAACCTGAGGCGTTCGATCCTGCCGATGGGTCATGTCTCTTCGGACACCCGCAAACTGCTGCTCTATTTCCGCCTCGACCATACCGGCCGTCTTCTGATGGGCGGCCGCGGTCCGTTCCGCGAACCCCGCAGTCCCGCCGACTGGGCGCATCTCGAGCGGATCGTCGGCAAGCTGTTCCCGCAGCTCGGCGGCACGGGTTTCGATCACCGCTGGTGCGGCCGCGTGGCGATCACCCGGGACTACCTGCCCCATCTCCACGAGCCGGCGCCGGGCTTGCTCATCGACATCGGTTGCCAGGGTCGGGGCGTCGGCCTCCAGTCGGCGATGGGCCGGGCGATGGCTGCCTACATCGCCACCGGCAATGCCGACGCGCTGCCGCTGCCGCTGACGTCGATCGCACCGCTGCCGCTGCACGCGCTCCATCGCCTCTACGTGTCGGCGATCATCGGCTGGTATCGCCTGAGCGATGGCGGTATTCGCTGAGGCGTTGAGCGGCCGAAAGCAGCCCATCAGCCTCATCCGAGACCGCGCCGTCTGCCTATGAGGCGCGCGGTGCGCGTGGGCTTGGTCCAGGCGCTGATGCTTCTCGACCGCTGCGTCCGCTTTCGAAAGGCGCCCGAGGTTGGCCGAACGGCCGCATTGCAGCCGGGCTGGTTTCGAAGCCCCTCGACACCGAAGCCAGGGGCCGAACGCTCAAATCTCAGTGCCAGAGCAGCCTCGACGTCGACACCGAGATACCTGACCGTGCTCTCAATCTTGGTATGCCGAGCAGGATCTGGACGGCATACTAAGAATGCCGGTCCGCATGTAGATCAACGACGCCTTGGTGCAACGGAGGGAGTGGGTCCCGTAGTCCTCGCTTCGCAGCCCGATGCCCGAGACCACGCATCGACCAGGCGCCTATACTGCCGGGTGCTGATGTGCGTGATGCCGTTGAGCCTGCTTGGGAACGCATAGTCGTCGAGCGTCCCACCCCGGCCCTCCAGCCAGGTCAGGATGTTGGTGCGGGCAGGTTCGAGGAGCTCGAACTGTACCGGCCGGCCTTCTTGCTCTGGACGACAAAAAGCCCGGCACCGGACGCGACCACCGCTGACAAGGTCGCCAATCGTGAGCGTGACGACGTCGCAGCCGCGCAGCTTGCTGTGGATGGCGCGATCGAACATCGCGCGGTCGCGAACCCGCCGTTCGCGATCGAGCCAGAACCGGATGGCCCGGATTTGCTGAGGTTTGAGAGCGCGCTTGGCTCCGAGCTTGCGGCCAGCGTTCCAGGCTGGCCGCCCGTTCGAGGCCGGATCGTGTGCGGCGTGTCGCATCGTCTGTCTCCTCGCCGGCCCATGCCGACGAGGCGAGAGGACGCCTGGATCAAGGCTCCTGAGATGAGGGTGGCCATAGGCGGACGTTCCGCTGGCGACCCAACCCGGTCGCCCGGACCGCCTTCGTCGCTTCTCCAAAGCGGCCGTTCGTCAGCCGTCCGCCTACTCCGGCCGATTGTGGAAAACGGGCATTGCCGAGAGACCCCAAAATGCGATGTTGCGCAGCGTCGAACGTATCAACCACCCTGGCACCGAGACATGGCAGATCGCGTAGGCTTCGACGATGGCGCCTGGCTCAATGAGCCCACCAATTGGCGGTTCGAAGACGGCCGCCTCCTCGTCGTAACCGACCGGGCCACGGATTTCTGGCGGGAAACGCATTACGGCTTCATCCGCGATACTGGCCACTTCTTCGCAGTGAATACGGGGAGTGCTTTCACTGCACAGTTGCGCATTCGAGCAAATTATGAGCAATTGTATGACCAAGCCGGACTAATGGTGCGCATTTCGAAGGAGTACTGGGTCAAAGCTGGGATCGAATTGTCTGATGGTCTGCCCATGATTAGCAGCGTTCTCACTTTGGGAAAATCCGATTGGTCTACTGCATCATATAACGGCGATGCGAGCGACTTTTGGTTGAGAGCAACGATATCTGGCGGTGTTCTGCGCTTGCAGGTATCGTCTGACGGGCAATCTTGGCCGCTGATGCGGCTCTGCCCGTTCCCGGCGAATCCAACCTACAGCGTTGGCCCGATGTGCTGCACACCCGAGCGCTCCGGCTTGAATGTTGCGTTCTCCGATTTCTCGATTAGCGCTCCCAAGGGCAAAGACTTGCACGACCTCTCGTGAGCCCTGCCTCCCATCCGCGATGGGTCGTTAGCGGATGAGGCAGCGACGTCGGCTCCAATGCCCATCCGCTCGTAAGCTGACTGACAGGAAACCACCCAACTGAGACGCTCACCGGGGTTTAGCGCGGCGGCCAATGCTGACCGTCAGCGGCTCGCCCGTTTCCGAAACCAAGTCTTGGAGAAGCGGACAGTCGCCCCGATCCGACCTATTCGTTCGGTCCGCCGGCGACAACGCCTTCGAGCGGACTTGAGCGTCCACGCTGCTCGAAGGCCTGAGCTGCGCCGATGACTTCGCGGTTGCCTGCCTGCTCGGAACGGCGGGGCGGCAATGGCCGACAATGACGATGGTGATCGCCCCGGCGCGTCCAGGCCCGCGCACGTCACTGAACTGCCTGACCACCAAGCTCCGCCAGCAGCTCACCTCGTTCGGCCATTCGTCGCACCAGATCGCTTCATCCGAACTGCGACTGCAGCAAGTCGTTGCCGCATGACCATTGCAGATGGAGTCATGATGTCGAATCCCGCGAAGGGTCAGTCCGGTGACGGGCAGCAGCACACGACGAGGAATGCGCAGGAGCAGAAGGCGGGCGAGGTCCAAGCAGCCGGAAGCGCCAAGGCCGATGTCGGTCACCCTGTCGTGTTGGAGGGCGGGAAGGTCGAGGCGCCGACGGAGGGCAGAGGCCACGCGAAATCAGCCGCGTCCAATTCATCGTCCGGCGCAACCAGCGACGCTGCCACGAGCGCGGCGACGGCGGGATAGGCGGAGAAGGAAGCCGCCGCGGCGGCAGGCGGCGACAAGGATCAGCACGGGCGCGGGCATCGCAAGGCTCAATAGTGGGACTGCACGCAGCGGGAGCGGTCGGCAGCGCGCCAGGAAACCGGTCGGGTCGGCTCGCCAGTGGCTTGCCCTCAGACACACGACGCTCACGGAACGCTCACACCGTGGACCCATGGAGTTGAAGCCTTGATGTCGAGTCTGGCCGCGCGCAAAGCACGCCTGATCGTCCACGGCGACCGGCCCTACAATGCCGAGACGCCGCTGGACCGGCTGCGGGACGCTTACCGCACCGCGGCTGACGACTTCTACGTCCGCTGCCACGGCGACTTGCCGGTGATCGACCCGGACACGTGGCGCCTCACCCTCGACGGCGCTCTCGGCACGCCGATGGAGGTCTCGCTGGATGGCCTGCGCAGCCGATTCCAGACCGTCACGATAACGGCGACGATGCAGTGCGCCGGCAATCGGCGCGCTGACATGCGCGCCGTCGCGCCCGTTTCGGGAGACCCTTGGGAAGGCGGTGCCATCGGCACGGCCGACTGGACGGGCATCCGTCTCGGCGACCTTCTACGTTCGGCCGGAGCCCCCGAAGACAGGGATCGCCACGTCGCCTTCGAGAGCCACGACGCGGTGGGGGACCGGCCCTACGGCGTTTCCATCCCGCTCGCCAAGGCGCTGGCCCCTGAAACCCTCCTGGCCTTTGCCATGAACGGCCAACCGCTGCTGCCCGAGCACGGCTTCCCGCTGCGCGCGGTGGTGCCGGGCTTTGCCGGCGTGCGCAGTCCCAAATGGCTCCGGCACATCACGGTGCAGGATCATCCCTCGGACAATCCGATACAGGCTAGCGACTACAAGCTGTACCCACCCGACGAGACTGCCGAAACCGCCGATCCAGTCCGGGGGCACACGATCGACACGATGCCGCTGAATGCCGCGATCTGCACGCCCCCGCGCGGCGCCGCTCTCGAAGTCGGGGCGTGCCGAGTCCGGGGCTACGCGGTTGCGGGCGACCGGGCCGTCATCCGCGTCGATGTCTCAAGCGATGGCGGGCGGAACTGGATCCAGGCGACGCTTGAGCACGAGCCCGAGGCGCCGTTCGCTTGGACCTTCTGGACCGCCGAGCTCGACCTGCCGCCGGGGGAGCACGATCTCGCCGTCCGAGCCTGGGACTCGGCCGGCCAGACCCAGCCGGCGCTGCCCGACGACGTCTGGAACCACAAGGGTTATCTCTGCACCTGCTGGCACCGGGTGCGCGTGCGCGTCACCTAAAGGTCCAGACGGGCCATCCCGTCCCTGTCGCAGGGACGGCGGCTCACCAGGTTTCAGGTGGGGGTCTCCCCCATCGGGGCCGACAAGGGAGACGTGATTGTTCAGACGTCCGCGATGTCCGAAGACATGCTCGAAGGCCTTTGTGACAGCCTGCTCGAAGGACGCGCCGCCGTTCCCCGGTGCGCCCCTGAGGGCACTGAGCAAGGCGCGGTTCTGTTCGGTATCCGCGGACTTGGCATCGTCCCCGGCCAGCGTGAACGCCGGCTCGGCAAGCCAATCGCGATGAGAGACCCCGGTCCCTGCGTATCCTCGATCCCGGATTTGCCTGGGGACACGGCGGACTCATCGGATCGATGTGCAAGGCCGCGCACGGCCAAACCGTCCCGTTGTGAGCTCACGGCCCCGCGCCGTCGCGCACGGTGCGCCGGAGGCAGCAGAACGCGGCCCTCGCGCCCGGCGTCCGTGGCCGGGAACTGGCCGAGCCCGCCGCGATGACGCCCCGGCACACGACCTGATCGGAGAACCGCTGCCGATGCCGAACCGTATTCAGTCGGCCCTCCGCGCGGCCGCCGAGGTCGGAGTTGGCCTGTGGGCAGCCTGCAACCGGCTGCGCCTGTCCGGGACGAAGAATCCCTTCGTCGTCGGCGTCCACGAACCGATGCGCGCGGAGCTGACGCTGGAGAATCTGCCCGTCACCGGTAAGATCCCGCCGGGCCTCGACGGCCTCTATCTCAAGATGGGGGCCAATCCCGTGCGAGCCGCGACCCGGGGTCATGACTGGTTCCTCGGCGACGGCATGGTGCACGGCCTCGCGATCGAGGCCGGCAAGGCGCTGTGGTACCGCAACCGCTGGATCGGCTCTCGCACGGCTGCCGCAGCGCTCAAGCGCCCTGCCGCGCCCGGGCCGCGGCGGGGCGGCAACGACACCGTCAACACCAACGTCGTCGAGATCGGCGGCCGGATCTTCGCCGTCGTCGAGGCGGGCTGTTTCCCGGTCGAACTGGCCCGCACTCTGGAGGAGCAGCGCTACAACCCGTTCGACGGCACGCTTGCCGGGTCCTTCACCGGGCACCCGCACCGCGACCCGCGAACCGGCGAGACCCATGCCATCGCCTACGACGGGCGCGTGTGGGACAGCGTCCGCCACGTCGTTCTCGCGCCGACCGGACAGGTCGTGCGGGACGTGCCGATTCTGGTCGCGCATGGCCCCTGCATCCACGACTGCGCAATCACGGCGCGCTTCGTTATCGTGCTCGACCTGCCAGTCACCTTCTCGTTTCGGGCCCTGCTCGCCGGCTACCGCTTCCCGTTCCGCTGGAACCCGAGCCACAGGGCCCGGGTGGGCCTCCTCCCCCGGCAAGGCGCGGGTGCCGACATCCTGTGGTGCGCGGTCGAGCCCTGCTTCGTGTTCCACATCGCCAACGCCTACGACGACGTGGACGGGAAGGTGATCCTCGATGTGATCGCCTACGCGACGGTGTTCACCGCGGCCGCGGGCGGGCTCGACACGCCGGGCCGGCTCGAACGATGGACGGTCGATCCCACGACGGGGTGCGTCGAGCGGCGGGTGCTCGACCCCGCAGCGCAGGAGTTCCCCCGCATCGACGAGCGGCGTCTCGGGCAGCGGCACCGCTACCTCTACACGGTGAGTGTCCCGGCCGACGGCAACACGCAGCTCGCCGGTGCGACGCAGCTCTACAAGCACGACTTGGAGACGGGCGAGCGCCAGGAGCACGAATTCGGTCCCGACCGCATCCCGGGGGAGTTCGTCTTCGTGCCGGCGCATGCCGAGGCCGATGAGGACGAAGGCTGGCTCGTCGGCTTCGTGATCGACACGCTCCGCGACACGACCGCGTTCGTCGTCCTCGACGCGCGGACGTTCGAAGCGCCGCCCGTCGCCACGGTCCGCCTCGGACACCGGATACCGCCCGGCTTTCACGGCAACTGGTTCCCGGTGCGCGCCCCGTCCGGAACGGTCTGATCGGCGCCCCCGAACCGGCTCGGATCGTCCATCAGGACCGACCCATGTAGGGTGACTCACGCCGTCGCGGTCCATCCGATCACCGCCGTCATCGGATCGCCGGGGCCGCCCGCGGGTCTGAGGACACGTCCTTCGATACGGGCGAAGCCGGCGCGTTGAAGGTACAGACCGACGAGCTGGACATGCCCCGCGCCGTCGAGGGCATTCCAGATAGCAACCGCCTTGGTCGGGAAGCGCCGGTTGGAGAAGCTGATCACCACCGGGGCACCGGGACGCAGGACGCGCGCGATCTCGGACAGGACGGCCGCCGGCTTTTGCAGGTACTGCACCGAGACGCACATCAGAGCGGCGTCGATACTCGCGGTCTCGAGTGGCAGATGCGTCTCCGCGTTGAGGTCTTGCACGAAGTGTTGGGTCAGGCGCGGGTTGGCGGAAAGTTCCGCTGCATTCAACCCGTGGCCAATGACGCGCGCGTAGGCGACCTCATCCGGAAGGTGGCTGATCCAACTCGACATCAGGTCGAGGACGACACCACTCTCGGGGACGACCGTTCGGTACAGATCGGTTATGGCGGCGATCGCAGCGGCGTCGATGTGCGTGACGAAACGCGGTTGCACGTAAAAGAGAGGGTCCGGCGCGCAATCATCCTTCGCGAACGCCCAGGGTGGAAAGGCCGGCACATCCTGCGTTGTCATCGGTGTCGTCCTCGCATCCGATCTGCCGCTCTCAAACGCGTGAACCTTGCAGCGAGCCCGGCGGCTCCCGGATCCGCGTCGCAGTCGCCGCCGCCAGCCCGGGACGGGCCGGGTGCCGCGCGCAGGTCCAGGCGGGCGAGCTCGGCGATCCCCGCGGTGGGAACGCCGACCTCGCCGCCCGGCCTTTGCGCGCGCTGATCCATCGTGTGCTTTCGACGAGCTGCGACACGCGTCGTGCGCGCGCGGTCAGTCGGCCTGGTCGGACCCCAGGGGTGGTCAAAATTCGAAGTTCGTGCAGGGTCAGGGTCAACACAGGCTGCGCCCTATGCCGACAGCTCTCGGCCAAGTGAGCCGATCAGGCTTGGCGGTTGCAATTATCGTCTTCATCCTCGTGACGCGGTCGACGGTCTCCCCCCTTACGAGGGGCCGGGCCGCCCCATCGTCCCCTTCTGGAATGCGTTCGGTGACGGCGCGATGGCGGCAATGGGCGCCAAGCCGAACGTCCGATTCTGCGCGCGCCGGCGATCCGGCGTGGCGAAGTCTGGCCGGAAGGGGCCTGACCGCTTTGGTTCGACAGTCCCCAAAAGCAGACATGCCGTTTGCCTCCGAGGCTGCGTAGAAGTGCAGGCGCATTGCGAATCAGCAGGTCAATTTCTGATTTTCAAATAGTTACAACGACGAAAGGCTTTTTTGTACCGCTAGGGCGCCAAATTTACCCTGAATCGGGGCATAAAAGGTAATTTACTTCCACGATAGCCCATAGAGTGGACGCTTTTAGACAATTCGAACAAATCCTATCTTCACATGCCGTTCAAATATGCCGCCAGAGCGGGCCATTTCACACTGAGTTTGAATAAAATAAAATCCGAAAACACGCGCGTGGATGGGTGTGGGGGCGGTGCGTCGCGTTGATCTGCATGCGTTCCGGTCATGGAGCGGTAAGGTGCTCGGAAGCGGGCGGGCCGATACCCACTACGGATCCGAGGCTCTCGCATCCCAGCCTGTCGCTTCCGGTCGGGTCCGTCGCAAAAAGCGGGTGGTCGGACTTTGTGATTTGGATTCCGGCACCGAATGCCGTCTGCTTTGACCCGAGACCGCAGCGTTCCGCAGCCGGTGCATGCGCGACAAGGGTGCGGAGTCAGGCGGGGATGGGGGACGCATGAACGCGGCGCTCGGGATCATGTGCAAGGCGCCGCATCCGGGCCGCACCAAGACGCGGCTTGCCGCCTTTCTGGGCCCGGAGCGCGCGGCCCACCTCTCCGCGTGCTTCCTTCAGGATGTCGCCAATGCCGTGCTGGCGGTGCCGGACGCCCTGGAGCGTCAGGGCTACGGCGTCTATGCCCCGGCCGGAACCGATGTCGAGCTCGCGAAGATCCTGCCGGCGACCTTCCGTCTGCTCCTTCAAGAAGGCGCGGAGTTCGGGCTCGTCCTCGGCACCGCGGTGCAGCGCCTGCTGGGCGAAGCGGGCCATGACTGCGTCGTGTTGATCAATTCCGACTCGCCGACCCTGCCGGTGGCGCTTCTCACCACCGCGATCACGGCCCTGCGGCGACCCGGCGACCGGGTCGTGCTCGGGCCGGCGATCGATGGGGGCTACACTCTGATCGGACTGAAACGCGACCATCCCGAACTCTTCGCCGATATCCCGTGGAGCACGGGCGACGTGCTACGCCTGACCCTGGAGCGGGCTGCCGGGATCGCCCTCCCGGTCGAAATGCTTCCGGTCTGGTACGACATTGACGACGTAGAGGCCCTCCGGATTCTGCAGGCGGAGATCGCCGGAACCCCGCCGGCCTTCGCGTCGCCCGGCATCAGCGGGGGTCCGGCCCCGGCGACCCGCGCGATGCTGGCCCTATGGCCTGAGGTATGAGCGCGGTTCGGGGAGCCGCCGGGCGCCTCACCGGTCTCGGCCTCATCGGAACTCTGCTGGTCGGCCTCGGGATGCCGGCTCTCCAGCGCCTGGGGGATGATGCCTTCCTGATGCTCGCCGTCGCCGGCGGTGTGATCGCGGCCTTGGGCGCCCGGCTGGACGGGATCGAGGGGCGCCGGGCGCTCACCATCATCATCGGCGCCGGCCTGGCCATGCGAGTGCTGGCGCTGCCCGCGCCGCCGATCCTGTCCACGGATATCTTCCGCTACGTCTGGGACGGGATCGTGCAGGGCGCCGGCATCAACCCCTATCGCTACGTGCCGGCCGATCCCGCGCTGGCGTCCTTGCGCGGGGCGGCGGTCTACTCGTTCATCAACCGCGCCGATTACGCGGTGACCATCTATCCGCCCGTGGCCCAGGCGTTCTTCTTCCTGGTCACCCGCCTGTCGGAGAGCCCGCTCGCGCTCAAGGTCGCGCTGGTGGCCTGCGAGGGCGCGACCCTCCTCGCTCTGGTCGGCCTGCTGCGCCTGACCGGTCAGCCGGTGACGCGGATCGCGGCCTATGCCTGGCATCCGCTCCCGATCTGGGAGATCGCCGGCCAGGGGCACGTCGACGGATTGATGATCGCCCTGATGATGCTGGGCCTCTGGCTCGCCCTGGTCCTCGGCCGGCGCTATGCGGGCGCGGGGGCGATCATCCTGGCGGCGCTGGCCAAGCCCTTCGCGCTGATCGCGCTGCCCGGCCTGTGGCGGCCCTGGGACTGGCGGATGATCGGGCTGGTGCCCGTCGTCATCGCGGCGGCCTACCTTCCCTATCTCTCGGTCGGACGCGGCGTGCTCGGCTTCCTCGCCACCGGATACGTCGAGGAAGAAGGGCTGTCTTCGGGCGCCGGGTTCACCGCCCTGCGGATCTGGCGCGGCTGCGTCGGGGAATGGCCGCACGACACGGCCATCTATCTCGGCCTCTGCCTCGCGATCCTGGCGGCCCTGGCCCTGCGGACCGGGTTCCGCGCGGTGCGGACGCCGACACGGAGCCTACACGACATCAATCTTTCGATCGTGACGTTACTCTTCCTGCTCTCGCCCGAATTCCCATGGTATCTGCTGATGGCGGTGCCGTTCCTGAGCATCGCCGCGACCCTTCCGGGATGGGCCCTGACGGTGGGAGGCTTCATGCTCTACGATGTCGTCCCCGGCGATCCGCAAATCTCCTTCGAGGGCCGCTCCGCGCTCCTGGCCGCCGTGGTCGCGGCCGCCGGGCTGGCGCAGGTCGCCCTTGTCCGGCGACAAGAAGCTCCGCGATGACCGCCGCCGCCCCGGTCGTCGATCCGCGCCGCTACCACGAGGCGGCGCCGAAGGCGGTCGGCACCGTCGTCGAGCGGCCCCCGGTCTGCCTCTACTTGGAGGTGACGAACCGCTGCAACCTGCTCTGTACAACCTGCCCGCGCACCTACGTTGAGCTCGAGCCGCCAGCCGACATGAGCTGGGCGCTGTTCACGACGATCGTCGATCAGGTGCCCCAACTCAGCCGGGCGGTGCTCCACGGGGTCGGCGAGCCGATGCTGGTGAAGGACCTGCCGCGCATGGTCCGCTACCTCAAGGATCGCGGCACCTACGTCCTGTTCAACACCAACGGCACGGTGCTGTCGGAGAAAAACGGCCGCGCCCTGATCGCGGCGGGGCTCGACGAACTGCGCGTCTCCCTCGACGCCTCGACGCGGGCCTCCTACATCGCGGTGCGCGGCAAGGACTACTTCGAGCGCATCCTGAAGAACGTCCGCGCCTTCCGGGCCCTGCAGGAGCGCGAGGGGCACGCGCGGCCCCGGGTTTCCGCCTGGCTGACCGGCCTCAAGGAGACCCTGCCCGAACTCCCTGCCTTCGTGCGGGTGGCCGCCGAGGCCGGGGTGAAGGAAGTCTACCTGCAACGCCTGGTCTATTTCGAGGACGACGCCATCGGCATGGCCCGGCCCGATCAGGCCCTCTACGAGCGCATGGAGGCGGACGAGGCCCATTACCTCGCCGAGGCCGAGGCGGTCGCGGCCGAACTCGGGTTGACCTTCTCGGCCTCGGGTGCGGCGAGTGAGCCGGGTATGAGCCTCAGGCGCGACGACGACGGCTCGCCCTGGTCGCTGTGCCGCCGGCCGTGGAACGTCATGTACTTCACCGCCAACGGCCGGGCGCTGCCCTGCTGCATCGCCCCGTTCTCGCAGCGCGGCTACGAGAACTACACCCTCGGCGACGCCACGCAGGACAGCCTGCGGGCGATCTGGAACGGCGCCGCCTACACCGATTTCCGCGCGGCACTGCTCTCCGACACGCCGGCGCAGGCCTGCGCCAATTGCGGGCTGCGCTGGAGCCTGTGACCGCCCTCCCCTCCGTCACGGCCATCGTCCCCTGCCTGGACGAGGAGACCGCGATCGCCGACGTCGTCGCCGGGTTGCTGGCGAACGGCGCCGATGCGGTCGTCGTGGTCGATGGCGGCTCGCGGGACGCGACCGCCGCGCGGGCGACGAGCGCCGGCGCGCGCGTCATCGTTGAGCCGCGCCGCGGCTACGGCCGGGCGATCCAGACGGGCATCGCCGCGCTGACGCCCGAGACCCACATCGTCCTGTTCGTCGACGGCGACGGCAGCGACCGGCTCGACCGTCTCCCGGGCCTCCTCGATCCGATCCGAGCGGGCCGCGCCGACTTCGTGCACGGCTCCCGGATCCGGGGGAGCCGGGAGCCGGGAGCCATGAGCCCGCAGCAGATCGTCGCCGGGCACCTCGCGGGCTGGCTCCTGCGCCTCGTCTACGGGGCCCGCTTCACCGACATGTCGCCGTTCCGCGCCATCCGCCGCGACGCGCTGGCGCGCCTCGGCATGGCGGACGAAACCTATGGCTGGAACCTCGAGATGCTGATGCGCGCCTCCGCGGCGGGCCTGCGCTGCGAGGAGATTGCCGTGGGCCAGCGACCGCGCCGGGGCGGGGCCTCCAAAGTCTCCGGCGACTGGCGCGCCGCAATTCGCGCCGCCTGGATCATCGCCACCACCTTCCTGCGCCTCGCCCGCACCCTCTCCCGGGAGGGGCGCCCTGCTGGCTGACGGGCCCCGGCGCCGCGGCCCGCGCCCTCAGGTGGCGATGCGGACAAGGCTGGCGGCCCACCCGTAGGTCAGGCCCGGGGGGAAGCGCCGGCGCAGCTCCGCGTCGAGGCCGAGGCTGCGCCCGGCGCCGAAGACGCTGAACAGGAGCATGAGGCCACCGAGGAAGACGTAGGTGAAGGGCCATTCCTGCGGATGCTGGTACAGGCCGAGCCAGAGCTGGGCGACGAAGGCCACGCCGATGGCCCCGGTGATCCGCACGCCGAGACCCAGGAGCAGCGAGACCGCGAAGGCCAGCTCGGTGAAGAAGACCAGGAGATCGAGGACGTAGAAGTTCGGCACCGGCAGCAGCACGGACTTCACCAGATCGCGGTGGATCTGGAAGGCGGCGTTGGTCACCTCTTCGCCCGTCCAGTAATACAAGCCGTTCTCGGTGGAGAAGAACGGCAGCTTCCAGAGCATTCCCTGGAACCACATGGCCCCGACCAGGGCGCGGAGAGCCCACAGGGTGAGATCCCGCCCGGTGCGCTGTCTCGGATCTTCGATCCATTCGCGCAGCGCGACGGCGACGCTCCCCAAGATCAGCAGCAGAAAGCCGCCGACCACGAGCCAGCGCCCGTAGCCCAGGGCGAGTTGATCGCTCTGCTGCCCGATCAGGAAAAGCCAAGTGTCGGTGAAGGGATCTGTTCGCATGGCATCGATCCTCGGTTGAGGGGCGCAGGCCCGTCAGGAGCAGGCCGTCCGGAGGGGTGGGCTCGCCGTGGATCCGGGCCGGGGCTCGGAGAGGCGGATCGGCAGGTCGGCGAGGCGTAGGGACCGCCGCAGGGTCCTGGACAGCGCATCCACCAGCATGGTCAGGACGGCGGTCGCCGCGATCAGCGTCACGGCGACGTCGAGGCGCAGCTCCGAGATCGCCGCGTCCACGTAGAAGCCCAGCGTCGCCACTCCGAGGATGCCGAAGATCGCGCTCTCGCGCAGGATCAGCTCCCAGCGGTACAGCAGATAGGCCAGGAACTGCCCGTAGAGCCGCGGCACCGTCTCGTAACTGTAGAGATTCAGGCCCGTCGGGGCGTCGGCACGGTAGGGGAGATCGTCGGCGTGGCGGCCCATCAGGTAGCCGACGATGCCGGCGTTGTGGATGGTCAGCGCCAGGATCGCCGGCAGCATCGACGGGCCGAGCAGCTGCAGCAGCACGTAGGCCAGCATGTATTCCGGCGTCGAGCGCACGACCACGAGGACGACGCGGCCGAAGTGTCGGCCGACCGGCCCCGCGAACCGGCGCGAGGCCAGGGGAAACAGGAGCAGTGCGCCCAGCGCGGTGGCGACCAGCGCGACCTGCGCCAGCACCAGGGTCTGGACGGCGCCGGGCAGGATCTGCTGGGTGAGGATCGGCCGGAACCAGAGCCAGAGCCGGCTCCAGGTTGCCGGGTCGAGGAGTGCGCCGGACCGGAGCGGGCTCGGGACGATGTCGTGCGTCACGAAGCGTTCCAGGCTGGAGAGCCAGTGCGTCGTACCGACGGTTCGCGGAAGGGCGAGCACGCTGACGATGAGTAAGAGGGGCAGGGTCGAGAGCCGCATCCAGAGGCGGCGTGAGCCGATCAGGCCGTAGAACACGAGGAGCAGGGCGCCGGCCTCGGCATAGCGGCCCTGCCGGAAGGCGGATTCGAGGTAGAAGCCCATGGTCGGCAGGCCGATGAAGCCGAGCACAAGGGTCGAGCGCATGGCGCACTCGAACCGGTAGAGCGTGTAGTGCCGGAAGGCGGCGGCCACGTCCGGCAGCCGGCCGTAGACGAAGGCCGAGAGGGCACCGGTGCCCTCGGGCAGCACCCGCAGGGCCGCGAGGTCCGCCTCCTCGATGATCTCGGAATAGACCTTGGCGCAGATGCCCGCGTAGGGCAGCGCGATGGCGAGGATGCCGGTGGTGGCCGACAGGCCGAACACCTGCATCAGCAGCAGCGCCCAGAATAGCTCGTGCACGGAGCGCAGGGCGGCGCACACGAGGCGCACGCTCCGGACCCTGGCGAAGGGAATGGCGAGGGCAAAACCGGCCCCGGCCCCCAGCGTCACGCCGAGGATCGCGAACGCGACGGTGTAGACGACGCTCCAGACTTCCACCGACGGGAAGTCGGGATGGATCAGGCCGCCGAGCAGGCGCTGGAGGTCGGCCCAGGGATGCAGGCTCGTGATCGCGAGGTCGGCCGCCAGGAGCGCGGCCAGCGCCCCGCCGACGAACCAGCGCGTCACCGCCGCGTAACCCCAGCCGGGGATCCGGCGGAGGGCGCTCACGCGGCCTGCCCGTAGAACGGGATCAGGGCCGCTTCGTCGAGGTCTCGGGCGGGCGCGTCGAGGACGATGCGCCCGGCGTCGAGGACCACGATCCGGTCGGTATGCGCGAGCGCCAGGGCGATGTCGTGGAGCGCCAGCACCAGGGTCCGGTGGCGCACGGCCAGCCGCTCCAGGACGAGGCCGCCCTGGGTGCGGTCCAGGGCCGAGACCGGCTCGTCCCCGATCAGGATCGGGCGCCCGTTGTAGAGCGCGCGCGCCACGGATACGCGCTGCTGCTGGCCGCCGGACAGGGCGCCGGCCTTGGCGCGGAGCTCGCCGGACAGGCCGACCTCCCCGAGGATGCCCCGGATCTCGGACAGGTCGGCGCGGGCCGGAAACGCCAGGGTGCGCAGATTGTGCAGGGTCGAGCGCTGGTCGAGCCGGCCCATGTAGACGTTGTGGAAGACCGACAGGGTCCGCACCAGGGCTGCCGCCTGCGGGATCAGCGCCACGCGGGCGCGCGCCTGGGCGTGGATGAGCCCGAGCAGGGTGGACTTCCCCGCCCCCGAGCGTCCCATCAGGGCGACGCGTTCCCCGGCGCGGATGGTCAGGTCGACCCCGAACAGGACCGGCTTGCCGTCATAGGCCGCCCGGGCGCCCGACAGCACGATCTCCGCTTCGGGCGGGGTGAGGGTCACGGCGCCGCGGGCCACCTAGTCCAGCAGGCCCGTGGCTTTCGCCACGCGCTCCACCGGTTCGTAGGCGGCGTTGGTCACCGGGATGAATTTCGAGCGGGCGAAGGGCGCCAGTATGGCCGGATCGGATATGCCGATCAGGGCCGCCTTCAGCTTCTCCGTGAAGCCCGCGCCGTAGATCGCGTCGACGTCGCCGCGCACGGTCCACTGGTAATCGGGGAAGGGCGGGCTCTCCCAGATCACCCCGACGTCCGTCTGATCGACCTTGCCGGCCTTGCTGTCGAGATCCCAGACCGAGTAGTCGACCGCCCCGACCTCGAAGGCCCCGGACTGGACCAGCTGGATCGTGCGGCTGTGGTCCCCGGAGAAGCCGACCCGGGCGAACACCTCGTCGGGCGTCTTGCCCGGGAACGCCTCGCGGATGAAGTATTCCGGCATCAGGCGGCCCGAGGTTGAGGCGCGCGAGCCGAACGTGAATGTCTTGCCGGCGATCGCCTTAGGGAAGTTGGCCGATTTCGTCAGGCCGGTCTTCGTGTTGGCGATGAGGTAGGTCTTGAAGGCGGCGTCCTCCGCGCCTTGCGCGATCGCTTGCGCGCCGGGGGCGGCCTTGCGCGCCTGCACTCCGGTGAAGCCGCCGAACCAGGCGAGCTGGACCTGGCCGTTGGTGAAGGCCGTCACCGCCGCCGGGTAGTTTTTCACCGGGATGTATTTGACGGGCACGCCCAGCTTGCCTTCGAGATAGGTCGCCACCTTGCCGAAGCGCTCCACGAGGCGACTCTCGTCCTGGTCGGGAATGCCGGTGAAGACGAAGGTCGGCTTGGCGCTCTCCTGCGCGCCCGCAGGTCCGGACGCGACAAGGCATCCCAGTCCCATCAGCAGCGCCCCGCTCAAAGTCCGTCTCAGCATCGTCGCCCCCAGCACCCTGTCCAGATGCTCTAACACCCCCAAGCGGAGGCGGATGTCCAATCAATTGACGACTGTCGCCGCCGCGGGGTCACTGCGCCGGGCGAACCCCTGTTGACGACGGGAGTTCGCGGGCCGGTGCCGGGCGGTTACGAGCCGCGCCGCTCGCGCCGGGCTGCCGAGGCGCCAGAAGGTCCCAGTATTGGATCGCGCCGGAGACGCGAGGGGCCGCCGAAGATGTGATGTTACCGCGACGCGTCTCCGTGCGAAGGAGGAGAAAACGCCGCGCGCCACGATGCCGATTATCGTGAGACGTCACGCCGGATCGCGTCAGAGGATTTCCATGGCTTCGACGTCGCAGACGTCCGCGCTTCCGATGCCGGCCCCCGCCGACCCGGCCCGGTCCTTCTCGCTCGGGATTGGGCTGACCAACGAGTGCAACCTCGCCTGCAGCTTCTGCTACCGCGATCCGGACCGGCTGGACCGGCTCGGGCCCGATCAGGTTCGGGCCGTCCTCGACAGCCTGCCGGTGCGCTCGGTCAATCTGGGCACCGGCGAAAACGGGATGCATCCGCAATTCCCGCGGCTCCTCGACATGCTGCGGGCCGAGCCGATCAAGCTCACGATCACGTCGAACGGGCATTCGATTGCGGTGATCGACGATGTGGCGGTGCAGGCCTTCGCCGACGTGGAATTCTCCATCGACTATCCGACCCGGGACGAGCAGGACGCGCAGCGCGGCGCCGGCAATTGGGACTTGGTGATGGCGCAGGCCGCCCGCTGCAAGGCCCTCGGCGTCGGCGTCACCTTCATCGCGGTGATGATGCGGACCAACTTCGACCGGCTGCACGAGATCGCTGCCATCGCCCAAAGCTTTGAGGCGCCCCTGCGCATCAACGTCTACCAAGCGGTGCGCACCGACGCCTTCGCGCTCACCTACGATGAGTACTGGGGCGGGTTCGCGCGGCTCTTCGCTGAGACCGACGTGATCGCCATCGGCGAGCCCCTGGTCCGGGCCATGGCCGGCCTGCCGGCGCGCAAGGGCGGCTGCGGGGTCGGCACGGTGCGGGTGACACCCCGGGCCACGGTGCAACCCTGTGTCTACTGGAGCGGCACCGGGCAGAGCCTCGACACCCTGCGCGAAGCCGGCAGCGGGATCGTCGAGACCGCCCCCTTCGCGGCGGTCCGCGCCTTGCCGGAGCCCTGCCGGGGATGCGCGCACGAGGCGTCCTGCCATGGCGGCTGCGCCGGGCGTCGGCGGCTGATGGATCGGCTCGATCAGGTGGATCCGTACTGTCCGATCGTGCGCGGCGAGTCCCGCCCCCTGGCGATCACCATGGCGCCGGCCCGCGACCTGCCGAAGCTCGAGAGCGCGTGCACGACCATCGTCCAGGCGCGCGTCCGGGACGTCCGTGGCTGACGAACCCGAGGCCATCGCCGGGCTGGGCCAAGTCGCGGACGCCTTCGCGGTGGTCCTGTGCGACGTGTTCGGCGTCCTCCACGACGCGACGCGTGTGCTTCCAGCCGCTACCGGCGCGCTGGGCGCCTTCCGGGCGGCCGGCGGCACGGTGGTACTCGTCTCCAACACCGCCGAACCTGGACGCCGCCTCGCGGACGCGCTCCGGGACCGCGGCATCCCTGCCGCATGGGACGACCTCGTCACCGCGGCCGACGTCGCCCGCCTCCTCTTGCGTGATGGGGCGTCGGCGCGAGCGCATCATATCGGGCCGGCGCGCGACCGCGTCCTGTTCGCGGGCCTGCCGATCGCGCTGACCGGTGTCGAGGACGCCAATCTGACCGTTTGCACGGGTTATCCGGACGGCGATGACGACCTCGATGCGATCCTGGCCACCGCGCACCGGCGCGGCCACCGCCTGCTCTGCACCAATCCGGACACGTGCCTGACGGTGGGCACGACGCGCCTGCGCTTCGCCGGCCTCGTGGCTGAGCGCTACCGGACGCTCGGCGGCCGCGTGGTCGAGACCGGGAAGCCCGGTGCGCTGATCTATCGCCACGCCCTGAAGCGCGCCGGTCGGGCACGCGGCCGGCCGGTCGCCCCCGAGCGGGTCCTCGGGATTGGCGACACCGCGGCGCTCGACGTTCTGGGGGCGCTCAGGGCCGGCTTCAGCGCCCTTCAGGTCGGCGGCGCGCCACCGCTCCCGCTTCCGGCATTCTCCCCTGGCCGCCTGTACCGGATGCCCGCCCTTGTCTGGTAGGACCGGGCCGAGACCTCTTTCGTTGCCCTCGATGCCCCAGGATTCGGCCATGGATACCCCCCCGGTTCGCCTCACCAGCCTCGCCCATGGCGGAGGCTGCGGCTGCAAGCTCGACCCCGAGGTGCTGCGCACGCTGCTGGCCGACCAACCGGTGGCCGGCCCGTTCGAGCGCCTGCTCGTGGGCAACGAGACCGCCGACGACGCCGCGGTCTGGGCGCTGGATGACGGGACCTGCCTCATCGCCACCACGGACTTCTTCACGCCGATGGTGGACGACCCCCACGATTTCGGCCGGATCGCCGCGACCAACGCGATCTCCGACGTCTACGCCATGGGCGGCAAGCCGATCCTAGCGCTCGCCATCCTGGGCATGCCGGTGGGCAAGATCGCGCCCGAGATCGTCGCCCGGATCCTGAAGGGCGGGGCCGCCACCTGCGCCGAGGCGGGCATCCCCATCGCGGGCGGCCACTCGATCGACACGCCGGAGCCGATCTACGGCCTCGCCGTGATCGGCCTGTGCGACCGTGCCCGCATCCGGCGCAACGCCGACGCGCGGGCCGGCGACGTCGCCATCCTGACAAAGCCCCTCGGCGTCGGCATCTACTCCGCCGCGATCAAGCGCGAGGCCCTCGACGCCGCGGGCTATGCCGATTTCGTCGCCACCACGACGCGCCTCAACAGGGTCGGGGCGGATCTAGCGGGCGATGCGGAGGTCCATGCCATCACCGACATCACCGGCTTCGGCCTCCTCGGGCACGGCCTGGAACTTGCTCGCGGCGCCGGCTTGACCTTCGTCATCGCGGGCGGCGCGATCCCGCTCCTGCCCCGGGCCGAGGCGCTCGCGCGGGAGGGCTTCGTGACCGGAGCCTCGCACCGCAACTGGGCCAGCTTCGGCAGCCAGGTGACCCTGCCCGAGGGCCTGCCCGACTGGCGGCGCCACCTCCTCACCGATCCCCAGACCTCCGGCGGCTTGCTCGTGACCTGCACGCCGGCGCGGGCCGAGGCGATCCTGACCCAGGTCCGGGCCGCGGGCTTCGCGGAGGCTGCCGTCGTCGGGCGGTTCGAGGCCGGCGATCCCGGCATCCGGGTCGAGGCCTGACGGGCGGCCCCGTGCCGCCGCGCGACCCGCCGGTCGCCCCGATCCTGCGCGGCAAGGCGTACGGGGCGGCTTCCGAATTCACACCCGATAGCCTGCTTCGCGAGGCGCGCCGGCAGCGCGGCCTCGGCGCCGGCCGGGTGCCCGCGCTGTGCGTGCTGGACCCCGACGGCGACATCGTCCGCCACCTGCGCGCGACCGGCGTGGCGCGGCGCGATCCGGACTGGGCGTGCTATCACACCGACCTCTTCCGCTTCGAACGCGACGGGCGGGAGTTCGGGATCGTCGGCTGCGCGGTCGGCGCCCCCTTCGCTGTGCTGGTAGCCGAGCAGATGTTCGCCTCGGGCTGCGAACTGCTGATCAGCATCACCTCCTCGGGCCAGATCACGCCCTCGCGAGCGCCGCCCTACTTCATCCTGATCGAGGCGGCGCTCCGCGACGAGGGCACGAGCTACCATTACCTGGCGCCGGCCGACTTCGCACAGGCTCCGGCCGACCTCGTCGCGGCCATCGCCCCCGCCCTGTCGGGGATCGGGGAACCGGTGGAGCGAGGCATGACGTGGACGACCGATGCGCCTTACCGCGAGACCCGACAGGCCATCGAGGCGGCGTCCGCGCGGGGCATCCTTGCGGTCGAGATGGAGGCGGCGGCGCTCTACGCCTTCGCGCAGGCTCGCGGCAAGGCGGTGCTGTGTTTCGCCCACGTCACCAACCAGATGGGCCAGGCCGGCGATTTCGAGAAGGGCGAAGCCGACGGCGCGACGGCGGCGCTCCGCCTCGTCGCGGCCGCCGCGGCGGCCCAATTCGCGCGGCGCTAAAGAGCCGCCGTGCGGAACCCGGCGAACACGTCGCGGCGATCCGGGCCGAAGAAGTTGCGATAAGCGGCGTCGACCATGCGCGAGCGGGTCGCCCAGGCGCCGCCGCGCAGGACCTTGCGGGTCCCGAAGGCGGGCTCCGAATACTCCTTGTAGGCGTCGGGCGCGAAGCCGGGGAAGGGCAGGAACGGACTCGCCGTCCATTCCCAGACATTGCCGAGCATCTGCCGGCAGCCCCAGGCGCTGTCGCCCTCGGGGTAGGCGGCGACGTCGACGCAGCCGACATGTCCGCCATCGAGGTTGGCGAGGGCGGGCGTGGGTGCCGCAGCCCCCCAGGGATAGGCGCGCTTGGTTTCGCCGAGCGTGCCGTCCGGCGCCGGCCCGCCGGCGGCGGCGGCTTCCCACTCCGCCTCCGTGGGCAGACGGCGGCCCGCCCAGCGGCAATAGGCGTTCGCCTCGTGCCAGTTGACGTGGACGACCGGCTGATCGGGCGCCAGCGGCTCGTCCCGGTCGAACCTCCGGACGGTCCAGTCGCCCCGCCCGTGCCGTGTCCAGTAGACCGGATGATCGGCACCTGCACCGTCGCGCCACCGCACGCCGTCGGCGTCCCAGTAGGCGCCCTCCCGGTAGCCGCCATCCGCCACGAAGGCGGCGAACTCCGCGTTCGTCACCGCCGCGCGGGCGATGCGGAACGGCGCGACGGGCACGGGATGCGCCCATTTCTCGTTGTCGAAGACGAATCCGCCGCCGGGCTCGGATCCGAGCCGCCACGTTCCGCCGCCGACGGCGACGTCGCCCGGCCAGGGGCCGGTCCCCGTCTCCCGCGCGCAGGCCGACGCGGCGAAGGCCGGCACCGGGTAACCGAGGGTCTGGCGGGTATAGGTGAAGGCCTCGTCGTGCATGTCCTCGTGGAAGGTGACGAGCTGATAGAGTTCGGCCTCGCGCGGCGTGGGCTCGCGACCGGCGAGGCGCCCGACCAGCGCCTCGTGGACGCGAGCCATGTAGCCGAGCGTTTCGGGCAGCGGCGGCAGCGGGATCGACCAGCGCGTCGCGTGGGGCACCCGCGCGGAATCGTAGAGCGCGTCGGCTCGGTCGATCAGGGGCCGATGACCGTCGAGTCCGCGCAGGATGAAATGTTCGTGGAACCAGGCGAGATGCCCGATTTCCCACAGGAGGGGGTTCACGATATCGCTCTGTGGCCCCATGAGGCGGTCGCGATCGAGGCCTGCCACCAGTTCGAGCGTGCGCGCCCGGGCATCCTGCAGCATCGCCACGAGATCGGCAGTCGAGACCTGTGCGCTCATCGGACGTCCTGGAAGCCTGTCGAGACCATGAAGATCAGCCTCATCACGCCGGCTGCGCGGACGTCCCGCGCCGGCAACCGGACGACGGCGATCCGTTGGGCGCGCATTCTCGGCGATCTCGGACACCAAGTCGACGTGGCGACGGACTACGCCGAGGACGCCGACGCGGATCTGATGCTGGCCCTGCACGCTTGGCGCAGCGCCGCCGCCATCGCGCGCTTCAAGGCACTTCATCCGGACCGGCCGTTGGTGGTCGCCCTGGCGGGCACGGACATCTACCATTTTCTCTCCGCGGACCCCGAGCCGATGCTGCGCTCGCTCGACTTGGCGGACCGCCTGATCGGCCTCCACGACCTGGTCGCCGCGGCCCTTCCGCAACGCCATCGCGCCAAGGTCGACGTCGTGTTCCAGTCCGCCCTCCCGCGCCGACTGCGCTGGCCGGTCTCGGAGGAGGCTTTCGAAATCCTCGTCGTCGGGCACCTGCGCGCCGAGAAGGACCCGTTCCGCGCCGCCCGCGCCGCACGGCGGCTTCCGGCCCGGTCCCGCATCCGCATCGTCCATCTCGGGGGCGCGCACGAGGCGGTCTGGGCGGCGCGAGCCCGCGCCGAGATGGCCGACAACCCGCGCTACCTGTGGCTCGGAGACCGGCCCGGATCCCTGGTGCGGCGCTGGCTGACCCGTGGGCGCGTCATGGTCCTCAGTTCGCACCAGGAGGGTGGCGCCAACGTGGTGTCCGAGGCCATCGTGTCCGGCCTGCCGGTGATCGCCTCCGACATTCCCGGCACCCGCGGACTGCTGGGATCAAGCTATCCGGGCTACTTCCCGGTCGGCGACGATGCGGCGCTGGCCGCCTTGCTCCTCCGCGCCGAGGAGGAGCCGGCGTTTCTGAGCACCTTGGCTGCGTATGGCGCGGCGCGCGCCGAACTCTTCGCACCGGCACAGGAGTGCGAATCCCTCCGGCGTGTCGTCGCGCGTTGTACTGAGGATCGCTCCGATCCAACAGCTCCGCCATCCGCGGCGAGGCTCACGAAAAATCCAGACAGACGCCGAAGCGGGGAAGGCGACGCGTCATGACCGACGCACTGGATCGACGCCGCATGCAGCCTGAGCCTGACACTTTTTGATGGCCTTGCGGCCGGCGGTGGCAATCGCCCAAAGCTGTCTCAACCCGCTCAAGATGACCTGCAAATCGGCGCGCGCAGTCGGCTGGATCCGAAAAACGATGATGATCCTCACTCGACGTCGGGTTCCAAAATCTGGTGTCGATCTCTGATGTCCGCCGCGCCGAAAAGAGCTTGTTCAACCAGCGGCTGGGCAATGATCGGACGTGAAGTTTGGTCTGCTTCTGGAACGGCGCCGCATTGGGCTCCATGACCGGAATGCGCGCACAGCCGAACGCCCGGTTTTGGGCGCTCAGGCGATCTGGCGCGACGAAGTCTGGCCGAAAGCGGCTGGTCCGCTTCGCGGAGGGCTCGTTGGAAAAGCGGACGAGCTCCTATCGACCCCAAACGGTTACCAGCGGACGGGGCTTGCTTCTCCCAAAGCAGACATCCGCCCCGCCGCCGATGATGGTGGGCATTCGCCGACGCAGATACCGGCCAGCTCTCGAAGCTGGTCGAGCGTGAGAGTGTATCCCAAGCGCCGCGTTCGGTCTTCATCCCGTGCCGCTTTTGCGCGACCCATTTCAGGGCATCGGCTCCCAGCTACAGTCGCACGGGCGGATCGTCAGCGACGATCAGCACCGGCTTCTCCTGAGCAACCTTCGCCGGATCACCGGGATGGTTAAGGCTCTTGGCCCGCCGCGCGGTGTGAATAGGGTCTGTGATTGCGGCGTCGTCGGCGCTGGTGTGGGATCTACGGTCATTAGAGCGACCGGCCCAATCCGTGCGAACTGCTCCGACGCGAGGGCTGTCACCCTGATGCCGAAGCGTGGCACCGCTTCGCGCAAGTCTTCCGTGATGCCCTCCAGGGCAAACCTTCTGCCGCACTCAAGCGCGGCGATGCTGGCGCTGAGGTGGGGACGGGACATCGAATTTGACCAGGAACCCGAAGGCCCAGTTTCCTGCCGCGGCGGTCCCCGGTCCAGGCATACCGTCTAGCTATGCAGCTACAAGGCGACAACGCGGGAAGGCAGGAAGCTTCTCATTTCCGGCACAACCCGGCGGTGAGCAGTCCATCGCATGGTCCCGGGATCCGAAGATCGAGAGCGGCGCCTGCCGTTCGAGGAGATCGTGCGCCTCGTCCACCGCACCGCCTTATAGAAGCAAGGCCTAATCGAGGTCGATGATGAGTGCTGAAGCCTCCAAGGCGGATTGGGCCGCCTCGAAAGGCTTGGTCGCGGAGAGGGTTACGTGCTCGACCATGATCCTGGTCGAAGTGAGCGGGCCGGTCATGATTTCAACCTCGAATTCCAACGGCTGAACGCCCTGCAGCGCAAGCCGCGACTGCTCGTCCCTGGGCTGTCCGGACGCTCGCTCAATTCTTGGCTTCAAGCGACCCGAGCTTGACCGTGCCCGTATTGGCCTCGACCATGTTCGGCGCGTCGGGCAGCCACCGGACGGCACCCACGGTCGCGAAGCCCCCCTGCTTGAGGACCTGCGCGGCATCTGTCGCAACGTTCCGGTTGCGATAGGCGACGGTGATGGTGGCGGGCACCTTGAAAGGCTCGACGGAGGCGGTGGCCGGCCGAGCATCCTGCCAGCGCGTTAGGGCTGGCACGAGGAGACCGCCCTGCGCACGCACGTCGGCGGCGCTCAGCGCGAGACCAGGCGTATGGTAGGCCGCGCCGATGACAGCAGGAACGGAGAAGGCACCATGCGCGGCGATGCCGAGGGTCGCCTCCGACGCGGCGGCCGGCAGGAGGGCCGCCACCGCCATCGTCAGGGCGGCAGTGAGGGTGACGGTACGGTGGGACATCTTTCGATCCTCTCGGTGTGACGGGGACCCGTCGTTCGATCAGGAGAAGATGCGGCCGAGAGCCGTATCCATCAAACAGATGCAATCGATAGCCAACATCCACGCCGTGAATGATGGTACGTTCACGCCATCCTCGTCGCCGGCCAATTTCGTCAGGGACGCTGCACGGTCCCGCTTGCCGGATCCTGCATCGTCCGGTCGCCGGGGATGTGGTCGAGAACCACGAGCGAGCCCAGCCATGACGATCAAGCACCGTGACCTCGCCGGCATCGACCTGAACCTGATCGTGGCACTGGATGCGCTCCTGACCGAAAGCAGCGTCACGCGGGCCGCTGCGAAGGTCGGCATCACGCAATCGGCCATGAGCAGCAGCTTGGCTCGCCTGCGCAAGCTCCTCGGCGACGAGCTCCTGACGCGCACGCCGGACGGCATGCGCCCGACGCCGCGCTCGCTCGCCCTCATCGAGCCGCTCCGAGCCGCCCTTCGCCAGTTCCAGGGCATCGTCCTCCGAGAGGACGACTTCACCCCCGCGACCGTCGAACAGTCCTTCACGCTTGCCATCCCCGGCAGCGTCGAGGTGCGTCTCATCCCGCGCCTGCTCGCGTTCCTTGCACGCGAGGCGCCTGGCATCCGCCTGCACCTGGTCAGCCTCGATTACGGCAGCGTGCTGGGCGACCTCGACGCCGACAGGATCGACATGGCCGTCGGTATGATCACCGAAGGCCAGGTCCACCATAAGGTCCGGCCGCTCTATCGCTTCGGCTTCCTGAGTCTATTCAATCCCCGGCTGCTCGGCATCAGTGGTCCGCTCTCGCTCGACGACTTCGTTCGCTTCCCGCACATCCTGACATACCTGACTGGCGTCGGCCCGGGGGTGGTGGATACGGCGCTCGCGAAGGTGGGCCGGACGCGGAGGCTGGCGGCGACGACGCCGCGCTTCGCCACCGTGCCGTTTCACGTGCAGGCCGCGCCCTTGATCGCCACGATGGCCGACGAGCTGGCCACGACCTTCGCGGCCCAGCTCGGCTTGGCGACGAGCCCCGTGCCGGTGCCAACTGACGAGATCGTCATCTCGATGCTGTGGCACGCTTCCTATGACCGTGATCCCGCCCATCGTTGGCTGCGGGAGGTCATGGTTCGCATGGGGCGGGCGGCGGGGAGCGCACACGGGGAAGAAGCGGTCTAATCCGTTCCCTCATGCTGACTGCACCTGTGGGCCTGCGCGAACGCGTCGGCAGGTCCGACGATGTCCAGCGCCCGGGATTCCGGGGGGGCGACGAGACCGACTGCGACGGTCCTTGCGTCCATCGTCATCCCTTCCCGACAGGCCACCCACGCAGTCGATCAGTTGAGCGGTCCGGGGGCTTCGCCCCGGGCAGGCGGCGTGCTGTGTGCGCTGGCCATCATTCCGGTGGCCAGCGAGCGACGCTCAGTCATGCTGGCCGCAGCCGCACCCCGGTGCATGGGTCCCACCGGGCCAGCAAGAGGCGCGAATGACGCCGCAGAAGTTGCCCCTGCGGAAGTCCGGCTCCTTGTCGGCGATCACGTCGGCCTTGACGTTGCCGAAGGTGGTGTCCGGCTTGTGCTTGATGCCGTCGTAGAAGGCCTGGCCAATGTCCAGTGCGACCGACAGGTCTACGCCCTCGCGGTGATCGGGACGGCGCTTGCTGCCGGACCTCGTCTCCCCAACCGATGCGAGCCCGCCTTTCGACACGCTCCTCGTGGCCGGCGCACCCCGGATGCATGGGGCTGCGGTCGCCCCCGAGCTGCTCGTGTGGCTCCACTGCGCCGCCGAGCACTGCCGGCGCTATGGCGCGGTCTGCAGTCGAGCGTTCCTGCTTGGGCAAGCGCGGCGGCGGCCAGATGCAGTTCAGCCGTCGCGGCGTAAGCGCGCCATTCGGCCGCTCGGCGCTGCTGGACGCCCAACGCTGGGCGGCCGCGCATCCCGCCGAGGACCTTCGGGTCGAGCGGCTCGCCAGCCGGACCGGCATGAGCCCTGCCATTTCGCGCGAGTGTTCCGCGCCGAGACCGGTATGACTCCGGCAGCTTACGACGAGACGGTGCGGATCGAGGCGCTGCGCCGCGTCTCCTGGAAACGGGTGACCTTGCCTTGAAGCAGGTCGGGGGCGCCTGCGGCTTCCGGGATGCCGACACGCTTCGACGCGCCTTCCTCCGGCGTGTGGGCACCACGCCTGCCGAGTACAAACGCTTGCACGCCCCCGGCTGACGCGCGACCGTCATGCCGGAGACGCGGGCCCGGCGAGGCTCAGGCGTCTTTGGGACACGCCCGCATTCGGATATTCAAAGTGCCTCTCAAAGTCGTGCGCGAGCCAGCGATGTTCGCTTGGATGCCTTCCGCTCGAACGCAAACTGTCTGAAATTTACCACAAGCGCACCTTCTGCTTCCGATCACTGCCAGCCGTAGCAGATGCTGAGCGTAAATCCCGAAAGCCGCCATTCCCTATGCCCGCTTCCAAGATGAACACTATCGCGCGCCTTGTGTCCGGAACCCCCGTGCCTTTCGGCGGTGACCGCGTGACTGTGATCACGCCGGAAATCGCGGAAGCCTTCCAACCTGGTGATCATCTGCTGGTCCTGCAGGAGACCGGAGACCTGCTCCACATCCCCGCGGCTCAGATCGCCTTGGCCGCGGCGGCGGTGGACCGGGCGCATGCAGCCTTCATCAAGATGTCGGCGGTACCGGATCAAGGCATCGAGCAGTTTTTCGACCGTTTCGCTGCGCTCCTCGAAGACCCGTCGGCTTGGCATGCCATCGCTGAGGCGAACCGGCAGGATGTCGAGCGCGCCCAGAGCAGTGGCCGTTCGACAACCCGCCTCCTCGCCACCGACCGGATGCGGCAGGACATGATCGCGGGCCTGCGGGCGTGGCGTGACAGCGAGACGCCGCGCGGTCGGGTCGTTGAACGCATCGTCCACGCCGGCTGGACGGTCGAGCAGGTGGCGGCACCACTCGGTGTGGTCGGCTTCGTTTTCGAGGGTCGCCCGAACGTGCTCGCCGATGCCGCAGGTGTCCTGCGCAGCGGCAACACGGCCGTCTTCCGCATCGGCAGCGACGCACTCGGCACTGCACAGGCTATCATGCAGCACGCGCTCATGCCCGCGCTGAGCGAGGCCGGCCTCCCGCCTGGAGCCATCTCGCTCGTCGAGAGCCCGGAACGGTCGACGGGCTGGGCGCTCTTCGCGGACCGTCGGCTCTCGCTGGCGGTAGCACGTGGGTCGGGTCGGGCGGTGGCTCAGCTCGGGAGCGTCGCCCGACAAGCCGGCACGGCGGTCAGCCTGCATGGAACCGGCGGTGCGTGGATGGTTGCCGACCGCGACGCAGATGCGGAGCGCTTCGCCGCAGCTGTCGAAGCCTCGCTGGACCGGAAGGTCTGCAATACGCTGAACGTGTGCTGCATCCATCGCGCCCGGGTGACGGATCTGGTGCCGATTTTCCTGGCGGCCCTCGAGTCCGCCGGCCGCGCGCGCGGCTTCGGATGCAAGCTTCATATGGTCGTAGGCGACGAGACCGTTCTGCCGAAGGCTTGGCGCACCGCCACCGTCCGGGTCCGGCGCGCTGACGGTGAGCGCGTCGAGTCGCTGACGGAGATCCAATCGGAGGATGATCTCGGCCACGAATGGGAATGGGAGGACACGCCCGAGGTCAGCCTGAAGATCGTGGATGATCTCGATCACGCGGTGACGCTGTTCAATCGCCACAGCCCGCGATTCGCCGCCTCGTTGATCAGCCGGGACCGGGAGGCGCATCGCCGCTTCTACGACACGGTGAACGCGCCGTTCGTGGGTGACGGGTTCACCCGGTGGGTCGACGGGCAATACGCTTTGAACCAGCCCGAACTCGGGCTGTCCAACTGGCAGAGCGGCCGTCTCCTCGCCCGGAGCGCAATCCTATCCGGGGGCGGTGTCTTCACGCTGCGCAGCCGCGTCACGCAGGACGACCCAAAGTTGCGGCGATGAAGGATTGGAATGCCGCGAGATGAATTGGCGACCCGTCATGGAGATCTCGACGGCTGGCCGGCGGCATCCTGTTTGAGCGTCAATTTCCGGCGCAAGATCTTGGCGCCCAGCCATTCATCCGAGGCACGTCAGCCGGGGTACGGCGGAGGACATTGAAGCCAGCATGGTGTCTCCAGCTCGGTCCACGCGCGGTATGGGCGACGCTGTGGCTGGCTGAGGGAGGGCGGCGACCGTCGCCACCCCCGCCTCGACACGTCGGGTCTGAAGGACCTCAGAAAGCCAAATCGACAGAGGTCCGTCAGCCTCCGGCCTGCAGCGCGGCTTCGAGCTGCGGCCCGGTCTGGGACCATAGCTGGCCGATCTGCTGCGCCGTGGGATCCGGGAAGATCGAGGTCTGACCTTCGGCGAGGCCCCGGACGATGTTGGCGGCCGCATGTTCGGGCGACGCCTTCTCCATCGGCATGTCCCTGGCTAAGTCCGTGTCGATCGGGCCGGGATAGATCCCGACGACGGTGACCCCGGATTTCGCCAGGGAGCCGCGCAGCCCCTGGGTCAACGACTGCAGGGCGGCCTTGGAGGCCGAGTAGCCGGCCAGGAGCGGTACGGGCGCAAGGCCGACGACGCTGACGACGTTCGCAATCGTCCCCGATCCACGGCCGGTGAGATGCGGCAGGAAGGCCCGGACGACCCGCAACGTCCCGTAGTAGTTGACGTTCATATCCGCCTCGACCGCGTCCTGGTTCGTAGCGATCCAGTCGCCGAACGCCATCGTGCCGGCGTTGTTGACGAGGATGTCGAGGTCCCTGGCGATCCCGGCGGCCGCTGCGACGGATGCGTCGCTCGTCACGTCGAGCTGCAACGGGACGACCCGGCGGTCGCCGAAGTCGGGCAGAGAAGCCACGCTGCGCGCGGCGGCGTAGACCTTCGCCACATCCGCCTTGAGGAACTCGCGAACGACGGCCGCACCGATGCCGCGGTTGGCGCCTGTGACCAGGACCACCTTGTTCTGCAGGGACATGATCTCTCCTCCGGTAGGCGTCGCACGCCAGACACGTTTCGCCGCGATGTAAACCGATCTGTTTACATTGGCCTCACGTAAACAGATCGGTTTACCCGGTCAAGGCCGTTCGGTATGGTGCCGAAGGATGGAAGGGGGGGCCGATGGCCGGCGACGTGCGGGGCGAGGAAAAGAAGCGGGAAATCGTGCGTCAGGCTTTCGACCGCTTCTACGACGGCGGTTTCCACGCGACCGGCGTCGATGCCGTCCTCTCGGAAAGCGGCATCTCGAAGCGTACGCTATACAAGTATTTCCCGACCAAGGACGCCCTGATCGAGGCGGTCCTGGAACTCTACGGACAGGTCATCGTCGGGAGGCTCTTCGATCCGGTGGCGGCTTCGAGCGAGGAACCGCACCAGCAGATCATGGCCTTCTTTGATGCCCGCAAGGCGATGATCGACGAGAACCCGACGCGAGGCTGCCTGGGCATCAAGGCAGCCCAGGAGTTCGTCGGCAAGCACGCCGGCTTGGCCGCGCACGGGAAGCGTGCGGCGCTTTACGTCGAGCGACGCTTCATCGACCTCTGCGAGCGGGCCAGGCTCGCGAGGCCGGCCGAGGTGGGCAAGCAAATCCACGTGCTGTTCCAGGGCGCCCTGCTGCTCTCGCAGGTCTACGGCGACGGTTCACCCTTCGTGTCCGCCAAGCATGCGGTCGCGGCGCTGCTTGAGGCAGCCGACGGGCCTACTTCCTCGGGTCGTCCATGATGCCGCGTTGGTATCGTCAGGCGACCGGTTCCGCGAGCGCGGAGGGCCCGTCGGTGTCGAGCGACACGGGACGCGCTAGGGCGGTTGCCTGAGGGGTTGGCTTGTGGCGTAGAGCCCGGCCAAGCGTCCTGCGGAGGGCGAGACGTCGGCGCCCGCGAGGTTGTTGGTTTCCTGCGAGAGGGTCCGCGAACCGAACAGGCTGGCCGTCTCCGGGCGGGGCTCGGGCGACCGGCACAATCGATACGCCCACCGCGCCCTGGCGAGGAAGGTCGCACTGGCATCGACCGCGTCTCCTCGCCCGGATGTCAGTCGACCTTGATTCCCGCGTTGCGAATAGGGGCAATTGCCGCCATCTCGATGCGGGCAAGAGGCCGTCGACGTCATCGGAGCGAGAGGCACATATGGGCGACCTGCCACCGGAGCCCTGCAGTTGCTCCGCCGTGAGGCAGGCGGCCAGGCACCTGACGCGTCTCTACGACGGCGTGATGGCTCCCACGGGCCGCGGCCTCGACCAATATTCCATCCTGGCCAAGGTCGAACGCCACGGCGAACCGTCAGTCCAGCAGCTCGCCGCGCTTCTGGTCATGGATCGCTCGACCCTGGGCCATCTTCTGCGACCGCTGGAAAGGCGCGGACTCCTGACTGTCCGGCCATCGACGAGCGACGGCCGGAAGCGGGTCTTGGCGCTCACTTCGGAGGGGAGCGCGCTTCTCGGGTCGGCCAGGCCGCTCTGGAGGTCCGCTGAGGAAGGCTTCGAGGCCAGCTCCGGGCAGGATGAGGCGGCCGGTCTCAAGAACCTGATGCGCCAGGTGACCACGACCGATCTCCCGGGTACGGCGCGCTAGGGATGCCGTTGCCGGACAACGGGTGGAGTCGGTTCGTTTCAGGCGTTTCCGAGCCTGTTCTTGTAGACTGAGAGATGCGTGTAGGCGGCGGCGAGCAGCGGCGCGGACGAGGTCGCCGATGATGTTCTCAACCTCGACCGGCCGTGCCTTCAGGAGGTCTCGGTACATCGAGGACGTCAGAGGTGAACCCTTGGCGTCTTGCCCGTCGCGCTTGAGCCAGTCGCCGTGGTCCAGCATCAGGAATCGGGTGAAGGCGCTCGGTCCAAGATGCTCCTCGACCCGGCTCCGGAACGCCGCCTCGTCTCGCGCACCAGCTGGGAGGGCCGGCCAGCCGACCTCCTCGATTGACCCCACCGCGTGTTCGAAGGCGGCGACGACCGTCTCGAACGAACGCGTGGTGACGTGCTCGACGTGTTGGACCCGCAGTTCCTGGATTCTCTTCGTTCGTCCGTGATCACGGGTCCGGGCAGGACACCCGTCGCGTCAGATATGTGCATTGGCCCTTATTAGGAAGCCGATGTCGAGCGGCGCGTATCGATCAGGCCACTCACGTCGTCCAGGAGGTCTGTCCGACCGGCCGACCTGCCGACATCGTGCGTTCCGACACGCCCGTCAGGAAGACGAACAGCGGCGGCATTGACGTCCGTCTCGCTTCCAAATAAATGTTGATCATAATGATTGGAGCGGTCGGAAACGGCCGCAGAGGAGCGGTGCGATGGACCCCAGGGCTTTCCTTGTGCTGACCCCGCTAGCTCTGGCAGCATGCTCGCCGGCCGAGACCGCAGTGCCCCCGGAGCCGCCGCTGGTCCAGACCGTCGCGGTCGCTCCGGCGAAGCTTGGCATCGCGCGCTACACCGGTGTCATCCGCGCCCGTACCGAAAGCAATCTCGGCTTCCGCGTCGGCGGCAAGATCTACGAGCGCCTTGTCGATCCGGGGGACCACGTCCGGCTCGGTCAGCCCCTGATGCGCCTCGACCGGACGGACTTCACTCTCGCCCTCAACGCGGCGCGGGCCTCCGTCGAGGCGGCCCGGGCGCAGATGATCAAGGCCAAGGCTGACGATGAGCGCAGCCGCAAGCTCGTCGGGGACGGCTGGACCTCGAAGCAGACCTACGACCAGAACAAGGCCGCGGCGGATGCGGCCATCGCCCAGTTCGCCAACGCGGAGGCGCAGGCGAGCCAGGTCGCCAACCAAGCCGGGTATTCCGAGCTCCAGGCCGATGCCGACGGCGTCGTGATGGAGGTTCCGACCGAGCCGGGCCAGGTCGTCGCCGCCGGCCAGACCGTCGTCAAGCTCGCCCGTGACGGCGCCCGCGAGGCCGAGGTGTTCCTGCCGGAGGGGAGCCGGCAACTCGCGAAGGGGGCAGCGTCGGCAACCCTTTACGCCGAGGGCGAGACGACCTACCCGGCCAAGCTCAGGGAGCTGTCCGCCACCGCCGACCCGGCCACACGGACCTACCGGGCGCGTTACATCCTGTCGGGCGGCGGCGAGACTGCGCCGCTCGGCGCCACGGTGACGCTCCGGCTCGCGCCGGCGGATGCCGGGCATGCGGCGTCGGTCGACGTGCCGCTCGGGGCCCTGTTCGACATCGGGCAGGGTTCGGCGGTCTGGAAGTTCGACGCCGACACCAAGACCGTCACCGCCCAGCCTGTCTCCGTCGCCCGCATGTCGGAGGAAGGCGCTCAGGTCGTGTCCGGCCTCAGCCCGGGCGACCGAATCGTGTCGCTCGGCGCCCACCTCCTGAAGGCCGGCCAGACAGTGCGGCAGGCTCCCTCAAGCCTGACGGGAGTCACGCGATGACCGGCTTCAACCTCTCCGCCCTGGCGGTCCGGGAGCGGGCCGTCACGCTGTTCCTCATCATCGCGGTGACCGCCGCGGGCTTCTTCGCCTTCCAGAAGCTCGGCCGCGCGGAGGACCCGGCCTTCACCGTGAAGACGATGTCGGTCTCGGCAGCGTGGCCCGGCGCGACCACCTCGGAGATCCAGCGGCAGGTCGCCGACCCGTTGGAGAAGCGGCTGCAGGAACTCGTCTACTACGACCGCGTCGAGACCACGGTCCGTCCCGGCCTCATGCTGATGAAGGTCTACTTCAAGGACAGCATGCCGCCGGCAAGGCTGCAGGAAGAGTTCTACCAGGCCCGCAAGAAGCTCTCTGACCAGGCCTCCACGCTGCCGCGCGGCGTGCTCGGGCCCTTGTTCAACGACGAGTTCTCCGACGTCTACTTCGCACTCTACGCGCTCCAGGCCCAAGGTCAGCCGCACCGGCATCTCGTGCTGCGCGCCGAAGATCTGCGCCAGCGGCTCCTGCGCGTGCCCGGCGTCGAGAAGATCAACATCCTCGGCGAGCAGGCGCAGAAGATCTTTGTCGAGATTTCTTATCAGCGCCTCGCCACGCTCGGCATTACCGGGCAGCAGTTGCTCGCGGCGTTGGCGAACCAGAACGACGTGACGCCGGCCGGCTTCGTCGAGGCCGACGGCCCGCGCGTGTACCTCCGGCTCGACGGCGCCATCGACGGCCTCGACACGATCAGAAACCTGCCGGTGGCGGTCGGGGACCGCAGCATCAAGCTCGGCGACATCGCCGAGGTGAGGCGCGGCTACGAGGACCCGAAGGTCTTCGAGATACGCAACGACGGCGAGCCGGCCCTCATGCTCGGCCTCGTCATGAAGCCGGGCTTCAACGGCTTGGCGCTCGGCGAAGCGCTCAACGCCGAGGAGGTGGCGATCCACCACGAACTCCCCATCGGCATCACCTTCAAAAAAATTACAGACCAGGCGAAGGTCATCGACGACGCCATCCATGAGTTCATGGTGAAGTTCTTCACCGCGCTCTCGGTGGTCATCGTGGTCAGTCTGGTCGCGCTGGGCTTCCGGGTCGGCATCGTCGTGGCGCTCGCGGTCCCGATCACGCTCGCGGCCGTGTTCGTGGTCATGATGGTCACCGGGCGCGACTTCGACCGCATCACGCTCGGTGCGCTGATCATCTCGCTCGGCCTGCTCGTAGACGACGCCATCATCGCCATCGAGATGATGGTCGTGCGCATGGAGGAGGGCTACGACCGCGTCGAGGCGGCGACCCATGCCTGGAGCGCCACCGCCGCGCCAATGCTGACCGGAACGCTCGTCACCATCGCGGGCTTCCTGCCGGTCGGCTTCGCCGCCTCCACGGCGGGCGAGTACGCCGGCAACATCTTCTGGGTGGTCGGCTTCTCGCTGATCATCTCCTGGATCGTGGCGGTGACCTTCACGCCCTACCTGGGCGTCAAGCTCCTGCCCAACATCCAGAAGGTGGAAGGCGGCCACGAGGCGATCTACGCCACGAGGAACTACGAGCGCCTGCGCCGCGTGGTGCGAGCCTCCGTCGACCACAAGTGGCTGGCGGCCGGGATCACGGTCGGACTGTTCGCCCTCGCCGTCGTCGGAATGGGCCAGGTCGAGAAGCAGTTCTTCCCGAACTCGGAACGCCCCGAACTGATCGTCGAGGTGACGCTGCCCACCGGCTCCGCATTCGCGACGACCGAGGCGAGCGTGAAGAAGGTCGAGGCGGCCGTCCGCGGGCTCCCCGAGGCGCGCGAGATCACGAGCTACATCGGTCAAGGCATGCCGCGCTTCGTGCTCTCGTTCGACCCCGAACTGCCTGACCCCGCCTTCGCGCAGATCGTCGTTCAGACCTCCGACGCTGCGTCCCGCGACGCGCTCCGCATCAAGCTTCGCAAGCTCGTGAGCGACGGGTTGTTCCCCGAGGCACGGGTGCGCGTCCTGCAGATCGTGTTCGGCCCGCCGATCCGCTTCCCCGTCGCCTTCCGGGTGGTCGGACCGGACCCCGACGTCATCCGCGGCATCGCCGCGGAGGTCCGGGATGTCATGATGGCCAACCCCAACATGCGTCTCGTCCATCTCGACTGGGGCGACAAAACCCCGAGCCTGCACCTCGCCCTCGACCAGGAGCGCCTGCGCCTGATCGGCCTGACGCCGAAGGAGGCCGGCCAGCAGCTGCAGAGCTACCTCAATGGGACGCCGGCGACCCAGGTCCGCGAGAACCTGCGCTCGGTGGACGTGCTCCTGCGCAGTCCCGGCCCGGAGCGGCGCTCACTCGGCGACATCGGCGACCTGACCCTGACCACCCATGACGGGCGCCAAGTCCCGGTCTCGCAAGTCGCGCACCTGGAGAGCCGCTACGAGGACGCGGTGCTCAAGCGCTACAACCGCGACACCTACATCCGGGTGCAGGGCGACGTGCTCGACGGGAAGCAGCCGCCGGACATCCACGCGCAAATCTTTCCCACGCTCGACGCGATCAAGGCGAAACTGCCGACCGGCTACCGCATCGACACGGCCGGCGCGGTGGAGGAGAGCGTGAAGGCGATGAACGCTCTGGTCGGGGTCTTCCCTCTGATGCTGATCGTGACCCTGACGGTCATCATGCTGCAGGTCCGCTCGTTCACCACCATGTTCATGGTGTTCGCCACTGCGCCGCTCGGGCTCGTGGGCGCCGTCCCGACGCTGCTGATCTTCCACCAGCCCTTCGGTTTCAACGCGATCCTCGGGTTGATCGCGCTATCGGGCATCCTGATGCGCAACACCTTGATCCTGGTGGACCAGATCCACCACGACCGGGCCGCGGGCCTGTCGGACTACGAGGCTATCGTCGAGTCCACGGTGCGGCGGGCGCGTCCTGTGATCCTGACGGCTGCGGCCGCGATGCTGGCCTTCATCCCGCTGACGCATTCGGTGTTCTGGGGCGCGCTGGCCTACGTGCTGATCGGCGGCGTCGGCGTCGGGACCCTGCTGACGCTGCTGTTCCTGCCAGCCCTCTACGCCCTCTGGTTCCGGGTCAGACGGGCGCCCGTCGCAACTGGCGTCGCATCCGGATCCGACACGATGCCGGTTCAGGCGGAGCGTTGATCCAAGACACGGATCGATGTCCCGTTGACGGGACATTCCGGGATCGCGCGTTCAAGCACCGAACGCGCGATGCACCGGCCGGCCTGCGACCAAGCCCCCCTACGCAGGCCGGCCGGTTGTTGCGCCGAAATCGCTTCGTCTCGCTCGGCAACATCCAGCTGCCCCGCAACGGTCGCACGAGGGACGACTCTTCTTAGATGACGATTGGCATCTATATTTGACACGGTAACGCCGGAGGATCAGGCAATGCCCAGGGTTTCGCAGGAACAGGCCAGGACCAACCGGCGACGGGTCGTGGAGGTCGCCGCGTCGCTGTTCCGGGAGCGTGGCATCAATGGCGTCGGCGTGGCCGACATCATGGCGTCTGCCGGCCTCACTCATGGTGGGTTCTACGGTCAGTTCGCCAACAAGGAAGCGCTCGCGGCCGAGGCGTTCGATACCGCGTTGGACGAGGAATACCGCGGGACCGTCGACTCCAACATCGCCAACTATCTCTCCCTCGCGCACGTCCGGTCACCCGGGATGGGATGTCCACTCGCCGCACTGGCGAATGACGTCGCGCGGGAGCCGCGGGGCGGCCCCGTCCGCGCGCGCTTCACCCAAGGCGTCGAGCGCATGGCCTCCATCCTCGCCGCCCTGACGCCCTGGGCAGCCAAGGAGCGCCGCAGGCAACGGTCCCTGGCGACGCTTTCGACGATCGTCGGTGCCGTCGTCCTGGCACGAGCTGTCGACGACGAAGCGTTGGCGACCGAGCTGATCGAAGCGGCGCAGACTTCCGTCTCGGCATGACAACCTCGGGACCGGGCTGGCCGTGACGGCTCGCGCCTCAAGGCGACGCGGTCCCTGACGACCTGAAGGAATGCCCGAACCTAGCCTGTCGGGACCGAGCGTGTCGGGACCTGCCTGTGCGCCGCGCCGCCGCCGCGCGCACGATCTAGACGAGAGGAACTCCATGCGCGAACGGATCGTGGTCACGGGTATGGGCGTCGTGTCCCCCCTGGGCTGCAGCGTCGAGGGCATGTGGCGCAGGCTTGTCGCATCCGGGTCCGGGCTGCGGCGCCTCCCAGACGACCTTGTCCCCGACATCGACGCCAAGGTCGCCGGGCTCGTGCCGTCCCGGGACGAGGACCCGGACGGGTTCAATCCGGACGCCCTCATCCCGGTGAAGGACCGCCGCAAGATGGACCGTTTCATCCAGTTCACGCTGGCGGCCGCGGACCAGGCGCTTCGACAGTCAGGCTGGACGCCGTCCAGCGAGGCGGAACGCGTCCGCACCGCGACAATCGTGGCGTCCGGCATCGGTGGCTTCCAGAGCATCACCGACGCGGTGGAGACCGTACGCACCCGCGGTGCGCAGCGCCTGTCGCCCTTCACGGTACCGTCTTTCCTGGTCAACCTAGCCGCCGGCCACGTATCCATCCGGTACGGCTTCAAGGGACCGCTCGGCGCGCCCGTCACCGCCTGCGCGGCGAGCGTCCAGGCCATCGGGGACGGCATGCGCCTCATCCGCGGCGGCGAGGCGGACGTCGTCGTATGCGGTGGCGCGGAGGCCTGCGTCACCCGGGTCGCGCTTGGCGGCTTCGCTGCAGCCCGCAGCCTCTCGACGGCCTACAATGACACGCCCGAGGCGGCCTCCCGTCCGTTCGACCGAAGCCGCGACGGCTTCGTCATGGGAGAGGGCGCCGGCATCCTCGTGCTGGAGACCTTGGACCATGCACAAGCGCGCGGTGCCGTCCCGCTGGCCGAACTGGTCGGGTACGGCACCAGCGCCGACGCCTACCACCTCACCGCCGGCCCGGCTGACGGCAGCGGCGCCCGACAGGCGATCACCACGGCCCTGGCTATGGCGGGGCTCGAACCCGTCGCCATCGGCTACGTGAACGCGCACGCGACCGCGACCTCGGTCGGTGATGCGGGCGAACTGGCGGCGCTCAGGTCCGTCTTCGGCGAAGGCGGCCCGGCAATTTCCTCGACAAAGTCCGCGACCGGGCACCTTCTCGGAGCGGCGGGCGGCCTGGAGGCGATCATTACGATCCAGGCGCTGCGTGAGGGCATCCTCCCGCCCACGCTCAATCTTACAGACCCCGATGAGGCCGCTGACGGCCTGGACCTGATCGGTCCGTCGGCGCGGCCGGCAACCGTGGACTACGCTCTCTCGAACGGCTTCGGCTTCGGGGGTGTGAACGCGAGCATCGTCCTGAGACGGATGCCCACCCGGTGAGGGACCGCGCTCCCGGAAGCTAGACACTCGCGAATGAGCCTGCGCGGCTATTGACGCATCGCCGTTACCATAATAGATGTTGATCATAATCTTTATTCCGCCATGAGTGCCCCGGAGGGGGCCGATCACGCCATCTCAGGCACGGCACTGGAGTTCGCACCCGATGGACGAGCTCAAGCCAATCGCTGATCCGAAATCGCTCAAAGCCGACTTGTCCTCGGACGCGCCCGAAACCCGCACCGGCACGGGCCGCTTCGGAGGTGGAAGGCCCGGACTGAACCGACTCCGCGCCATGGCCGCGGGGGAAATCCTGCCTCCGTCCTCAATGAGCCTGCTCGGCATCGAGTTCGTTTCGGTTGCCGAGGGCAACATCGCGCTGCGCCGAAGGCCCGACGAATATCTCTACGATCCCTTCGGCCCGGCCCATGCCGCTACCGTTGCCGCCCTGTTCGACGTGGCGCTCGGCTCCACGTTCGAGTCCGTCCTGCCGCACCGTCGGACCTACACGACGCCGGACACCCGGATCAGCTTTCGGCGTCCCGCGACGGCCACGTCGGAAACTCTGACAGTAAAATCCAATATGATCGACGTGGAAGAGGAGCGTTTGGCCGCTGAGGCGCAGCTCACCGATGCCAACGGGCAGACCTGCACCACGGAGACGATGACCTGCCTGATCGTCGATACCACCGAAGATAGTGTTCCAGCTGAGCCAAACCGAACGTGGGATGTGCAAGACTGGTACAAAGTCTGTTGACGCCACGTTTTCGATCAACATGGAGGCCTGACCATGCGTGACATCGTCCTCTGCAATCCCGTGCGGACCGCCATCGGCGCCTATGGCGGCAGCCTGAAAGGTGTCGCCGCGACCGAGCTCGGCGCGACCGTCATCCGCGAGTCCCTTCGCCGTTCGGGGCTGGACGGCGGCAGGCTCGGAAGCGTGACGATGGGCAATGTCGTCCAGGCCGGGAACCGCATGAACCCGGCCCGCCAGGCCGCGGTGAACGGGGGCGTCCCGGTCTCGGTGCCGGCCCTGACGGTGAACCGGGTCTGCGGCTCCGGCGCCCAGGCCATCGCGACGGCCGCCGACGAGATCCGGCTCGGCCACCACGATGTCGCGCTGGCGGGCGGCATGGAGAACATGGACCGGGCGCCGTACCTGATGGAGGGCGGTCGCTGGGGCCATCGCATGGGTCATGCCCAGATCCTCGACAGCATGCTGAGCGACGGGCTCAACGACGCCTTCTCGGGCGAGCATTCCGGGTGGCACACCGAGGACTTGACGACGCGTGCCCAGATCGGTCGCGATGCTCAGGATGCCTGGGCGGCCCGTTCTCAGGCGCGGTTCGAGAAAGCTCGGTCCACCGGCGCGTTCGATGCCGAGATCGTCGCCGTCGAGGTCACGGGCCGCAAGGGGGTGGAGACCTTCGCTCTCGACGAGGCGCCGCGGCCGGAGACCACCGTCGACACGTTATCGAAGCTCAAGCCCGCCTTCCGCAAGGACGGGACGATCACTGCGGGCAACGCGCCCGGCCTGAATTCCGGTGCGGCGGCGATGCTGGTGGCCGAGCGGAGTTTCGCCGACGCCAACGGTCTGGAGGCGTTCGGACGGCTCGTCGCCTACGGCATCGGGGCCTGCGAGCCAGGCCTGTTCGGCCTGGGGCCGGTGCCAGCCGTCCGCCAGGCGCTGGAGCGTGCCGGGTGGTCGCTCGGAGACGTGGAGCGCGTCGAGATCAACGAGGCCTTCGCGGTCGTGCCCCTGGCCGTCGCCAAGGAGCTTGGCCTGCCCGAGGACATCGTCAACGTCGAAGGTGGCGCCATCGCACACGGCCATCCCATCGGCGCGACCGGCGCGGTCCTGACGACCCGCCTGCTCCATTCCATGCGTCGCGACGGCATCCGTCGCGGTCTGGTCACCCTCTGCATCGGCGGGGGACAGGGCATCGCGCTCGCGGTCGAGGCCGCCTGACGGTCCGACTCCAGACTGCGCTTGGCCTCAGCGGCTTCTGCGAGGCGCTCCGGACCCGAACCGCCCCCCCCTCCCGGCGAACGAAGTGGTCGTGCCATGTTACGCATCAAGACGGCCCAGCACGCGGTGGGGATCCCGGCGCTGTCGCTGGCGATTGCCTGGGCGGCCTTGCCAGCGTCCGCCGCGGATGGGCCGACTGCGATACGGCTGCCGGACACCGGCCGTTTCCCGGAGAGCGTGACGTCCCTCGCCGACGGCACGCTGTTCGTCAGCAGCATCGCCGACGGGGGCGTCCTTAGGATCGCGGGCGGCGTGGCGGTGGCGACGCCCTTGGTGAAACCCGGCGAACACGGCAAACGGTCGACCTTCGGGCTACTGGCCGACGAACGGCGGGGCACCCTGTGGGTCGCGTCGCATGACGCCACAGCCATTGTTGCGCCTGGGCCAACCGCCACCGAGGGCGGGTGGTCCAAGGCGTTCGACCTCGCGTCTGGGACCCTCAAGCTTCGCCTCCGGCTGCCGGGCGGAAAGGCCCTGTCGAACGACTTCGCCCTGGACGGGGACGGCGCGCTCTACGTCACCGACACGCTGGCGCCGCGGATCCTGAGGCTCGAGCCGGGCGCCACGCTGCTCTCCGCGTCATCCAGGGACGGCCGGGAGGCGCCGAGCTTCCACCTGCGCTCCGCCGACGTCGAGTAGGCGACGCCCGGCAATCGGAGGCGTCGCGTGTTCCGGCCGCCCCGGAGCGCACTGTCGACAAGCGAGGACATGCCCATGATCGGGTCAACGGTCCGGAAACTGCGCTCGCCGGCGACGTGGCGAAGACTTTGGGCGAGGCTCGTGGCGATGGAGGCTGCCCTGGCCACGACCGAGGCGGAGATCCACGACCGGCGCATCTCACGGCTCGAAGCGGAGATGGTCGAGGCGCGCGCTCGGATCGGCCTCCCGACGCTCGCCGCCCCGTCGAGATCGGTGGCGTCGTCAGGCCCACCGTGAATGGTTCGCCCATCATCGATGTGGGAGCCCCGACAAGGGCGACATCGGAGGCCGGGCTCTCAACGAGCGCGAGCTGGTCGCGAAGGTCTGTTTGCCGAAGGGAGCCGTTGTGATGTCGCAGGTAACGATCGACACCGTAGAGGATGACGCTCGGACGTACACGCGCCGCTGGCTCCAAGCGGGTGACATAGCCTACGCCACGCTTAAAGACGGGACGCGGGTGCGCTACGTCAGGTCCGGCGAAGGGCCAGATCTCGTCCTGACGCACACCGTGCGCACGCAGCTCGACATCTTCCAATTCGTGATCCCCCTGCTGTCGCGGCACTTCACCGTCTACGCCCTCGACCTCCCGGGTTTCGGATGGTCGGACCTGCTGCTGGAGCGCTCGAAGGACGAGCCGACGCTTCGCGCGCAGCTCAAGGAATTCCTGCAGGTGCTCGGCCTCCGCCGTCCGATCCTTGCCGGCGAATCGATTGGCGCCACGCTCTCGCTTTCTCTGGCGGCAGAACTCGGCGACGGGGTGGACCGCGTCGTGGCCTTCAACACCTACGACTACCTGCCCGGTCTGGAGCGGGCCAACCTGCTCGCATCGGTGATCATCAAGAGCGTGCGTGCACCCCTGATAGGCCCGGTCTTCGCGGCGACTGAGAACCGTTCGATCACCGGGGGCATCCTCAAGGGCGGCTTCGCCGACCCGCGGAAGCTGCCCGACGACCTGCTCGACGAGATCTCGCGTGTGGGCATGCGTCGCGATTACGGGAAAGGCATGCGGCGGCTCCTCAAGGCGCTTCCGAGCTTCGTCGCGGCCCGTTCGCGATACGGCGCCATCAAGGCACCCGTCACGCTCGTGTGGGGTGAGCGCGACTGGTCTTCCTACGAGGATCGCGCCGGCGTCGGACGGAGCGTGCCTGCGCCGGAGGTCATAACCCTCGCAGACACGGGCCACTTCAGCGCGCTCGAGCGTCCTCAGGACTGGGCGAGCATCATCATTTCGGCCGCGAAGAATTGAGCGTGGAAAGCACGATATGTCCGATGCGACCTTGGTCTCGCCGGCTTCCCGGCACCTGCGATCTTCGAACGCCGCGAGGCGGAGGGGAGGCCCCGTCGACATCGGTGAATGGATGGTGCGACCTGAGGCGTCGAGCGCATGGCCGTGTTCCGCACCGCTCACGGGAGGTTCGCGGATCCGTCGCGTGGCCACGGGCCCGTCGCGCCGAACCGTGTTGTTCGGTAGCGGAGCCTTCGTGCTAGCTGGCAATGCCGCCCACGGGGCCGGGCATTCTTCAGGAGTAGCGAGTTTCCCGATGAAGAACCCCGAGATCTCGTCCGTTCCCATCACGACCGAGCACGTCACGATCCGGTCAGCGAAGCCGTTCGAGGCGGTGCGGGCGGCCTTGGAGGCCGCGTTGCCATCGATCGACAATGCCTACGTTCAGCTTCTGGCTGCAGGAAAGGTTGATGCGGCCCGCGATCTTCTGGGGAAACAGGCACCCCTCTCGATCTTCGGCACGCGGAATCATGGCCGGTTGCTGCAGGTCGCCGGACTGCAACGCCGGGCGATCCAGTACGACATCGGCAACCCGCTCACGGCCTCACCGGGCGGCCCTCGCGCAGCACCACCCCGGTCGGCAGGTTCCGGGGCGCGATCCGGCACAGGGCGTCGCCGAGGTGGTCGACCACGCTGCCGGCGGTGAACGGGTCGTTGATGCCGGGCGAGAGCGCCCGCGCCGCGATCTCCACCAACTGCCGCACTGAGTATTCCAGGTCCTGCAGCGCGGCTGGACGGCGACCGAGCGTTACCGCGTTCAGAATCGCGGCCTCGGCCTCCTCGACCGGTGCGGACAGGAACGCGACGGGGAAGCCGCTCGGCACGTAATCGCCCGGCCGCACACGCAGGGTGACCGTGATGCCGCGCTCGTGGGCCCAGTCCGCCAAGGCGGCCTCGTCGAGGGCCTGCACGTAGCCCCCAACGGTCGCCGCCACGGCCCTTTCTGTCGGCGCGTCGTCGGGACGGGCGGCCCCCGCCTCGTCCCGGGTGTGCGCCGCGATGGACCGACAAAGGTCTTGCTGAACGGCGTCGACCACGGTCTCGATGTTGATGCTCGTGGCGATGTGGTGGACGAACCAGACCAACGTGCCGACCGCGACCAGCGCCATGACGAGGGCGCCGGTGATGGCGAGGTGCGGGACGAACGGCTCCTCCTCCACGGTGCGCACGGTTCGTAGGACCATCAACGAATAGGCGAAGGTCCCGAGGAAGATGCCGAGCCCGGTCTGGTTGCGGGCATCTCGAATGAAGTTGCGCAGGAGTCGGGGCCCCATCTGGCCGGAGGCCAGGGTCAGGGCGGCGATGGTGATGGAGAAGGTCGTGCCGGCGACCCCTCTGTTCGAGGAGGCGATGGCGCTGAGCAGCGCCCGCGTGCCCTCTGCCCCGCCGGAATAGCCTTAGTTGGCGTCCGGCGGGGAGGCGGCGTAGCCGGCGACGTGGGTCGTCTCCAGCCAGACACCGAACTGGGCCAGCAGGACGCAGCCGAGGACGACGAAGGCCGGGCGCAGCCAGAACAGGTCGCCGAGGATTTCCAGCCAGGCTTTGACGCGCGCGTTCATCGTTGCGGACCGACACCGTTCGAGCCCGGCAACGACCGGCACGATGGGGCGTTCCGGATGATCGCTGGCGGGAAGGACTCCCCTTGATCTCGATCTTCGACCTCGCCGCGATGTTGCTGACGCTGTCGGCTCTGTTCGGCTGGCTGAACCGCCGCTTCTTGCGTATGCCGCACAGCATCGGCCTACTCGTGATGGGGCTTCTCGCGTCGCTCGCGCTGGTCCTGGTCGACGTCGCCTTCCCGGCGCAGCACCTCTACCAGGACCTGACGAGCGTCCTCGACCAGGTCGACTTCACCGGCGTGGTCATGAACGGCATGTTGGCCTTCCTGCTGTTTGCCGGCGCGATGAACCTCGACCTCCGGGCGCTGAGGGAACGGGCCCTGGCGGTGGCAACCCTCGCGCTGCTCGGGACCGTCATCTCCACGGCCTTGGTCGGTGGGGCGTTCTGGGCGGCGGGACAGGGGCTCGGCAGCCCGGTGCCGCTGGCCTGGGCCCTGGTGTTCGGCGCCCTCATCAGCCCGACCGACCCCGTCGCGGTGCTGGCCACGCTGAAGAACGTAGAGGTTCCGGAAGCCCTCGAAGTCGAGATGCAGGGCGAGGCGCTGTTTAACGACGGCATCGGCATCGTGCTGTTCACGGTGCTCGTCGCCTTCGCGTCTGGCAGGGGCGGCGACGCAACGAGCGCGGGCGGAGTGGTGAGGCTCCTCCTCCACGAGGCCGGGGGCGGCATTCTGCTCGGCGTCGTCACCGGCTACGTCGCCTACCGCGCGATGAAGGCCATCGACGATTTCCCCGTGGAGGTGCTGATCACGCTTGCCCTCGTTACTGGGACCTACGCCATCGCGCAGAAGCTCGGGGCGAGCGGCCCGCTCGCGGTTGTGGCCGCCGGGCTGCTGATCGGCGAGCGCGCGCCGCGCTACGCGATGAGCGACACCACCCGGAAGTACGTCTCGGCCCTGTGGACGCTCGTCGACGAGGTGCTCAACTCCGTCTTGTTCCTTCTGATCGGCCTGGAGGTGCTCGTCCTGCGCTTCCAGGTCTCCGGCCTGGCGCTGGCCGCCTGCGCCGTCCCCGTCGTGCTGGTCGCCCGCCTCGTCGCGGTCACGACGCCCGTCCTGATGTTTCGCTGGGGCGGCAACCTCTCGCTCGGCAACGTGCCGTTCCTGACCTGGGCCGGCGTGCGCGGCGGCATCTCGGTGGCGCTGGCCCTCTCGATCCCGGAGAGCGAGGCCAAGCCGGCCATCCTGGCGTCGACCTACGCGGTGGTGCTGTTCACCATCGTCGTGCAGGGGTCGACCCTCGGTTTCGTCGCAAGGAGGACCCTACGTTCAACTTAGGGCGTCCGGACCGTCCTCTTCGAGACCCATCGGCCTCCGTCGTGTCAAATGTAGTGAGCCTGGGCGGGCGCGCGGCTATTCCGTGGCCTCTGCGGAGACTCGGCGGCGTTTAGGGGAACAACTCCAAGAGGAGCGGTCACGTGGAGGCGGTGTCTGCTTCTGCGAGGTTGCTCGCGACCTTTGAATGACCGGGATGGGCGCTGAGTTGAAGGTCTGCTTTTAGGCTCGGATCCAAACCCCGCATCCCACCCAATACAGACCGTCTGCCTAATTTCTAAACTGAGACGCTCTCCAAACGGTCGATCTCGCCTCGGCCAAACGTATTGGCAGCGGGCGGCGCACGGCTCGAAAGCAATGCCGCCCCGGCGTCTTTTGCGCGAAAACCCGTTCCCATGGAGGCGGAGAGGCCGTCCTTATCCCGCGGGCGCAACAGGTCGAGCTGCGCAGAGCCGCCTTCACGAGCCGAAAAACTCCACGCACACGACCGTTCCGACCGTACCCCCGCAGGCCAGGGAGCCCCCGAGCTGGCCTGCGAGCCCCTGCGAGATCCGGTAGCCCAGGCTCTTGTTCCTGCCAGGGTCGAACCCCGACGACATGCCCCGGCCGTCGTCCGCGACCGGGAGCGCCAGGCGCCCGAGGTCCAGCCGTTCGAGCCGGATCGTGATGGTGCCGCCCCCGCCCGGGACGAAGGCATGCTTCAGCGCGTTCGTGACGACCTCGACGACGGGCAGCGACAGCGTGGTGAGCCGTGTGAGATCGAGGGCCAGCGGCGGCACGTCGACGCGGCAGACGCCGTTTTGCGCACCGGTGGCGTCGAGGAGGTCCGTGCCCGGCTCCTGGAGGTACTGCCCGACCGGGCGGCTGATCCGCTCGGGATCGTACAGGCGCCAGTGGATGCGCGAGAGGGTCTCCAGCCGCACCCGGGCCTCGTCCAGCGCGCCCTCCGCGGCGGCCGGGCGGCACAGGGGACCGGGATCGAACGGCGTCTCCGGACCCGGCGCCCAGGCGTGGCCGCTGCTCGCGGCGAAGCCGAACGGCAGGGCCGCCGCGGCGGCACCCGCGCGCAGCAGGAACCGTCGCGACGGGTGCGAGCCGGACCGCGGGGCCATTTCACGCATGACGCTCTCCGAGGCGCCGCGGCGCGCGCGGCTTTGGGTTGTGACGGCGCGCATCTGCGCCCGACCTCACGGCCGGGACGTCAGCGTGCAGCGATCCTTCGGGGACGGTCGTTAAGCTCAGCCTATGTATCCAATTTTCAATCCCGCCGGCGGGAAGTCAATAAAACGCTGTTTTAAAACAACGCTCTTGTTCGCGACGAATCGAGCGCCGACGACCGTTCCGAAAGAACGATCGGTTCGCGTCCGCTCATGCTTGCCAAGGCGACCGCAATTCACGCGGTGCGTGTGTGAGCGCGTGCATCAGCGCCGAATGTCCGCCCGGAACGGACCTGCGAAACTGCCTCCCGGCGAAAATCTATGTATCGACCGACACGGCGAGTTTAGCATTGCTGGATTTATCTAATTATATAGAATGATCTTCTTTCCAGGCGCCATTATTTAGGGCTGCGCTTCATTGACGATCGCCCGGACTCGGCGGAATCTCAGCCGGCCTGTCGCGGCGCAACCCGTTGGAGCGACATCTGCGCGACGCGCTCTGCGCCCGGATCCACTGGCCCCAGGCCGATGCGGTGCGTGCCGCGGCCGGCCGTGCCGCGCTGGGCGCCTGATTCGAACCATCCTCGTCCCGGAGTCCGTCATGAGCCCGCTGCCTCCCGACGCGATCGAGTTCATCGGCTACGTCGCCCCACGCCACGTCTCGGAGATCCACCTGGCCTCCGGTCCGGTGATCGACCGGGATTACCTGCGCCTGCTCGCCCAGGCCCACGAATGGGGCGGCTTCGATCGGGTGCTGGTGGCGTTCCACTCGACCGCGCCCGATTCGATCTTGCTGGCGGCGCAGATTGCCGCGGTGACGGAACGGCTCGGTCTGATGATCGCCCACCGCCCCGGCTTCACGGCGCCCATCGTCGCGGCGCGCCAATTCGCGACCCTCGACCATCTCACCGGCGGCCGCGTCGCGATCCACGTGATCACCGGCGGCGACGACCGCGAACTCGCGCAGGACGGCGACCATCTCACCAAGGACGAGCGCTACGCCCGGACGCGCGAATTCCTCGACATCGCCCGGCTGAGCTGGGAGGCCGCCGCGCCGTTCGACTACGCGGGCACCTATTACCGGATCGCCGATGGCTTCTCCGAGGTGAAGCCGGTGCATCCGGCGGGCATCCCGGTCTATTTCGGCGGCGCCTCGCCGGCGGCGCTCGCGGTTGCGGGCCGGCACGCCGACACCTACGCGCTGTGGGGCGAGACCCAGGAGCAGGTGCGCGACCTCATCGCCCGGGTCCGGGCGGCTGCCGCGCCGCATGACCGCTCGCCCCGCTTCAGCCTGTCCTTTCGGCCGATCCTCGCTGCCACGGAGGAGCAGGCCTGGGCGCGGGCCGAGTCGATCCTCGCCCGGACCCGGGCGATCCGGGCGGCGCGGGGTCTCGGCCCGGCCGCCACGCCGCAGAACGAGGGATCGCGGCGCCTGCTCGCGGCGGCGGCGCAGGGGTCGCGCCTCGACCGGCGCCTCTACACGGCCATCGCCATGGAGACCGGTGCGGCGGGCAATTCCACGGCCCTGGTCGGTACCCCCGAGCAGGTGGCCGAAGCGCTGCTCGGTTATTACGACCACGGTATCCGCACGTTCCTGATCCGCGGCTTCGATCCACTCGAAGATGCGATCCAGTACGGCCGTGAGCTGCTGCCGGCCTTCCGGGACCTGATCGCCCGGCGCGGCCGCGCCGCGGAGGCCGCATGATGCGCCGACTGCTCGCCCTCGCGCTCCTGGCGCTCCTCGCCGCCCTCCCCGCCCGGGCCGAGGACCTGCTGCGGGTCGGTGACCAGCGCGGCAATGCCCGCGCTCTGATGGAGGCAGCCGGTGTCCTCGAGGGCCTGCCCTACCGGCTCGAATGGAGCGAGTTTCCGGCCGCCGCGCCGCTTCTGGAGGCGCTGAACGCCGGTGCCATCGACGCGGGCGGTGTCGGCGACGCGCCCTTCACCTTCGCGGCCGCCGCGGGCGCGCCGGTCAAGGCGTTCCTGGCCTTCCGCAACCGGCAGGACGGGCTCGCGATTCTGGTGCGGCCGGATTCGCCGATCCGGGCCGTGGCGGATCTGAGGGGCCGGCGCATCGCCACCAACCGGGGTTCCATCGGCCATCAGGTCGTGCTGGCCGCCCTGGAGGAAGCCGGGCTGCCTGCCGACAGCGTCACCTTCAGCTTCCTGCCGCCGGCGGACGCGAAGCTCGCCCTGGCTTCCGGCGCCGTCGATGCGTGGTCGACCTGGGAGCCCTACACCTCGGCGGCCGAGCTCGCCGGGCTGGTGCGCGTCGTGCGCGACGGCAACGGCATCACCCCCGGCCTCAGCTACGCCGTGGCCAGCGAGACCGCGCTGAAGGCCAAGCGCGCGCTGCTGGCCGATTACGCGGCCCGCCTCGCCCGGGCCCGCGCCTGGGCGCTGCGCGATCCCGCCCCGTATGCCGCGGTCTGGTCGAAGCTCATCGGCCTGCCCGAGGCGGTTCCGTTGCGCTGGTTCGGCCGGGCGCAATACCGCACCGTGCCCATCGACGCGGACGTGGTCGCGGGCGAGCAGCGGATCATCGACCTCTATGTCCGCGCCGGCCTGATCCCGCAGGTGCGGGCGCCGCGGGCCGAGGCCATCCTCGATCCCGGATTTTCCGAAGCCCCGCTCGCCGTGCGATGATTGTGGCGGAGGACCCGACATGCACGACAGCGGCGACGAGCATAGCCACGCCCAGGACCCGGCGACGGCGGAGCACCAGCACGGCAGCGCCGAGCGGTGGAAGCACGACGGCGTCCGGGTAATCCCCGGCGACCGGCTGGATGCCAACACGGCACAGACGCCCGGCATGTTCCGGCAGGCGGCGATCAACGCCGCCCGGGTCGGCGCGCAGAAGATCTGGGCCGGCACGGTGGCGATCCAGCCCGACGCCAAGACCGGCGTCCACCATCACGGCGCACTGGAGAGCGTGATCTACGTGGTGTCGGGCCGGGCCCGCATGCGCTGGGGCGACAGCCTCGAATACGTCGCCGAGGCCGGCCCTGGCGACTTCATCTTCGTGCCCCCCTTCGTGCCGCACCAGGAGATCAACGCCTCGACCGACGAGCCCCTGCACTGCGTGCTGGTGCGCTCCGACAACGAGGCGGTGGTGGTCAACCTGCCCGATGTCCAGGCGGCCGAGCGGCCCGAGACAGTGTACTGGGTCGACCCCATCCACAAGCACCCGTGAGACGACGGAGGCCACCCCGATGAGCCGGGACCGTCAGCTGCATCTCGGCGCGTTCATGCGCCCGGTCGGAATCCACACGGCGTGGTGGCGCTATCCCGGCGGCTATCCGGATGCGAACTTCAATTTCGCGCATCTGGCCCAATTCGCCCGGCGCCTTGAGGCCGCGAAATTCGACGCGTTCTTCATGGCCGACCATCTGGCGGTGATGAACATGCCGATGGCGGCGCTGCGCCGTTCGGCCACCGTGACGTCGTTCGATCCCCTGACCCTGCTGCCGGCGCTCGCCGTGCTGACCGAGCGGATCGGGCTGATCGCGACAGCCTCGACCACCTACAACGAGCCCTACCACGTCGCCCGCAAGTTCGCGTCCCTCGACCACATCTCGAACGGGCGGGCCGGCTGGAATCTCGTCACCTCGGGCAACCCGGACGAGGCCCTGAATTTCGGACGCGACGCGCATGTCGATCACGCCACGCGCTACGCCCGGGCCCGCGAGTTCTTCGACGTGGTCACCGGGCTGTGGGATTCCTTCGCCGACGACGCCTTCCCGATGGACCCGGAGAGCAACCTGTTCGTCGATCCGGCGAAGATCCACGTCCTCGACCATCGGGGCGAATTCCTCAAGGTGAAGGGCCCGCTCAACATCGCCCGCCCGGTCCAGGGCTGGCCGGTGATCGTGCAGGCCGGCGCCTCGGAGGCGGGCAAGCAGATCGCGGCCGAGACCGCCGAGATGGTGTTCGGCTCCGGCTCGACCCTGGAGGCGGCCCAGGCCTTCTACGCAGACGTGAAGGGCCGGATGCCGGCGGCCGGACGCGATCCGGACAGTCTGAAGATCCTGCCCGGCTGCTTCGTGGTGCTGGGCGAGACCGAGGCGGAGGCGCAGGCCAAGAAGGCGCGCCTCGACGATCTCGTCCATCCCGATAGCGGGCTCGCCAACCTGTCGGTGCGCCTCGGCGTCGATGCCACGGGCTTCGACCTCGACGCGCCGCTGCCCGACCTGCCCGAGACCAACGCCAGCAAGAGCGGACAGGCGCAGATCGTCGATTACGCTCGCCGCACGGGTGCGACCGTGCGGGAGCTCGCCCGCAAGGTCGGCGGCTATGGCGGGCTGCAGATGGTCGGGACCCCGGCCCAGGTCGCCGACCGCATGGAGGAATGGCTGGAGACCCGGGCCTGCGACGGCTTCAACGTTATGTTTCCCTTCGTGCCGGAGGGACTCGACGACGTGGTCGACCGCCTGGTGCCCGAGCTGCAGCGCCGGGGCCTGTTCCGCATCGACTATTCGGGCACCACCCTGCGCGATCACCTCGGCCTCAAGCGGCCCGCGAATCGCCACTTCACCGACTGAAGCCCGTTCTGTCGGCTGGCGGGGCAGAAGCCGGCCGCGCCGGTCTCAGCGCCCCTGCGCGTCGCGCAGGACCGCCCGAACCTGACCGGCGGCGACGGCGAGCGCAGTCTCCTGCGGGGCGCCATCAGCCTCGTCCTGCGCCAGTGAACCGAGCCTGTAGGCGATTCGGTGCTCGACGGCCTGCAGCAACTCGCGCGCCGGTTCCGCCTCGATGCGAAGCAGCGTCTGCGCGAGATCAAGATAGGCGCTCCGAAGGAGGCTGAAGGCGAAGCGTGTCGCGGCTTCATCCGCGATCGGTGTCATATCGGTCATGGCGTGTTCCTGACTAAAAACACGCTCCCCAGAACGCCGGTTCTATATATCGCGATTCTATGATTGTAAATCTGTCTGATGTGAAGTGTTCGAGCCTCGGCGATCGCTTCCGAAAATTATAACCTATGATGGCACTGCTGTGCTTCCGGGATCGGCCGGTTCAGGCTGCGTCCAGCCGGCACCGGCACTGCGTCAGAGACGCGCTTTCTCCGCTTCCGGGGCTACTGACTTCGTCACGCTTTCGGGGCGGTAGGAGCATCGAAGTCGATCTCGACCCAGTCGGAGCAGGACCGTTGCGCGCGAGGCAGAGGGCGCGCGGAGATGAGCGTGCCGGAGAGCGGCCGCCGCAGAGCAGGAAGAGGCTCGAGGCGGCGCAATTTTTCTGACCGTCCAGCGAAGAGTTTTTCAGCAGCACACCCGTCCACTTTTGCGATACTGTCCCCGGAGCGGCACGGCCTGCGTGCAATGCCGTAAATATTGATGCGCTGCAATAATACGACCAGACGAAAACGAACCGGGCGCACTCGGCCGGTGACAGTCTCGGAGGCGGCCGGCTTCGCGCCTGGTCGCCGATCCGGACCCCAGGGAGGATCACGGGCTTCATGAGGAAGAACAAGGTCATCTCGGCGGACGAGGCCATCGCGCTGATCCGCGAGAACGACGTCGTCACCACCACGGGGTTCGTCCAGAGCTGCATCCCGGAGGCGCTGCACGCGGCTCTGGAGAAGCGCTATGTCGAGACCGGCTCGCCGCGCGGGCTGACACTGATCATGACGGCGGGCGCCGGCGACAGCAAAGGCCTCGGCACCGGACGGTTGCATCATGACGGCCTGCTCGCGCGGGTGATCGCGGCCAATTTCGGTCGCATGCCCAAAGTCGCCAAGGCCGCCCAGGACAACCTGATCCGCGGCTACAACCTACCGCAAGGTGTGATCTCGCAGCTCTACCGGGCCTGCGCGGCGGGCCAGCCGGGCCTGTTCTCGAAAGTCGGCCTGAAGACCTATGTTGATCCGCGCCACGGCGGTGCCAAGGTCAATGAACTGACCACCGAGGACATCGTCAAGCTCGTGGAGGTCGATGGCGAGGAATGGCTGTTCTACACGGCCACCAAGATCGACGTGGCCTTCATCCGCGCCACCTCGGCCGACCCGTCGGGCAACCTGTCCTACGAGAAGGAGGCGCTCACGCTGGACTGCCTCGCCCAGGCCATGGCGGCCCGCAACAACGGCGGCATCGTCATCGCGCAGGTCGAGCGTATCGTCGATGACGGCTATCTGCTGCCCAAGGACGTCCGCGTGCCCGGCATCCTGGTCGACTGCGTCGTGCTGGCCGAGCCGGAGATGCACCGGATGAATTACGGCGTGGTCTACGACGCCGCGCTCGCCGGAGAGATCCGCGTGCCGGTCACCGGGATCAAGCGCATGGCGCTCAACGAGCGCAAGATCATCGCCCGGCGGGCCGCCTTCGAGCTGCCGCCGAACGGCGTGGTCAATCTCGGCGTCGGGGCCCCGGAGGGCATCTCGTCGGTGGCCAACGAGGAGAAGATCACCCCATACATCACGCTCACCACCGAGGCCGGCGCGGTCGGCGGCGTGCTGGCCTCCGGCTCGAGCTTCGGCGCGGCCACGAATGCTGACTGCATCATCGACCAGAACCAGATGTTCGATTTCTACGACGGCGGTGGCCTCGACATGACCTGCCTCGGCATGGCCGAGTGCGACGAGGCCGGCAACGTCAACACCTCGAAGTTCGGCGGCAAGCTGAACGGCTGCGGCGGCTTCATCAACATCTCGCAGAATGCCCGCACCGTGGTGTTCGCCGGAACCTTCACGGCGGGCGGGCTGGAGATCGCCGTCAACGATGGTCAGGTCCGGATCCTGACCGAGGGCAAGGCCCGCAAGTTCGTCGGCAAGGTCCAGCAGAACACCTTCTCGGGGCCCTACGCGGTCGAGCGCTCACAGCCGGTGCTCTACGTGACCGAGCGCTGCGTCTTCCAGCTCACTCCGGAGGGGCTCGAGCTGATCGAGGTCGCGCCCGGAATCGACATCGAGCGCGACATCCTCGCCCACATGGACTTCAAGCCGGTGGTGCGGAACCCGATGCCGATGGATCCGCGGATTTTCCGCGAGGATCCGATGGAGCTGATCTCGGACCTGCTCAACCTCGATCTCAAGTCGCGCGTCAGCTACGACGGCGAGCGCAACATCCTTTTCGTCAACCTCGAAGGCTGGTACTGCCGGGTGAAGGGCGACATGGACGAGCTGCGCCTGACCATCGTCGAGGCCTGCCGGAAGGCCGGCCAACGGGTCAACGCCGTGATCAACCACGACGGCTTCCGGCTCAACGAGAACCTGGTCGACGACTACGCCGGGATGGTCCAGTACCTGCAGGCGAACTACTATGCGACTACGACCCGCTACGCGACGAGCGCCTTCCTGCGCCTGAAGATGGAAGAGGCTCTGAATAGACGCGGCGTCGCCCCGCATGTCTTCGAGCGCAGGGAAGAGGCGCAGGCCTTCGTCAGCAGCACCGAGGACAAGAAGGCGCGCAAACGGATCTCGCCGGCCGTGGCTTCGGCGGCCTGAGATCGCGCAAGGCGCCCGGAGGCGTTCCGGGCGGATGCGGGACCGCTCCGTTCTGGTATACGGGCCGAATGCCGTTCTCGTCCCGGATCCTGCGGGTGAGCGTCGCGAGGAGCTCTGCCCTGCACCCGCATCTGCGCGATCTCGTGGCACCGGTCGAGCGAGACGCGGTCTCCGGTGCGGATTGGGCCGCGCAGGTCGCGGCGCTGGCCCACGAGGCCCTCATCGGCGAATTGGAGACGTGGCCGAAGCCGGGCCTCGTCAGCCCAGTGGATTCCGGCAGCCATGACGACATGGATGCCGACACCCTGCGCCGGAGTGCGGCAGCGATCCGGCCGTATTTCGCCGAGCTTGTCGAAGCCGGTGCGGCGGCGGCTGCCATGAGACAGCTCCGGGCGATCGGGATGCGAGCCGAAGCCGCGATGATGCGTGCCACCTTCGGCATCAACGCGCACCGCGGCGCGATCTTCTCGCTGGGCCTGATCTGCGCGGCGGCCGGTGCGATCGGCGGCCCCCCGGAATCGGCAGAGGCCTGCGCCGATACCGTGCGCCATCTCTGGGGCCTTGCGATCGCCGATTCGCCGCCATCGCCGGTCAGCCACGGCGGCCGGGCGGCGCGCCGCTACGGCGTCGGCGGGGCGGGTGCCGAGGCGGCGGCCGGCTTCCCGACCATCCGCAGCGTCGGCCTGCCGGCCCTGCGTCATGGCCGCCTCTGCGCGCCCGGGGATGCCGAGGCGGCCCGAGTCCAGTGCTTCTTCGCGCTCCTGGCGGTTGTCGACGACACGAATCTGCTGCACCGCGGCGGAGCGGACGGGCTGGCCGGCGCCCGGTCGGCGGCCGCGGATTTCGTGGCCGCTGGCGGGATCGCGGCGCCCGGCTGGCGCGATCGGGCCGTTGCGATCCACCGCGCCTTCGTTGCGGCGCGACTCAGCCCGGGCGGTTGCGCGGACCTGCTTGCGGCGACGCTGCTACTGGACGCGCTCGCGCGACCTCCTGGGCGCGGCGCATAGCTGACCGCGCGTGAATGGACCGTCCGGTCGCATTCAAGCGCGGCCGATCGATCCCCACATCGGATCCGTCTCCCGCCCCTCACCCGGTCCGCCCTTGACCTTCTTCCGGATCGCGCTTCTCGCGCTGGTTGCCCTCTTCCTCGTGCCGGTCGCGATTTCGGCCACGCTATACTGGTTGCGCGCAAGCGGCGACTGGCGGCTCGCCGACCGGTCGAGCAGCGGATTGCTGCCGCCTGCGGATCTGCATCCGGGTGCCGTGGTACGCATCTTCTCCGCCCGGACCGTCAGCTGGCGCGGCATCGTCGCGACGCACAGCTGGATCGTCATCAAGAGCCGCGACGAGCGCCGCTACCGTCGGTTCGACTACACCGCCTGGGGCCAACCGATCTGGATCGATCGGTTCGTGCCCGATGGCCGCTGGTTCGGGAACGCACCCGACGTCGTGTTCGCGGCGGACGGCCAGGAAGCCGAGGCCATGCTGCCGCGGATCCGCAGGGCCGTGGCCGAGTACCGCTTCGCCCGCCCCGGGGACTATGTCGTCTGGCCGGGTCCGAACTCGAACACCTTCGTCGCCGCGATCATGGCGGCGGTTCCGGAAATGCGCGCCACGCTCCCGACTACGGCGATCGGCAAAGACTTCCCCTACGACGGCCGCTGGATCGGGCGGACACCGTCGGGTACCGGCATCCGGATCAATCTCGGCGGCTATGCCGGCCTGACGCTCGGCTGGGTCGAGGGGCTCGAAGTGAACCTGCTCGGGGGCGTAGCCGGGATCGACCTGCGCCGGCCGGGGATCAAATTGCCGGCTCTCGGTCGGCTCGGCATCTGAGGGTCCGGGGCACGCCGCCAAGCGTCGCCTGTGGCCTCGAGGCCGGACGCGGCCCTGCTCAGGCCGCGCCCGTTCGCTCACGGTGCGGGTCGAGGGTCGGCACCGACTCCAAGCCCCTGCGAGCCATGCGTGTTTGTGGGTAGCCCGCTTCGCCGACGTCGACCCACGCGTTGGTCCAGCGCGGCCCTGAAGGATCCGACCCGGTAGTCCCGGCTCATGACGGAGAGCGCCTTTCGTCAGTCGCCCCGCGCACCCTTGATGACGACCCGCTTGCCCGTCATCACGACCGACTTCGTAACCGACTGACTGAGGACCGATCGCCAGTAGTCCGGGAAGGCGAGGCCGCGACCCTCATGCTCGAACGTGGCACTCGCCAGACCGCTCTCACTGACGAACAGCGTGTCCTCCACATTATAGTGCCGAGTCGAGACGGCTGCGAAGAAGCCGTTGTCGATCAGGCTGGCGATGTGGCGGGCCAGCCGGATCCTCGGGCGCCAATGATACTCGGCGACCGAGACGGGCTGGTTCATCACGTCCTCGACCGAGGCGGCATGACCCGTTCGCGTCTTGAGAAAGAACCCGTAATCGGGATCGTGCATCTCCCAGCCACGAGGACCCTTCAGTTCCAAGACGTGGTGGCTCCAAACCGTGGTCACCGGGCCGCCGGAGTACAGGGTCACGTACCGAACCGGCATGCCGACGCTCTCGGCGATGGCGGCCGCAGCAAGTGCCCTGTGGCCACATTCCAGGAACGGCGGACGTGCGCCGGCGGCTGCGTCTACAATCCGAAGCAAATTCTCATCGACGTTCTGAGACGGAAATGCCTTGCCCGCTTCCGAGAGCATGAGCCTGTATTCGGCGGGCGCCTTCCACATCGCTCTGGACAGAGCCCACCGCTTCAAGGTCGTTCGCGTCCGCGCTTCCCAGGGGTAATGCCAGCTGTTCGCGTAGACGAACCGGGCTACCGCCGTGGGGGTCGGTGGGGCGCCGTCGCCGGGCGAAAGTGTCTCGGCGATGCCGCGTGCCACGCCGCCGTCAACGGGGCGAAAATCCTTCCAACGCTGCGGCGAGGTCGCGCGCCGAGCGGAAGTGAACGTCAATGCCGGTAATCTCGGCGCCAAGAGCATTCATCATCTCCTCGACGCCAGTCGATCCCATCCGCCCGTCGCTTTCGGGGTTGCTGCGGAAGTACAGGCGTCCATCCTCTGTGAGGTGTTTTGTCACCAAATCCTTGAGGAAGAAGGCCCACTCCTTCTGCCCCCAAAGGTCCGGGCTGGAGTTGTTGTTGAAGCAAGTGGCGAAAGCTATGACAAGGTCGAACCGGCCACGATTAAGCGGCATCGGCGTGAAGGCGGTGATCCGGCAGACCGTGCGCTTAACGCCGAGTGCGGACGTGACCTCGTTGTAGAGCGGCAGCGTGTCGATATCGACCGCCTCGACCTCGTGGCCGAAGCATGAGCAGATGAACGGATAGTATCCGAAGCCTGTGCCGAGGTCCAAGATCCTCAACCGTGATCCCGAGTTCAAGTCGAGTGCCACCATATCCTTGTAATAGGCTGGGATATAGGCTTGATAGTTCAGGTATTTTTCGGCGGCCAGTCCGGGTGCATCGACGGCATAGCGGCTCTTGATGCGCTGAAATCGGGCGTTGCCGTCGATCAGCGATACGATCTGGTCGGCGGTCATCCCGGACGCGGGTTTGCTGCGCGCACGCCTGAAGAGATCGAACATCCGAACCTACCAGTTTTGGAGCGGCTGCATATTCACATATAGCAGGGCTGCGCAATACTAGTCGGTCTGATACTCATTCACATCTTCTTATCGGTCGTCTAATGTTCGGCAATCATCGCTAGCGGCCTAGAGACGTCGCGCGGCGAAGCTTCGCGTAGAAGCGGACGACGCATTCAGAGGATCTCCGCGGTTCGCGACCCCCCCTGAGATTCGGGGGCCGCCGCAGCCGAGCCCCCGAATCCAGAGCCGCAAAGCGTGCCTGCGGGGCACCGACGGCGGATCTGAATTCCTGGCCCTGCTTCGCAGTCCTGGAACGACGGGGTTTTCGGACGTGGGCGGAGAGCTGTTCTCTCGACACTCTTGCACGTCTCCTCGTCTTCGACCCGGTCGGCGACGAGTTCTCACGTCCCAACGATCGGCTCGGCGAGGGATGCGCCGCCGGCCTGCAGCGAGGCGCGATCGGTGTTGTCGGGGCGCCTAGCGCCGCGGGACCGCCGAGCGCGCGGGTCTGAAGGAAAGAGGCTCCGGAGGCCCGGGACGGATCTTCAGATGCGGTGGTCTTCGACTACGACGCTGCGGAGGGGGCGCGGGATCGCGCCGCGCCGCTATGCGGGCCCGCAGCCGGGCCTCCAACCGACGCATGCGTTTGGCAGCCGGACCGGATCTGCACCCGTGCCGGCGCGATCTCAGTTGCCGTTGCGGGCCATTCGGGTGCGTCCGCCGCCATCCGCGACCGTCGGCAGCGGATCCTGCGTGCCGGACACGACCACGAGGCGCTGGACTTCGCCCCGCAGGAAGGCCTGGAGGAAGCGGTCGTAATCGCGGAACGACACGCAGCCGTTCGAATCGCCGCGCGGTCCCAGCATGAAGGTATGGGCCAGCAGGCCGACACGGCCATACACGGCCTCGCTGCCGCCGACCGGCGAGAGCCGGATGGCCCGCACGCCGTGGAACAGTTGCTCGCGCTCGGTCAGATCGTAGGTGCCCGGCGGGGTCGGTCCGCGCATCCGCACATTGACGAGACGGGGCTCGTCCAGACCCTCGCCGAGGCCGGAATGCGCCTCCAGGCGCTCGCCGTTCGGCAGCGTCACCGTCCGCGTGGCGATGTTGTAGACCGCGACACCGGCCGAGGCACTCGGCTCCCGGGAGAAAGGCAGCGGCGGCGAGATACGCCGCTGCGGCACGAGATCCGCCGGTTTGCTCTCCAGCGCCGTGTAGGCCAGAGCCGGGCCGTGCTCGATGCCGAACAGCTTCTCGAGGAACGAGCGCTCGTCGCTCGGCGGCGCGACCGGCTGGGCAGCCGGCTGCTCCCGGCGCGCCATCCGCCGGTCCGACCGGCGGACGAGGCCGGCACCGCCAGGGGACCGGAATTCCGGCGGACGCGGGACCGGCAGGGGAATGATCACCGCCTCGCGCGGGGGCGCCGCGCTCTGGGTTTCCGCCTCGACATTGCCCTCGGGAGACGACGGAATTGCGGGCAGCGCGATCTGCGCCCAGGCCCAGCGCGACAGGGAGCCACCGGTCGCGTCGCGCCAAGTCTCGACGGCGGGTGCCTCGAAGGGCGGCGCGTCGGCTCTCGCCTCTGCGGGCGGCGACCTGTCGCGATTATCGGCGGGCGTGAAGGTTGCGGCCGTCCGGTTCGGCGATTCGTCGGGCTGCCTCCCGTGACGGAGGTGGCCACTCCCGACAGCGGCCATCACCAGCGCCCCGGTCAGCACCGCGAGGGGTGCCGCGCAGGAGCGGCGCGCGCTCCGGGCTTCAGAACCGTCCAGCGGCACGGAATCGGTGGCCATGTGATGCCCAGGCTCCTCGTCGCGAAGCGGGCGCTCGACCGACCATCGCAATGTCGACGGGCAAATCCCGAGGAATCACGACGGACCGACCGGCCCCGTCCACAGCGAAACAGCGGGGCCGGGCCGGCTTTTCTGGGGCGGCTCCATGGTCGATCTTGGATCGAGTGGGACCATTTTCGGGCGGGATGGAATCCGTTTCCGAAGGTTTCGGCCGCCGAAAAGGCGGCCGGAGACCACTAGTCGTTGTCGATCTGGCGCCCGAGCAGCGCGATCGCCCGCTCGTAGACCGGGGCGGCGTTCCAGCCCTGGATCGCCGCGAAGTTCGGCTCACCCGGCTGGTAGCCAGCGCCCGCGCGCCATCCATGCGCCTTCAGGAAGTTGGCGGTGGACGACAGGGCGGCGCCGACATTGTTCAGATCGCCGGTGCCGTAGGTCAGCACGTTCTTGGGCAGGAACTGCGTGTGGCCGACCTCGCCGTGGGCCGCGCCGCGGGTGCTCGGCGACAGCAGACCCCGGTCGATCAGGGTCAGGGCCGCGTAGAGCTGGTCGGTGAAGTACTCCGACCGGCGGCAATCGTAGGCGAGCGTCGCCACGGCCGAGAGCGTGTTGACGTTGCCCCGCACCGCGCCGAAGCCCGTCTCCATGCCCCAGATCGCCAGGAGCGGGCCCGGCGGCACGCCGTAGCGCTGCTCAATCGAGTCGAACAGGGCCGCGTTCTGCCGCTTCAGTGCCCGGCCGCGCGAGACGATCGCCGGGCCGCCGCGCTTGGCGAGAAACTGCTCCAGCGACAGCTTGAAGCTGTGCTGCCCGCGATCGGCCGAGATGGTGGCCGTGGAGTAGGTGGTATTCTGGAGCGCCGCGAGGCTTGTCGCGCTGGCGCGGCCGCGCGCCTCCTCGGCGAATTGCCGCTTCCAGGTCTCGAAGCCGGCCGCATTGCTGCCGCACTGCGCCGCCCGGACCTGCCCGGCGCTGAAGGCGAGCCCGGCGATTGCTGCCACCGCCAGGATCTGACGCCGCATCTTGTCTGTCACGCGAAACACTCCTTGGCGCGCAACCGCGCCCCGTCCTTATGGCGATACCGGGTCACATCTCGTCGATATCAGGGCGAGAAGATGTCGAAGGCGGGACCTCCGGCCGTCAGGTCTTCAAATCATCGCGCATTCGCGGCTTTACGGCGAGATGGCAGCCGCCAAGCCCTGTCCGCATCATGAACAAGGCGTGTCGCGCTTCGGTTCACGCCGTGCGAAAGCCCGCGAAACAAGTTCGACGATCGACAGTGTTGCGCCGCTTCCATCCCAGGCGAACGCGCCGCCGGACGCTTTGCCAACGAAGTTAATCGGACAAAAAGCCCCCTACTTACTGTCACAACGCTGTCAAACGACAGTCATAGCTTTGCCGGCGGAAAGATTTTGCTGGAGCTACGGTGTGGGCCTCACGACCTGCAGAGCAACGCGGCGCCCGCCGTTGCTTTGCCTCTCCTGACCGGCCCTCCGGTTCATCGCGAGAGCCTCCACGTTTCCGACGCCCGGTCGGCCTTCGGCAAGATCATCTTCCCCAGGACGGTGCTGATGCGCGCCGCAAGACCGCGGACGCGGAGCGGCGCGGCCACTCTGACCTGACGGACAGCAAGACAGGACACCCATGGCCCTCGGAATGCACGGCACCGGCTCTTCGCGCGCGGGCACGCTCGGCCCCGACCTCGACCGCGACGGCGTCGCCAGGGCCTACGGCCGCTGGGCGCCGGTCTACGATCTGGTCTTCGGACCGGTCTTCGCCCAGGGACGTACCCTGGCGGCGGCCGCCGCCGAGCGGGTCGGCGGCCGAATCCTGGAGGTCGGCGTCGGGACGGGCCTCTCCCTGCCGGCCTATCGCCGGGCGCGCAGCATCGTCGGCATCGATATCTCGGCGCCCATGCTGGAAAAGGCGCGCCGGCGGGTCGCGCGGCTGGGTCTGCGGAATGTCGAGCGCCTTGCCGTCATGGACGCGGAACACCTCGATTTCGAGGATGCGTCCTTCGACGTCGTGGTGGCGCAATACGTGGTCACGGCGGTGCCGAACCCGGAGGCGGCCCTCGAAGAGTTCGCCCGGGTGCTCCGCCCCGGCGGCGAAATCGTCATCACCACCCGGATCGGTGCCGAGGCCGGCCTGCGCCGCGCCGTCGAGCACGCCCTGGCCCCGGTGACGAGCCGACTCGGCTGGCGGACCGAGTTCGCCTGGAACCGCTACGCCGCCTGGGCCGCCAAGGCGCCGGTCGCGATCGTCGAGCGCCGGGCGCTCCCGCCGCTCGGCCACTTCTCACTGGTCCGCCTGCGCAAGCGCGACGCCTGAGGCCGGGCAAAATCTCTCATCAGCCCACAACCATCCGATCGGGGAAGCACATCATGGCGAGCTTCATGGAAGCGCTGCGCGTCCAGCGCTGGGACGATCACCGCTACTATCACCACAACCGCGTCAACCAGACCTTGCACGTGGTCAGCGCTGTCAGCTTCCTGGTGGCCTACGCGCTGGCATTCAAGGATCCGGCGACGGCTGCGTTGATCGGCTGGCTCGTGGCCATGACCTCACGGCAGGCCGGCCACCTGTTCTTCGAGCCGAAAGGCTACGATCACGTCAACGAGGCCACGCACGAGCACAAGGAGGAGATCAAGGTCGGCTACAACCTTCAGCGCAAGATCGTGCTGCTGGCGATCTGGGCGCTCTCGCCGCTGCCGCTCTACGTCGATCCGAGCCTGTTCGGGCTGATCGCCCCGCACCAGACGACGACCGACCTGATCCGCAATGTCGGCTGGATCTGGCTGTGGCTCGCCTTGGCGGGCCTGCTGTTCCGCATGATGCAGCTGTTCATCCAGCGCGACCTGCAGACCGGCCTTGTCTGGGTGACGAAGATCCTCACCGACCCGTTCCACGATATCAAGCTCTACCACAGGGCGCCCCTGGCGCTGCTGCATGGCGAGTTGATCGAGGAGCACGAGCCGCACGAGCGCGGCGCCTGAGCGCGGATCGATGCGCCGGGCCACGTATCGGCCCGGCGCGCCTGGATCAGGCTTGGTCCGGCGCGCGCAGCCCCAGCCAGCCGCCGAGCCTGCCCAGCTTGACCGCCGCGACCTCGCGCAGGATCGACCGACGGATCGCCGTGTCGCTGGGCGCCGTCCCGTCCCACCAGCCATCCGCCCGCATGGCGCGCGCCGCCGCCACGAACCGGCGCGCGACGGCCTCGAAGGCGGGATCGTCATAGGCGAGGCTGAAGATCATCCGGCCGGTCCCGACCCACGACAGGGCCAGCCCCTCGGCGCGCAGGTAGAATTGCAGCATCCAATTGTAACGGGACGGCTTGGTGTACAGGACCGTCCAGACCGTGGACATGTGGGCCACGCGCACCGGCAACTCAGCCTCCGCCAGCATCTCGTTGAGGCGCGTCGCCCGCGCATCCCATGTCGCGTCGAGATCGCGGTAGAGCGCGGCGACCTCCTGGGTCTCGAGGCGGTCGAGGAACGCGCTCATGGCGCCCATCACGTAGGGGTGGGCGTTGAAGGTGCCTCGGGCGAAGCAGATGTCGACCGGCCGGTCGTCCCGGTAGCGCTGCATCAGATCGGCACGGCCGCACAGCACCCCGACCGGCAGGCCGCCGCCCAGCGTCTTGCCGTAGGTGACCATGTCGGCACGCAGGCCGAAATATGCCTGCGCCCCGCCGCGGGCGAGGCGGAATCCCAAAAAGACCTCGTCGAGGATCAGCACGATGCCCCGGGCCGTGCACACCGCTCGCAAATCGCGCAGCCATCGTGTGTAGGCAGCCCGGTCGAACGCGGCCCGGCGGGCGCTGTCGACCAGTGCGGAATCGGCGGGCGCCGCGGCATTGGGGTGCATGGCCTGAAGCGGGTTGACCAGCACGCAGGCCACGTCCCGGCGCGTCGACAGCACCCGCAGGGTCCGCTCGGACATGTCGGCCAGGGTCAGCGTGTCGCGCGTGGGGACCGGGTTGCCGATGCCCGGCTGCACCTCGCCCCACCAGCCGTGATAGGCGCCGCACAGGCGCACGATGCGTCGCCGTCCGGTGTGATAGCGGGCGAGTCGCACCGCCTGCATCACCGCCTCGGTGCCGGACATGTGGAACGAGACCTCGTCGAGGCCCGAAAGCGCCCTCAGTCGCGCCACGTTGCCGGTGACGACCGGATGGAGCGGGCCCAGCACAGGGCCGAGGGCCGAGACCCGCGCGGCCCCCTCCTCCAGGCAGGCCCGGTAGACATCGACTCCGAACAGGTTAACGCCGTAGGAGCCGGCAAGGTCGTAGAACACGTTCCCGTCGAGATCCGTGACGGTCACGCCTTCGGCGGCGGCCGCGAAGGCGCCGCTGCCCAGGTGATCGCGGACGTGCCGCGCATACTGGAACGGGACCCGGTAGAGCCCGGTGAACTGGAGGTCCGACAGGCCGTCGCGCAAAGCTGCGGTCTCGGCCCGGGTTCGGGGGAAGCGCGTGCGGAACACATCGGCGAGCCGCGCGAAGCCCGCCTCGCGGCGCCGGGCCACGGCCTCGTCCGGATCATCGGAGCGGAAGAAGCCGCGCTCGGAATAGGCGTAGTGCGGGATCAGTCCAGCGACGCGCCGGGCCATCCGCGCATGGCCCGTGAGCGAGGGGTGCTTCGCCCGGGACAAGTGCAGGCGCTGCACCGCCCGCGGCAAAGCGAGGAGCGCGACGGCTGTGGTGGCGGACAGGGCGGTGAGGAGCGCAGACATTGCCCCGCGCCCTATCGGAGGCGGTTCACGGCATGATGACGGTTCCCGGATCGCGGCTGCGCAGGGCTCTGGCACGCGTGGGCGCGCAGGAGGATCTGAACTTCCTGCTGACCAATCGACTTCCACGCCGCCTCGCCACCCGCTTCATGGGCTGGTTCAGCCGCATCGAGCAGCCCTGGGTGCGCGACCTCTCGATCGCGACGTGGCGCCTGTTCTGCGACGTGGATCTCAGCGACGCGCGTGACACGCGGTTCCCGAGTCTCCACGCCGCCTTCGTGCGCGCCCTCCAGCCCGAAGCCCGGCCGATCGCGGCCGATCCCGCGATCCTCACGAGCCCGAGCGACGCGATCCTGGGTGCGCACGGACGGATCGAGGCAGGACGGCTGTACCAGATCAAGGGCCTGTCTTACCGGCTCGCGGATCTGCTCGGCGGCGATGAGGCGCTGGCGCGCGTCCACGAGGGCGGCACCTACGCGACCCTGCGCCTGACCGCCGGGATGTACCATCGCTTCCACGCGCCGCATGACCTGCGCGTCGAGTCGGTCCGGCACATCTGGGGTGACACCTGGAATGTGAACCCGATCGCGCTGAAGCGCGTCGAGGCGCTGTTCTGCCGCAACGAGCGGGCGGTCCTGCATCTGCGCGTGGGAGAGCGCAGCCATCCCGTTACGCTGGTGCCGGTGGCCGCGATCCTCGTCGCAGGCCTGCGACTTGGCTTCCTCCCGGAGGCGGTCGATCTGCGCGCCACGGGAGGCCGGACACTGTCCTGCACGACCCAACTCCGCAAGGGCGCGGAAATGGGCTGGTTCGAGCACGGCTCGACCATCGTGGTGCTGGCACCTCCGGGTTTCACGCTCTGGCCGGCCCTGCGCGAGGGTGTGCCGCTGCGCATGGGCGAGCCGTTGATGCGCATCTCAGACGGGCCGGCCTGAGCTGCCGTCACGCTGCGTGAACGGCCGCCAGAAACTCGGTGACCGCGGTGCTGAGTTCGCCCGACTGACGAGACAGGTCCGAGGCGGCCTCCAGCACTTGGGCTGCGGCGGTGCCAGTCTCCGCGGCGGCCTGCGACACCGACCCGATGTTGAGCGTGACCGCCTGAGTTCCGTCCGCCGCCTGGTTGACGTTGCGCACGATCTCCTGCGTGACCGCTCCCTGCTCTTCCATCGAGGCCGCTACGGCGACGGCGATCGTCCTAAGATCCAGGACGGTGGTCGTGATGGCCTGGATGGCATCGACCGCGCGATGCGTTTCGCCCTGGATGGCCGCGACCTGAGCGGCGATCGTCTCCGTGGCCTTGGCGGTCTGGGTCGCCAGTTGCTTGACTTCGCCCGCCACCACCGCGAAGCCCTGCCCCGCCTCACCGGCCTCGATGGTCGCGTTGAGGGCGAGAAGGCTGGTCTGCGCGGCGATGCCGGCGATCAGGCTGATCACGGTTCCGATCCGTTCGGCGCCGTCAGCCAGTCCCATCACCAGCGCGTTCGTCTCGGCGGCATCGGCGGCCGCTCGCTCCGCCATGTCGCTGGACCGGGCGATCTGGCCATTGATCGCGCCGATCGAGACCGCCAGCTCTTCGCTGGCTGCCGCCACGGTCTGTACATTCGCTGAGGTCTGCTCGGCGGCCGACGAGACGTTGACCGACTTGGCGGCGGTCTGATCGGCATTGCGGCTCATGACCCGAGCCGCAGCTTCCATCTCGCTGGCGGCATGCGCGAGCGTGTGCGTCATGCGTTCGACCTGGATGCGGAACGCCCGTGTGGCGTGATCGAGCCTCTCCGCGCGAAGGGTCTTGACCGCCTGCTCGGTCGCCGCCGCCTCGTCCGCCTCGCGCTTCGCGACGAGCGCGTCCTTGAAGATCTGGACGGCCCTGACCATGGCGCCGATCTCGTCGCGGCGCTCCGCCCCGCCGAGCCGGACGGCGAGATCCCCCGAGGCGAGGCGGTTCATCGTCGCTGTCGTCTCGCCGATGGGCCGCGTCACTTGGACGAGGATCACGACGACGCCGTACGCGACCGCGATCGCGGCGGCGGCAAGCATGATGAGGAGCAGGATCCTCAGGCGCCGCGCCATCGCGTCCGCACGATCGAACTGGGCGCGGGCCTCGCGGACTTGCAGGTCGGTCAGCCTGCTGATGCCGATCGACGTCGGCGCCATGGCGTGGAGCAGCTCGACTTTCGCGGCCGCGATGGCATCCGGCTCCTGCGCTTTGAGCGCTCGGCTGAGACCGGTGAGGATGGCCGCGTTGCGTCCGAGCTGGGGCTCGAGATCCGCGATCAGCTGTTTCTCTTCCGGTGTCAGGTAGGTGGCCAGGTATTCGGTCCAGACCCGTTGCGCGCGCGCGAGCTCACGATCCACGGTTGTGGCAGCCTCGACTCGATCGGCAGCGGGCGTATCGACCGTGCGCACCACGACGAGGATGGCGTCGTACGCGTCCCGCAAGGTGCTGAACTGGCTGAGCGGCACAATCCGGTCTCTGAAGATGGTCTCCAGGCTTTCGGAGTTGCTGCGCAACGCATAGGTCCCGAGCGCGACCGACGTGAAAAGGAGAGCGCCCAGCATCGCGAGAAGCGCAATGAGCCGCGCCTTGATCGAGATCTTCATCGAGGGTGATCGCGTCGTCGAACCGAAGCTGAAATGCTCTGTCGGTCTAGCATCGTGCTGGCGCGGTTCAAGTGTAGGACGCGACAAGTCTCAATGCATTGGCAATAAAGACAGATCTTCCCTTCGATGGCTGCGAAGATGGGTCTAGATCGCCGGAAGGTCCCAGTGATCGCTCCCGTCCCGAGTTCGCAATGGCCCAAGATCGTTTGCCGCGACGGCATCGACGTCGGAAACCGGGCGTCAAATGTGCGCGACTGTCACCGTTGGACGCGCTCCGACCGTCTGCGTCTGGTCCCGATCGGCCGCCCAGTCCGAACTGCCTGACGCGGAGGCTGGTGCCTATAGCCGACTCGCGCGCCACCACAGGATGAGGTGGACGGTAGGGTACCCGTCGGAAACGCAGTCCGGCGGGCAAGGGCCGGCTGGAAACGGGACGCGCCGTCCGCTTCGTTGCGAAGCGGACGGCGCGGTTCGTCGGGGTGGTCCGGTCCTGACCTACACGTCGAGATTGGCCACGCTCAGGGCGTTTTCCTGGATGAACTCGCGCCGCGGCTCCACGACATCGCCCATCAGCTTTACGAACAGGTCGTCGGCGTCGGTCACGTCCTTGACCTTGACCTGCAGCAGCGAGCGGACGTCACGGTCGAGCGTGGTTTCCCAGAGCTGCTGGGCGGTCATCTCGCCGAGACCCTTGTAGCGCTGGAGCTGCAGACCCTTGCGGCCGAACGCCATCACCGCCTCGAACAGGGCCACAGGGCCGTGCAGCACGGTCTCGTCGGACTTGCGCATCAGATTGGCGGGCTCGCCGTAGATCTCCCGGAACGCGTCGGCACGCTCGGACAGGCGGCGGGCCTCCTGCGAGCTGATCAGGCCCGCATCCAGCGTCGCCACATGGCGAACGCCGCGGAGTGTCCGGCTCAGCCGATAGCCGCCCTCGAAGGACTCGCCCTGCCAGCCGCGCTCGATCTCGTCCGCGATGGCGTCGAGCCGGCGCGCGGTCATGTCGGCCAGTACCTCGGCCTCGCCGGCGCGCGACGCCACCTCGGCATCGAAGGCACCGGCCAGGACCGCCTGCTCGACCACGGCGCGGTCGTAGCGCGTGTGGAGGCCTTGAAGGACGTTCCGGAATGCCCGGGCCTCCTCGACGAGGCTCTTGAGCTGGGCCCCGGCAAACTCCGCCCCGGTGGAGAGACGCAGGATCGCGCCGTCCGTCCCCTGGTCGATCAGGTAATCCTCGAGGGCGCGCTCGTCCTTCAGGTAGATCGCCCGCCGGCCGCGCTCGGCTTTGTAGAGCGGCGGCTGCGCGATGTAGAGGTGGCCGCGATCGATCAGCTCCGGCATCTGCCGGAAGAAGAAGGTCAGGAGCAGCGTCCGGATGTGCGAGCCGTCCACGTCGGCATCGGTCATGATGATGATGCGGTGATAGCGCAGCTTCTCCGGGTTGAAGCCCTCGCGGTCCGTGGAGGAGCGGCCGATACCGGCGCCGAGCGCGGTGATCAGCGTGCCGATCTCGGCCGAGGACAGCATCCGATCGGCGCGCACCCGCTCGACGTTCAGGATCTTGCCGCGCAGCGGCAGCACCGCCTGGAAGGCCCGATCGCGGCCCTGTTTGGCCGAGCCGCCGGCGGAATCGCCCTCCACCAGCAGGATCTCGCACTTGCTCGGGTCGCGCTCCTGGCAGTCGGCGAGCTTGCCGGGCAGCGATGCGATGTCGAGTGCCCCCTTGCGGGTCACGGTCTCGCGCGCCTTGCGGGCGGCCTCGCGGGCCGAGGCCGCGAGAACAACCTTGCCCATCACCGAGCGCGCCTGGCTCGGATTCTCCTCGAGCCAGGTCGACAGACCCTCGTTGAGGACGTTCTCCACCGCGGGCCGAACCTCGGAGGAGACGAGCTTGTCCTTGGTCTGAGACGAGAATTTCGGATCCGGCACCTGGACGGAGATGACCGCCGTGAGGCCCTCGCGGCAATCCTCGCCGGTCAGCGAGACCTTCTCCCGCTTGGCGACGCCGCTCGACTCGGCATAGCCGGTGATCTGACGGGTCAGCGCGGCGCGGAAGCCGGCCATATGGGTGCCGCCGTCCCGCTGCGGGATGTTGTTGGTGAAGGGCAGGACCGTCTCGTTGAACGAGTCGTTCCACCAGAACGCAACCTCGACCCGAATCCCGTCGCGCTCTGAGCAGACGACCACCGGGCTGGCCATGCCATCGATCGGCTTGCGGGAGCGGTCGAGATACCGGACGAAGGCCTCGATGCCGCCTTCGTAATAGAGCTCCTCGCGCTTCTTCTCGGCATGGCGGGCGTCGGTGAGGACGATCCGCACGCCGGAATTGAGGAAGGCGAGCTCGCGCAGCCGCTTCTCCAGCGTGCCGTAATCGAATTCAATCATCGTGAAGGTTTGGGTCGACGGCAGGAAGGTGACTTCCGTTCCGCGCCGTCCGTTGCCGGGGCCGACCACCGCGAGGGGCGCGACGGCATCGCCGTGGCGGAACTCCATCGCGTGCTCCGTGTCGTTGCGCCAGATGCGCAGGCGGAGCGACGACGACAGGGCGTTCACCACCGAGACGCCGACGCCGTGGAGGCCGCCGGAGACCTTGTAGGAATTCTGGTCGAACTTACCGCCCGCGTGCAGCTGGGTCATGATGACCTCCGCCGCCGAGACCCCCTCCTCCTTGTGGATGTCCACCGGGATACCGCGGCCGTTGTCGGAAACCGTGACCGAGCCGTCCGCGTTGAGCGTGACGGTGACGAGATCGGCGTGGCCCGCCAGGGCCTCGTCGATGGCGTTGTCCACCACCTCGTAGACCATGTGGTGGAGGCCTGAGCCGTCGTCGGTGTCGCCGATATACATGCCGGGCCGCTTGCGGACGGCGTCGAGGCCCTTCAGCACGCGGATGGATTCCGCGCCGTATTCGGCGGGCTCGGTCTGTGGGGTGTCGGCCATGGATGTCCTCGGGCAGGCGGGCCTTGTCGCGACGGAGGAACTCGCGCCGTCGGGCGCCCAGGCCTGCGCTCACTTTGATCCGCCTGATATAGGGGTTCCGCGTTGAGATTGCACGATTTTACCGGCTCGAGGCGGGACCGGATCCTCGCTTTTCTGACGCTCCCGGCTTAACGCCGCGTTAGCCCTGGATACCGCCTGCGCTGGCGTCATCCAAGCGGGTGACCGCGTCCGCCGTCAGGGCCAGGCTCGCGGCCCCCAGTAGCTCGTCGAGCTGCGCGACCGTGGTGGCGCTCGCGATCGGAGCGGTGATGCCCGGCCGGGCGATAACCCAGGCCAATGCGACCTGGGCCGGGCTCGCGCCCTGTGCTGCCGCCACAGAATCGAGCACGTCGAGCAGCGCCAGGCCGCGGGGATTGAGGTACTTGGCGACGCGATTTTCGCGGGCACGGCCTGTGGCGTCCTGCGCGGAGCGGTATTTGCCCGTGAGGAAGCCCGCCGCCAGCGAGAAATAGCCGATCACGCCGATCTGCTCCGCGCGGCAGAGCGGCTCCAGCTCGGCCTCGTAGCCGCGCTCGGCGAGGCTGTAATCGGGCTGGAGGCACTCGTAGCGATGCAGGCCGGACGATTCCGACACGCGAAGCGCCTCGGTGAGCCGCGCCGCGCTGTAGTTCGAGGCGCCGATGACCCGGACCTTCCCGGCGGCGATCAGGCGCTCGTGGGCCCGCAGGGTCTCCTCCAGCGGGACCTCGGCATCGTCGACATGGGACTGGTAAAGGTCGATCCTGTCGGTCTGCAGGCGCCGCAGGGAGGCTTCGCAGGCCCGCTCGATGTGCCGGCCGGACAGGCCCTTGCCGGCCTCGCCCAGATCCATGCCGACCTTGGTGGCGAGCACGATCCGGTCCCGTGCGCCCGGCCGCGCCGAGAGCCAGCGGCCGATCACCGTCTCGGATTCGCCGCCGACATGGCCGGGCACCCAGCGCGAATAGACGTCGGCGGTGTCGATGAAGTCGAAGCCACGCTCCACGAACCGGTCGAGGATCGCGAACGAGGTCGTCTCGTCGGCGGTCCAGCCGAACACATTGCCGCCGAGGCAGAAGGGCGCGACCGTCAGGTCGGAGCGGCCGATGCGGCGCTTGTCCATGGTCCTCAATCCTGCAGGAACGGGTTCGTGGCGCGCTCCTCGCCGAGCGTGCTGGTCGGGCCGTGGCCCGGGATGAAGGCGATGTCGTCGCCGAGCGGCAGGACCTTCTCCTTGATCGCCCGGATCAGCTGCTCGTGATTGCCGCCGGGCAGGTCCGTACGGCCGACCGAGCCCTTGAACACCACGTCGCCGACCAGGGCGAAGCGCGCGTCCCGGCTCACGAACACGACGCTTCCGGGCGAGTGGCCCGGGCAATGAAGGATGTCGAAACCGAGACCGCCCACGGTAACCGCATCGCCCTCGTCGAGCCAGCGGTCCGGCGTCACCGCCCGGGCTTCGCCCAGGCCGTAATTCGCCGCCGTCTCGGGCAGCGAATCGAGCAGGAACTTGTCGGCTTGATGCGGACCTTCGATCGGCACGCCGAGGCGCTCGCGCAGCTCGTCAGCCCCGGCCGCGTGATCCACATGGCCGTGGGTCAGCAGTATCTTCTCGACCTGCACGCCCTGCTCGCGGATCGCCGCCTCGATCCGGTTCAGATCGCCACCGGGATCGACCACGGCGCCGACCTTGGTGGCGTCGTCCCAGATCAGGGTGCAGTTCTGCTGGAAGGGTGTGACCGGGATGATCCCGGCGCGGGGCGTACCTGGCATGTCGTTCCGCGGGTTGGCGGCGCCGCTCGGGACGCCTTCAGGCGGATTCTAGCGCAGAACGCGGGCGGGCGGCACCCTGTGCGGCCCGCTCAGGCCGCATCGCCCCTGGGGCGGCGCAGGCCATCGTGAAGCGCCAGCATCTCGGCCATGCCGAGCGCCCGCCTGCTCCACCGGGTCTCCGCGGTGTTGACCTGCGTGAACCGGTCGTGGGACCGTCCGCCATAGGCGCCGAACAGGGCCCTGCCGGCCTCGAATGCATCGTCACCCGGGGCCGTCTCGTCCGGCCGTTCGATCCGGTAGGACGGCCGCGGCGATCGACCGGTCACGCCGATCCGCACCCAGGCGTCTCCGTAATGCTTCTGGCACATCCGCATCGTGATCAGAACCTGGCGCAGATAGGCTTCGCTGTCGGCGAGATCCGGCAGGATATCGGCGATCGTGGCGTCCGCGGGATAATGCTTCGTCCGGGCCATGTCCTACCTCGCTCCGGCATGTCCTACCGGCTCGGGCGGCCGGGCGCGAGGCGAAAACCGGCATCACTCACGCCGGTCGCCGCTTCAGCAGCGCGTCGAGCCCGCCGATGCGGAACCAATGGTAGCCGTAGCCCTCCAGGAACAGGCAATGCGTGCCGTCGTCTCCCACCTCGCTGCGTGATCCGGTGAGGACATCGACCAGTACGTCGTGCTTCGGATCGTCGCTGCCGGATGCCAGGGCAATCTCCAGAGGCTCCGCCGCAAGATTGTGCACGCAAAGCACGGCGTTGCCGCGCCATTCGTAGCGCAATGCCAGCACCGAATTCTTGCCCGTCGGGATGGCGACGACGTCGCCCCAGCCGATCTCCGGGGTCTCCTTGCGTTGCCGGATGATGCTCTGCATCCAGTTGAGCAGCGAGTCCCGCTCGTGACGCTGGTCGGCGACGTTGACATGGGCATGACCGTAGGGGCCATGGTCGATCACCGGGAGCACGGTTGTGTCGGCCTGCGAGAAGCCGCCCTGGCGCTCGCCGGTCCACTGCATCGGCGTGCGGGCGCAGTCACGCTCCTTCAGCGCGAGATCGTCGCCCATGCCGATCTCGTCGCCGTAGCGCAGCACCGGCGTCCCCGGCAGGGTGAACATCAGCGAGTAGGCCATCCGGATGCGGCGCGGGTCGCCCGCCAGCATCGGGGCGAAGCGGCGGCGGATACCCCGGTCGTAGAGCTGCATGTGCTTTTCCGGTCCGAACTCTGCGAACACGGCCCGCTGCTGCGCCTCGGTGAGCCGCCCCAGATCGAGCTCGTCGTGATTGCGCAGGAAGATGCCCCACTGGCACGAGAGCGGGCGCGGCTTCGTCTTCTCGATCGCCTTGACGAGCGGCCGGGCATCATGCGCCGCCAGGGCGTAGAACGTCCCTTGGTTCACTTGGAAGTTGAACATCATGTGCATGCGGTCGGCGTCGTCGCCGAAATAGTCGAGATCCTGCTTCGGCAGGATGTTGGCCTCGGCCAGGATGATGGCGTCGCCCTGGCGCCATTGGAGGAACTCGCGCAGGTCGCGCAGCATCTCGAACTGCTCGCGCGGCTTGCCTCCGACATCGGCGCCCTTCTCGGCGATCACGAACGGAACCGCATCCATGCGGAAGCCGGAGACGCCGAGCTGGATCCAGAAGCCCATGATCTTCAGAATCTCGGCCATCACCTCGGGATTGGCGGTGTTCAGATCCGGCTGGAAGTTGAAGAAGCGGTGGAAGTACCAAGCCTTGGCCTTCGCGTCGTAGGTCCAGGTCGATTTCTGAACGCCGGGGAAGACCATACCCTCGTCGGCGCTGGCGGGACGCTCCGTCGACCAGACGTACCAATCGCGGAACGGCGAATCCGGGTCGGACCGGGCCGACTGGAACCAGGGGTGCTGGTCTGAGGTGTGGTTGACCACGAGGTCGATGAGGACGCGCAGCCCCCGCTGCTTGGCCGCATGGGTGAAGGCGACGAAATCGCCGAGCGAGCCGTAATCCGGATCGACGCCGTAATAATCCGCGATGTCGTAGCCGCCGTCCTTCTTGGGCGAAGGCTGGAACGGCATAAGCCACACCGCGGTGGCGCCCAGGCCCTGGATGTAGTCGAGGCGGCGCTCGAGCCCGGCGAAGTCGCCGATCCCGTCACCGTTGGCGTCCATGAAGGTGCCGACGGACAGGCAGTAGATGACGGCGTTCTTGTACCACAGGTCGGTGATCATGCGGGCCCCCCGGCGATTGCGCGCATGACGAACGTAGGACCCCGCGAAAGCGTTGCCGTTCGCCGCGTCCTTAAAACAGCCGCGTTGTGCACGCCCTGTTCAGGCGCGCGACCGGAAGGTCCGCGCCCGCCCCGTTGCGCCCCCGAATCCGGCCTGCATGAACGCCATCCTGATCAAGCTGTTCGCGACCGCCCTCACGCTGAGCCAGGTCACGACCCGGCCGGACGCGGTCCGGACGCAGTTCGATCCCGCCACCGACGGGCCCGAGGTTGTGCGCCTGCTGCGCGACGGCTGCGCCCACATGCGCAAGGCCTTCGACATCGAGGATATCAACCTCGACGAGCTGATCACCACCGCGATGGAGGATCCGACCAGCGTCGCCGGGCCGTCGGCGCCCAAGATCCTGCACGGGCTGGATCTGAATGAGCTCAACACGAGCTACAAGCAGTTCTGCAAGGGTGAGAACCCGCCCAACTCGCCCTTCGACGCGAAAGCGGTCATCGCGTTCTACGACAACGCCACCAAGGATTTGCCGAGCGCAGAGGCCCTCCGCGACAAGGCGCTGCCGGGCATGACCCGGATCCTCGACGGGGCCGGCAAGCCCTTCGCCGAGGCCTCGGAGCCGAACGGCCGGCGGATCGTCGTGCCGATCACCGCAGTGCCGACGCTGGTGCAGAAGGCCTTCATCGCCGCCGAGGACAAGCGGTTCGAGAGCCATCACGGCATCGACGAGCGCGGCGTGATCCGCGCCTTCATCGGCAATCTCGCCTCGCCGGGCCGGCCTGCGGGCGGCTCGACCATCACCCAGCAGGTGGTGAAGAACCTCTCGGTGGGCGACGACGTCACCTACGAGCGCAAGATCCGCGAGATGATCGTCGCGTCGCGGCTGGAGCGCATCCTCACCAAGCCGCAGATCCTCGGGCTTTACCTCAACGGCATCTATCTCGGGCGCGGAGCCTACGGCATCGAGATGGCGGCGGAGAGCTATTTCGGGAAGCCGGTCGGACAATTGACTCTGCCGGAAGCCGCGCTGCTCGCCGGCATGCCCAAGGGGCCGAACTTCTACAGCCCCGACAAGTACCCTGAACGGGCGCGGGAGCGGCGCGCCTACGTGCTGGCCAGGCTCAAGGAGGACGGCACGATCACGGATGCCGAGATGAGCGCCGCCATCAAGGCCGATCTCGGCCTGAAGCCGATCGAGACGGCGCGGCGCGATTCCGGCTTCTACCTCGTCGACTTCCTCAACCGGGAGGCCCGGACGTTCGCGGGGGTGGATTCCCTCACCTCCGGCTCGATGACGGTCCGCTCGACGATCAATGCCGGGTTGCAGCGGGCCGTCGAGGAGGCGCTGCAGGACGGACTGGCGAATTACGAGCGCGCCACGGGGCGGCAGAGCTATACGGGGCCAGAGCTCAACCTCGCCGACAGCGTCCGGCGCATCCAGGCGGCGACGCCCGCGCCGGAGGGATCGCCGCAGGCCGCGCCGAGCGTCACTGGTGCGCGGTCGGACGCGATCAAGCCCGACACCAAGACCCTGAGGGCCGAGAAGGCTGCGGTCGCCGCGACGTCGGCGCCGAAGCCGGCATGGCTGCGCGCGCTCGAGAGTGCGCGCCCGGTGCTCTACGACGTCCGCTGGCCGATGGCGGTGGTGCTGGACGCGGGACGCGGCGCGGTCCGGGTCGGGCTGGCCGACGGCCGCATCGCCAGCCTCGATCCGGGCGTCGCCCGCGGACGGCTGCAGCAATACGACGTCGTGCGGGTGAAGCTGACCGGTGCCAAGGGCGGTGTGCGGGCCCAGATCCGCGTACGGCCCACCGTCCAGGGCGCCGCGCTGGTGCTGGAGAACCAGACAGGCCGGATCCTCGCGATGGCCGGCGGATTCTCCTACCCGCTGAGCCAGCTCAACCGCGTCACCCAGACCGTGCGCCAGCCCGGCTCGACGCTGAAGCCGCTCACCTATCTGGCCGCCCTCAACGCTGGACTTCAGCCCAACACCCTGGTGATGGACTCGCCCGTCACCCTGCCGCCAATCGGCGGGGCCGGCGATTCGTGGTCGCCGAAGAACTACGAGGGCGGCGGATCCGGGCCGACGACCCTGCGGCGGGGCCTCGAATTCTCGAAGAACCTCGTCACCGCCCGCCTGCTTCAGGGCGGCATCGCTCCGAAGGCTCCGGCGAGCCTGAAGCGGGTCTGCGATATCGCCCTGGAGGCGCAGATCTACGCCGAGTGCGAGCCCTACTACCCCTTCGTTCTCGGGGCCCAGCCGGTGCGGATGCTCGACCTCGCGGGCTTCTACGCGGCCGTCGCCAACGAGGGCGCGCGGCCGGCGCCTTACGCCCTCGAATCCGTCGAGCGGGACGGGAAGGCGCTCTACACACACGCGGCCCGCGAGCCCGTCCGCATCGGCTCGGCCGATCGCGTGGCCTTCTACCAGCTCAAGACCATGCTTCAGGGCGTGACCCAGCACGGCACCGCGGCGGCGCTGGCAAAGTTCTCGCCCTACGTGGCCGGCAAGACCGGCACTTCGGAGAACGAGAACGACGCGTGGTTCGCGGGCCTGACCAACGAGATCACCGTCGTGGTCTGGGTCGGCTACGACAATGCCGACGGCAGCCGCAAGACGCTCGGCCGCGGCCAGACCGGTGGACACGTCTCTGTCCCGATCGCCTCGACGATTCTCCAGGCGGCCTGGGCCAACGGCATCGCGAAGACGCCGTTGCGAGGCCCCTCCCCGGAGGCCCGGCCGTTCATCGCCGACATGGCCGTCGATCCGCGCAGCGGCGTCCGGGTCGCGGGCGGCGGCTTCCTCGAGCATTTCCGCACCAGCGGCGATGGCAAGATGGCCGACACGCAGTACCGCCTCGTGCCGCGCGAGACGCTCTACGCCATGCGCCCCGATGCCGAGGATGGCGACCTCACCGGTGCCGAGGACGGGGCCAGCGTCGCGGGCGACGCGTATGGCAACATGACCGGTGAGCGGTCGCGCCCCGATCTGCTCGACCCGTTCGGCGAGCGTCCCGCGGCGCCGCGCAGCCGCCGCGCGCAGGGTGATCTGGACCCCTATGGCCAGGATCCCTACAGGGAGAGCTACAAGCCCTGGCCGGGCCAGACCACGCGCACGCCCTTCGGGGACGACGAGGCGCGTCGGCCGCGGCGGCGCGATCCGGACTACCTGTTCGGCGAAGACCCCGGCTACTGACCGCCCTCTCCGAGAGATGAGATCCCCGTTGCGAACGCAGTTTCCTGCCGCCCTTGCCCTCGCCCTCGTGGCCGCCACTCCGGTCTGCGCCCAGACGCCGGCCGCCAGCACGGCGGGGGTACCGGGATCCGAGCGGATCAAGGAGGTGCCCTCGGTCTCCGCGATTGATCCGGCGGCGATCAAGCCGGGCCAGATCCTGTTCACGGATCATCGCGACAACCCGACCGCGCCGGAGAACGGCCTGATTCCGTATCTCGACTGGCAGAAGGCCCGCCCGGCCGAAGCCGCCGCGCTCGCGCCCTACCCCGGCTACAAGGAACCCGACTATACCGTCACGGTGAACGGCGTGACCAAGCCGCGGCACGAGACCCTCAAGATCTACGTGGCGGAGGGGCGCTTCATCGTTCCGCGCCCGCCGGAGGCGATCGACGTCGCGTCCTTCGCCAACCTCGCCTTCGTCCAGAAGATGGATCCGGCGATCAAGCACCGCGCGGTGTCGGAAAATGACGTGACGCCGAACAAGGACCCGGCCGCTTCCTTCGCCAAGCGCCCCGACCGCCCGTGGTGCGAGGGCGCGGGCGCCTGCATCGAATCCCGCTACGATCTCGAAGGCAAGCTGCCGCTCGGCGTGAAGCTCGCCAACAAGCTCGAGGAAGGCTCGGCCAAGAAGATCGCCGAGTACGTCTCGTTTCAGAGCGAGCTCAGGGTGCTCGGGCCCGATCAGGCTGCGCCGCTGAAGGCGCTTACCAAAGTGGACACCTCGGTGACCGGCGGGCTGGAGCAGACGATCTTCTGGGTCAACCAGATCCTGCGCTTCGGCAAGTTCCTGGCCGTGTTCCAGCCGATGCCGAACGATCCGACCAAGACGGTGGTCACCACATACATGGCCCTGGCGATCAAGGGCGACGTCCTCGACCGCAAGGCCGAGTACGCACGCGTGCCCGTGTTCAAGAACCTGCTCCCCGCGCAGGTGCTGATGGGCAATTCGAGCTTCAACACCGGAAACTCGATCAGCGCCGGCCTGCCGGTCTACGCCCGGAACCGCATCACGACCTTCGCGGACGCCCTCGCCAAGCGGTGAGGCGCCCGCCGGTCCTCGCTCACATGCCGCGGTTGCCGATCGTCGGCAGGCTCGGCTGCGTGTAGGCGCGGTTCACGTCGCGGCGGGTCTGAGTGCCGTTGGTGTTGCTGGAGGCCCGGTAGTTGTCGAAGTTGAAGCTCTCGGCAAGCCCGCTGCGGGAATCCGGGCCATCGGTCGCGCAGGCGCCGAGGCCGCCGATCGTCAGCACGGTAAGGGCGAGAAGGGTGAAGCGCATTCTGGATCCTGACAGGTGCCGGGTCCGACGATGGACTGATATCGCCCGGCCGGTGCCAAAGTTGGGGACGTCGCCGCATGGTCAGGGCTCGGGAGGATCCGTCAAGGGCGGCCGCCAACCGTAAATTCGTTCTGCCGCCTCCGATGCGCAGCGGCCACGGAAAATCCACCTTGCCTGCGCTTAACCGCGGATAGAGGCCGGCAATCGTGTTGAGCAGCGCTCTCCCCCTCTGGCGAATCCGGGCCTTTTCGGGCGACAACCCTCGGCAATGAGCAACGTCTTGCCCTTCCGACCGCGCCCGCCCGTCACCCGGCTCGCCCGCTGCGAAGTCGTGACCGTAGCCGGTGATATGCTGAATCTTCTCGAGCAGCTCGAGGACGTCAGCGCCCGCGCCGCCGCGATGGGCCGTCCCGCGCTCGAGGTGGAGCGCACGGTCCAGCATCTCCTCGACGCCGTCAGCGCCGTCGAGCGTGCCCTCGACTGCATCGGCGAAGGCGAGCAATCAGCTCCAGCCTAAGGCGGATCGATCGCGCAACGCTGCCGATCTAGCACAATCGATCGACGATCCGAGCTGTCGAATACCCGACTGTCGGCGCAACATCTCTTCGGCCCCAGCAGAGCGCCAATATTCCGGAACCCGATCGCGCAGCTTGCGGTTGAAGGTCGGATGCTCGCGTCGGGCGTCGTATCCGGAGGACGCTATGAGGCTACGCACGGGCAGCATGCTGGCTGTCATCGCCGCTGCCGGGCTTCTGGCCGGGTCCGCGATCCGCGCCGAGGCGGCCGAGCTTGGCTTTCTTGAAATGCTGTTCGGCGCACGACCGGCTCCGCAGCAGGCGCAGGAGGCGCAGCCGGTGCCGTCGCACGCCCCGGCCTATGCCCCCGCCTACGGACGTCGTTACACGCCGCGGCTCGGCGCAGCCCGGCGGCGCTTCCAGACCCGTTACGCGGCATTGCCGGTTCGCATCCATGTCAAGGAGGCCGACACCAGCCCGCGGCAGGTGTCGATCGACATGAAGGGGGGCGCCACGGCAGCTTTGCTGAAGGACGAGACGCTGCGGCCCGGCGATATCGTGGTGCTGAATTCCGGCGCCCGGGTGTTCACCGGCGATCCCGACAGGCGTCACGCGATCCGGGATTTCGAGCCGGTCCAGACCTCGCGCTACGTCAGCAAGGGAACCCGGAAGGTCCTGGCCGGTCTGTTCACGCCGATCGGCGCGACGCCGTCTCAGGTGGCCCGCCGCATGGTGGCACAGGCGAGCAAGGTCGCGGCACCGGTCGCGACGCCGATCCCCACCGAGAAGACGGCGATGCGGGTGATCAACCCGTGGCAGAGCGCGCAGTGATCCGACCGGGCGTCGCTCAGAAGAACCGCTCCTTGATGACGATCGTGTCGCCCGGGCGGACCGGGTAGGTCATCGGCACGATGCCGGAGGCGAGGTTTCCGCTCGTATCGCGGGTCAGGACGGCGTAGTCCCTGGCCGCCCGCGGCCCGAAACCCGCTGCGATCGCGACCGCGGTCTCCACGGTCATGCCGTTCACGAACGGGTATTGGCCGGAGGTGGTCACCTCCCCGAGGATGTAGAACGGCCGGTAGCCGTCGACCTCCACGGTCACGTGCGGCTCCCTGACGAAGCCGGAGGCCAGCTTGGCCTCGATCGCCTTCGCGGCCTGACCGGTTGTCTGTCCGCCGACCTGAACGGTGCCGATCAGCGGCATCGCGATGCGTCCCGCGCCGTCGACCGCGTAGATGTTCGACAGGTTGTCCTGCCCGAAGACGATGACGCGCAGCTTGTCGCCGGCAGCTAGCGTGTAGCGCGCGGCGATGGACCCGGTGCCAGTGGCGTCGAGTTCATCGGTGCGGAAGGTCGGGCGCAGGCAGCCGCCGAGCGCCAGGGTCGTGCCGAGTGTGAGGAGCAGAGCGCGCCGGTTCATCACCATCGCCGTCATGGATGCAGTTGAAGCGTGGTGTAGGACGTTAAGGTTAATGAAACTTGATCAAGCCGCCGGCCTCGACCGCATCGGGTCGTCCGAGTGGCGCCTTAACTCTTGAGCAACCTTAACATCCACTAATAGCGGCGGATGGCTTCGATGGCCGCCCGGCCTGCCTCCGTGTCCAGAGCGTCCGCATGTCCCGTATCCGTCAACGCTCGATCCACGTCGTTCCGGGGGCGCAGCCCGGCGCGGAGGAAGGTCTGAGCCTCGCTCAGGTGCCGCGCGTCCTGCGCCGCTCGATCGGATGGATCCTGGGACCGACCCTCGTGGTGGCCCTGGGGGCCAGCGTCTTCGTCAATGTCGTGAGCCCGCGCTACACCGGCGAATCGAAGCTGCTCCTCGAGAGCCGCGATCCGGCCTTCGCCCGCACGACGCAGGAGCGCGGCGAGCAGCTGGCGCCGATCGACGAGCAGGCGGTGGCGAGCCAGGTTCAGGTGGTGATGTCGCGCGACCTCGCCCGGGAGGCGATCCGCCGCCTGAAGCTGGTCGGCAATCCGGAATTCGATCCGGGCGCTGACAGCATCGGGCCGGTGAAGCGTGTCATGATGATGCTCGGCGTCGGCGCCAATCCCCTCGACCGTCCGGCCGAGGACCGTGTCCTCGACGCCTATTTCGACCATCTTCTGGTCTACCCTGCCGGCAAGTCACGCATCCTGGCCATCGAGTTCCGGTCGAAGGATGCGAAGCTCGCCGCGGACGGCGCCAACACCATCGCCCAGCTCTATATCGGCTCGCTCGAGGCCGATAAGGTCGATACCGCCCGGTATGCCTCGACGTGGCTCGGCGGCAACATCGACGGGTTGCGCAAGCGCGTGGCCGAGGCTGAGGCGAAGGTTGAGACGTTCCGCGCCAAGAACGGCCTCGTGGGCAGCACCGGTTCGACCGGTCGGCCGCTGACCGGCCAGCAGCTCGGGGAGCTGTCCAGCCAGCTCTCCACGGCGCGGATCCTCAAGGCCGATCTCGCCGGCAAGGTGAAGGCCATCAAGGACCTGATCAAGGATGGACGCGCCTTCGAGATCCCGGATGTCGCCAACAACGAGGTGATCCGGCGCATCGTCGAGAACCGAATCTCGGTGCGCGCGCAGCTCGCCCTGGAGTCGCGCACGCTGCTGCCGGCCCACCCGCGCATCAAGGAGCTGAACGCGCAGCTCGAGGATCTCGACGCGCAGATCAAGGCGTCCGCCGAGCGCGTCGTGCGCACGATGGACAACGACGCGAAGATCGCCGGTGCCCGGGTCGAGAGCCTCCAGGCTGCCGTGGACGGTCAGCAGGAGGTTGTCGTGCGCGGCAACGCCAACGAGATCCAGCTCCGCGCGCTCGAGCGCGAGGCCAAGGCCCAGCGTGATCAGCTCGAATCCTATCTGTCGCGCTACCGCGAGGCGGCGGCGCGCGACGGCGAGAGCGCCACGCCGGCCGATGCCCGCATCGTGTCGCGGGCGGTGACCCCGGAGCTGCCGTCCTTCCCGAAGAAGCTGCCGATTATCGGCTTCGCCACGCTGCTGACCCTCATGCTCGCGGCTGGCGGCGTCCTCGCCCGCGCCCTGCTGGCCGAGTCGGCTCGCAACGCGGTCGGCCGCGACGGCGCTTTCGAACCCTCGGAAGACCATGCGCGGCGGGAGCCGGTCATGGAGCGCCCGGACTTCGCGTTCCCGGAGGCAATGCCGCTGGCGCGCTGGTCGGGGAAGGCGGACGGCAGCCAGGCCACCGCGGCGCATCCGAAAGCGCCCGCTCCTCCCGCGGCCGGCTTCGACCTGGCCCCGCTGGTCGGGCGGATCACGTCCGGTCCGCGGCGCGAGGAAGCGCGCTCCGGTCGCCTGATCCTGATCATGGAGACCGAGGAGATGCGTGGGGCGCAGGGGCTCCCCGACGCCCTGATCCGGGCCTTCGGCGAGGCCGGCAGCCTCGTCGCGGTCGATCTGAACAGACCGGCCGGCGCGGATCCGAAGCGCGGCTTCAGTGACCTCGTCGCCGGAGAGGCCGCCTTCCTCGATGTCATTCAGGCGCGGCGCGACAGGGGCATCCACCGCATCGAGGCCGGGGAACGCGCCATGGCGGTGCTCTTCGAGGAACCCGATGCCCTGGCGCTGACCTTCGAGGCCATGGCGGAGGCCTATGACTGGGTCGTCTGCCAAATCCACGCCGCTCCGGGCGCCGTCGATCTGCTGGAACTCGTTGCCGGCTACATGGACAGCGTGGTCATCGCCTCGAATGCCTCGGCCGAGGATCCGGTCCTGGGCGATCTCTACGCCATCGCCGATGAGGCCGGCGCCGGGCAGATCCTGGTGGCCCAGGATCGTCCCGCAGCGCAGGACGTGGCCGCCGACGATCCGCGGGCCGAACTGCGCCTCAACGCCGCCTAGAGTGGGCAGATCGCGCGCCGGTCGTGCGATCCCCCCGTCAGGCATGTGGCACGCGGTGCGATCAGTGTCGCACGATCCCTGAATCGGGCCGACGCGGCATCGCTCCCGCCGTGCACGTCAAATCCGGGCTCGCTTGCGGCGCCGGACGGAACGGGCAGCCCGTCGAGAGCCGCGCCGGCCAGGCCATGTCCCATCCCTGGCCTCATCCTGAGGTGCCCGCGCCCGCGGGCCTCGAAGGAGGGATTCAGGGATCGCTTGGCTGGCCGCCGGCCGCCTTCGACGCGGCTGCTGCCTGCCCGCACCGCAGGATGTGGTCGAGGGTGGGAAGGCCCTACCGGACGCCACGACCTGGGTGCTGCCGTCGACCGTCTTGAATACGATCGGCGACGACTTCCGGGAGGTCTTGCACGGAGCCCTTTCCCGGCATCTGCAATCGCGGCTTTCAGGACCGCCGCAGGGACCGCAGGCGCTGGACGGCCGCGTATAGCCGCGGGTCGCGCTTGATCCGACGCTTCGTGCGCGTGAGGCTCTGCCGCGCGGCGGCGTAGGTTCGCCCGACGAGGGTGACGGGTATCATCGACTCCATGAGGCTGATCGTCTCGTCGCAGATGCTGGCCTTGTACCGGGCCTCGCCAACGCCGAGATCGAAGCCCTGCCGGCCGCGCGCCGTCTGATCGCGCACCAGATGCTGCAGAAGCAGGTCGCCCGGACTGCATCGGGCAATCTCCGGATCGGCATCGAACGCTGTCATCATGCCGCTGAACCGTCTGTCGTTCACGGCGCCCCCGAAAGTCGCGAGCACCCGGCCGCTCTCGGCCAGGCACAGCGCATGAACTTCGATCGCCGGGTGCGCACCGGACGCAGCTGCCGCCAGAAAGGCCTGGATCGACGGGTCGGCGTAGGGATCGGCGATGCCCATCCCGCCGAACCGTGCCGCTTTCTGGGCGTAGAACGCCGCCAGAAAGCGAGCTGCCTCCTCGGCCGTCTCGGCACGTCGATACACGACCGCGCCTTTGGTCTCGACGAGGCGCTTCTCCTTCGAGCGCAACTTCTTGCGGGCATCGGCGCTGAAAACGCGGCGGACAGTGGCTTCCGGATCGGGTCCGAGCATCAGCCCGTACGCGTCGCTCGCCTCCGGCTCGGCCCCAACCGCCAACGGATTGGCCACAGCCTCCCACATGCGGGGCTGATGCCGCAGGGCATAGACATCGATGCCGGCTTGCCGTCCGGCTCGGATCAAGGCCGTGACGATCTCATCCTGCGGGATCGCCGCCGCGTCGCGGGTCGCGAACAGCGGCATGTGGTAGTTCGCGTGCGTGTCGCCGACGGTTTGCGCCACGCAGACACCGAGCCTGCGCTGCAACGTCAGTGGCAGGAGGATCCGCGCCCGGCCGGCCGCGTCGCGCAGGACCGCGACGCGCGCCGTGTCGAGCTGTCCGGTCCCGCGAAGATAGGCGCTCGTCCAGTCGAACCGTTGGTAAGGCGTCTGGAGACTGGCCGGATCGGTTTCGAGGCGGCGCCAGAGCGCCTCGGCCGCTGCCAGATCGGGGATGATCTCGGCGAGCAGCGCGCCGCCCGTTCGCGCCTCGCGCATGCCCGTTCCCGTCGCCTGGACGCCGACCGCCATGGTGCCGATCCCTTGTCGGACCGCGCACGATCCATCCACGATCCATTGTCGCGCCTGGATCCTGCGCGGGCTGCGCTGAACAGGCCGTGACCTCGAGCCGAGGAAGCCGGTTTCAAGAAGTGCAAGGCTCGAATAAATGGCCCTTTGGCTAATAACTCCTTCCGGCAAGAAGCGCGGCCCAGCGGTGATTTCGGGTTTCTTTACTGCGCTGCGCCAAGGCTTCGCGGATCCGGGCCGCTCCGCCCGATCGGTTCAGGACCATGCTGTCGGCGCGTACCAAGCATCGGGTCTTCGCGACCGGGTTCCGCACCATCCAGGCCCTCGGGGCGGATCGGTGGCTGTCCCCGGCAGCCCGCGGTCTCGGCCTGATCCTGACGTTCCATCATGTCAGCCCCGACCCGGCTCCGGCCTTCGCGCCCAATCGGCTGCTCGGCATCACACCCGATTTCCTCGACCTGACCCTGCGCGAGCTCGACGCGCGCGGCTTCGAGGTGATCGGCCTCGACGCCGTGCCGGAGCGTCTCGCCGAGCCGGATTACGGGCCTCCCTTCGCTGTGCTGACGTTCGACGACGGCTATCGCGACAATGTCGAGCACGCGCGTCCGGTGCTCGCGCGCCACGGCGTGCCGTGGACCCTGTTCGTGACCAGCGCCTTCGCGGACCAGAGCGGGCGCCTGTGGTGGATCGAGTTGGAGCGGGCCATCGCGCGTCTTGATCACGTGCGGATCGGGATCGGGTCGCGCGCGGTGGATCTTTCGGCGCGGAGCCCGGAGGAGAAGGCGCTCGCCTTCGACGCGATCTACCGCGATCTGCGCCGGGGTAGCGAGGCCGACCTCCTCGAGCGCATCGCCGACCTCTGCCACCAGGCCGGTTTCCCGCCGGGCAGCGTCGCATCCGAGCTATGCCTGTCCTGGACGGAACTGCGCGATCTGGCGCGCGATCCGGCCGTCACGATCGGTGCCCACACGGTCAGCCACCCGATGCTGGCCAAGCACGAGGCCGAGACCGCCGCGCGGGAAATCGCCGACGGCCGTGCCCGCATCGAGATGGAGCTGGGACGGTCCGTGCGGCACCTGTCGTTTCCGGTCGGGGATCCGGGTTCGGCCGGGCCGCGGGAATTCGTGCTGGCCCGGGACCTGGGCTTCGCGACAGCGGTGACCACCCGGCCGGGCCATCTCTTCGCCGCGCATGCCGGTCACCTGCACGCTCTGCCGCGTGTGTCGGTGAACGGGTGTCATCAGACGCGCGCGGCGCTGGCGGGCCTCTTGTCCGGTGTGCCGTTTCTGGCGTGGAACCGCGGCCGGCGCCTGAACGTCGCCTGAGGCGTGCCGCCCCCGTTACCGACGGCGCCGATGCCGGTAGCCCGTGGAGAACGAGGCGTATTGCCGGCCGCGATGCGAGCGGTAGCGCCGCCGGCCGGACGTGCTCGTCTCGGCTGCCTCGTCGATCTGCGGGATCGGCTCCGCCATCGCGGCAGCGGGTGTCGCTGCGGTTGACACGGCAGGTGCCGCGGCGAAATCCGCCGAGGCGTAGCCGCCAGCCACGTTCTTGGCGGCCGGGCCGAACATCGCGAGGCACTGGTTGTAGGCGAGGTCGTTCTTCAGCCTCTCGCACTCACCGATCGAACGGGGCGTGCCCTGCGCCAGGGCCGGCAGGGGTGCGAGCAGCACGACGAGGGCAGCCAGTGGCTTGAGGCGCATGGAGCGGCGGTACACGGGGAAAGGTCTCGGAGGCGGACCGACAGCCTTGTGGCGCCTGAGTGCGGCAAAATCGAGTTGTCCGGCTCAGCGATCCGGCCGCTCCATCCACCGGATCAGCGGCATCAGCGGGAAGATCCAGGCGATCCCCAGGATCGAGTAAAGCAGCGCCTGAACGGCCGCCGGTGTCTCGGAGATCCGGCTGTCGGCCAGCGCCATCGCCAGGGGCCCGTAGAGGCAGACGAAGGCCAGGATCGCGAGGGTGCCGATGAGGGTACGGGTGCGGCGGCGCATGGCAGGTTCCGGAATCTCGCGACCGGCGCGGCGGCGCTGAGGCTCGACGGCTATCGTTCCGCAGCCCGGTTGGCAACGCGCCCGCTGCCGCGGGCTGCGGCGCCGTTGACGTTGCTGGCGCGGCGCGCATCCCCTAACCGGGGCGTTGCGGCCGGGGCGTCCCGGTATCCGCAAAAGGATTCCGGATGGTCATGAGAGGCGCAGGCGATCAGCGATCGGGGGCGGTGCGGACCTGGCTCTACATCGTCGCGGCTCTCGTGGTCGCCATGGTGGCGGTGGGCGGAGCCACGCGTCTGACCGGGTCGGGCCTGTCGATCACCGAGTGGCGTCCCGTCACGGGGGCCATCCCGCCGCTTTCGGAGGCGAATTGGGCCGCCGAATTCGCCAAGTACAAGGACACGCCGCAATACAGCATCCTCAACCAGGGGATCGGCCTCTCCGCCTTCAAAGTGCTCTACGGCTGGGAGTGGGGCCACCGCCTGCTCGGCCGGCTGATCGGCCTCGTGTTCTTCCTGCCGCTGATCGTGTTCTGGTGGCAGGGTCGGATCAGCCGGCGCCTCGGCCTCGGCCTGATCGGCCTCGGCGTGCTCGGCGGATTGCAGGGCGCGATCGGCTGGATCATGGTCGCGTCAGGTCTCCAGCCCGGCATGACCGCGGTGGCGCCGATCAAGCTCGCCCTGCATCTGACGACCGCCAGCCTGATCCTGGCCGGCCTCGTCTGGCTCGCGGCCGGCGAGCGCGGCGGCGTCCTGGCGCCGGCCGCGCCGCGCCTCCGCGCCTCCGCCGCGCTGCTGCCGGTCCTGATCCTGCTGCAGATCTTCCTGGGCGGACTCGTGGCAGGATCGCATGCAGGCCTCGTCTACAACACGTGGCCGACGATGGACGGCAATCTGGTGCCGCCGATGGACAGCCTGTTCGCCATCCGTCCGTGGATCGAGAACTTCGTCGACAATCACGCGCTGGTGCAGTTCGACCACCGGATGACGGCCTATCTCGTCATCCTCGTCGCGATCGTGCACGCGATCGATGCTCGGTTGGCGGGCCCGGGCGGCATGGCCCGCCGGGCGACGGGCGTGGCGGTCCTGGCGCTGGCGCAGGCCGCCCTCGGGATCGCAACGCTTCTGCTCGCCGTGCCGCTCTGGGCGGCCCTCGCCCATCAGATCCTCGCGATGGCGATCCTGACGATGGCCACCGTTCACGCCTGCCTCAGCCGCGGAAGCGGGCGGGTTCAGCCCGCCGCGGCCGGGCTGCCGCTCGGGTTCGAAGGTTTGGCCGTGCGGGGCATCTAGGCTTTCGTGCGGCGCAGCAGAGACGTTGCGTCGCACGAGACTTTTACCCAAAGGACAGAAACTCTGGGAAAACTCCATCTCCGCATTCCGCGCATGGAACGATCAAGACTTCTCAGGCCTTAAGCTGCACGCGTTGCAGGAGGCTTCAAGATGTCTCTCGCGGATGATGGGCGGCCACTCTCCCTGACCTGGCACTACACGCCCCGGGAGATCGTGGCCGACGGCGTGATACACGGGCTGGGCGTCGTGCTCGGCCTCGCGGGTGCGGTGGCGCTCGTGGCCACGGCGGTCACGGCGCATCTCGGTCTCGGCGAGCGGGCTGCGGTCGTGGTCTACGCCACCGCGCTCGTGCTGATGCTCGGCGTTTCAGCGCTCTACAACCTCTACCCGGTCAGCCCGCGCAAGTGGCTGCTGCGCCGCGCCGACCACGCTCTGATCTACCTGATGATCGCCGGCACCTACACGCCGCTCGTCGCCCTCGTCGGATCGGGACCCCGCGCCTACGCGCTGCTGGCGATGATCTGGGCCGTGGCCCTCGTCGGCATCGTCGTGAAGCTGCTCCTCCCGGGCCGCTTCGATCGCCTCTCGATCGGGCTCTACCTGGTGCTCGGCTGGAGCGGCCTCTTCGCTTATGAATCCGTTATCGCGGCGCTTCAGCCGACGGCTCTGTGGCTGCTGGCGATCGGTGGAGCGCTCTACTCGGTCGGCGTACTGTTCCATGTCTGGCGGACGCTGCCGTTCCAGAACGCGATCTGGCATGGCTTCGTGCTGGCTGCGACGGCTTGCCATTACGGAACCATCTGGGCCAGCCTGAACGGAATGTCTGTGGCGTAAATTGAAATTCGTCCGGTAGAATTCCGGTTACCGTTCCGAGGAAAAGGTCGAAGCGATCCGTTTTCCTTTAAGTCCTCATCGACATCCGGTGGCGCATTGTTCTCAGGAGCGATCGTGCCGGGAGCGACAACGTGGAACCCACAACGAACGACGCCCGCAGCACGCAGCGTTATCGAATTCTCCACGTGTTCCGGGCGCCCGTCGGCGGATTGTTCCGGCACGTCGTCGATCTTGCCCGTCTCCAGGCGGGATCGGGGCACGCCGTCGGCATCGTGTGCGACTCGACCACCGGCGGTGAGCGCGGCGCGCGCGCCCTTGCGGAGCTGATGCCCAGCCTCGAACTCGGCCTGATCCGGATCCCGATGCAGCGCAATCCGCACCTGACGGACTGGGCCTGTCTCCGCACGGTCGGGAAGCGGGCCGCAGAGGTGGGCGCTGACGTCCTGCACGGACACGGCGCGAAGGGCGGTGCCTATGCTCGGCTCGCCGCAGCCGGCTCGACGATCCGTGCCTATACCCCGCACGGCGGCAGCTACAATTACCGGCCCGGCAGCCTGCTCCATCGCCTCTACATGGGCGCCGAAGGCGTGCTCGCCCGACGTACGGACGCCTTTCTGTTCGAAAGCGAGTACGTCGCTGGTCGGCACAGGGCCTTCGTGGGCGGCCCCGAGCGTGTGACGCGAATCGTTCACAACGGCATCTCGGAGGCCGAATTCGAACCGGTTGAACGGGTGAAGGATCCGTTCGACCTGCTGTATGTCGGCGAATTGCGGGAGGCCAAGGGCCTGCCCTACCTGCTCGAGGCTCTGGTTCGGTTGCGGGCCGAGGGCCGGGCGCTGCGTCTGCTTTTGGTCGGCTCGGGTCCGGACGCCGAGATCCTGCGCGAGACGGTCGCGCGCCTCGGGCTTACCGGCGCGGTCTCCTTCGAGCCTCCGCAGGCGATCCGTTCCGTGCTGGCGCGGGGGCGCATCCTAGTCGTCCCGTCGCTCGCGGAATCGCTGCCCTACGTTGTCCTGGAAGCCGCTGCTGCGGCCCAGCCCCTCGTCGCCACGCGGGTCGGTGGCATTCCGGAAATCTTCGGCCCGGCCGCGCACGATCTCGTCCCCGCCCGGGATTCGGAGGCGCTCGCATCCGGCATCCGGACGGTGCTGGACGACGCGCCCGAGAGGCTTGCCGCCAAGGTCGGTGGTCTCAGCGAGTCGATCCGGCAGCGTTTCTCCCTGGAGCGGATGGGCAGCGAGGTCGTCTCCGGCTACGCGGCGGCGTTCCAGGCTCGGTCGGGCCACCGCAGCGCCGCGCATCGCGGGATCGCCGGGCCGCGGACCGCCTGAGCCCGGTGGCGGGAACGTGATCGCCACCGCTCCGCACGCCGCGCTGAATGCGCGGCGGTCGGCTCGCCCTTAAGTCTTCCGACAACGCTCCGTGCCAAGCTGCAGGTGAAGCAACCGCAGAGCGGCGCGGGGGGAGCCAATCGATGAGCGCGTTCGACATCCGCGATCTTCTCGACGCGACGGGACCCCTCGAAGCGCGGCCGGGTGCGGTTCGCGCGGGGGCCGTGCCGCTCGCCGAGACCTCTGCGCCGGAAGCGGCGGCGATCTCACCTGTGGTGGTCGCCGGCCTCGTGCGGG